>CADBQY010000044.1 GCA_902796885.1 uncultured Planctomycetota bacterium
CACAGCTCGGAAAAGCCAGAGGGGGGAATCGAACCCCCAACCTCAGCATTACGAATGCTGCGCTCTGCCAGTTGAGCTACTCGGGCGTCAGGAGAGCGGCAAACCGCGCAATCCTTAATAAATATTACCTTCTTTAACTGTTCCGTCAAGGGACGGGCCCCCCTTTTCTTTGAAATTTCAATCCGTTCGGGTATATTCTAAGGTGCGGAGGGTGGTTCTCCGGAAAAAGCCGCCCTCTCCCCTTCCCTAACCCCGCAAACGCATGGCCGAACGACGACAGATTCTGATTTCGCTCAATCCGAAAGCGGGCCGACGTTCGTCGGCACGCCGGGCGGAAAAACTGCGCGCTCTCCTGACGGCCCGCGGCTATCGCGCCGATCTTCTCACCAACCTGGACGAGGTCGAGGAGAAAGCCGACGCGCTTTTCCGATCGGGAGAACTCCGCGCTCTGGTCGGCGTCGGGGGGGACGGAACCGCCGCCGAGCTCGTCCGGCGCACGCCGCCCGGCGCGCCGATCGCCCTTCTCCCCGCAGGAACCGCCAATCTGCTGGCCAAAGAATTTCGTCTTCCGTTCGACCCGGCCCGCGCGGCGGCGGTCATCGACGCAGGGCGAACCGTCACGCTCGACGCGGCCGCCGCCGACGGCAGGCTTTTTCTGATCATGCTGACCGCGGGAATCGACGCCGAAATCGTTTCTCAAGTTCACCGGAATCGGGAAGAAAAATACAAAAGCGGTTCGGGCGACCGAGGGCATATCGGCTACCGCTCCTATTTCGGTCCGACGCTCCGTTCGATCCGGCGTTATCCCTATCCCCCCATACGGGTCGAGTCGCCGGAACGCGAAACGTCCGGCTCGTTCGACGCGGTCCGCTGGGCGTTCCTCTTCAATATTCCCCGCTACGGGTTCGGCGCCGCGCCGGTAACCGGCTCCGACCCGCAAGACGCCCTTCTCGATTTCTGCGGTTTTCGCCGCGGCGGTCTCTTCCCTTCCCTCTTCGGCGTTGTTCTGGCGCTCTTTGGAAAAAGTCACCGATTCTTTTCCGGCTACACATTCGAAAAACGCGCGGCTTTCCGGCTCGTGCCGCGGAACCTGGACGCGCGGATTCCCTACCAGATCGACGGCGACCCCGGCGGGATTCTTCCCGTCGACGTACGGATTCTCCCCGGCCGGCTGACCCTGCTCGTCGGGAAAGAGACCGCGGCGCGGTATACGTAATACAGATTAAAAAAAGAGGGACGGCACACCGGCCTGCTCCGCGAAAACGCGGTTTTCCGGATCCGCGCCGCCGCCGAATATCCGCCGATTCGGGGCCGAAACCGATTCGGGTTTTGAGCGGCACTCATATTCTCGGGAATGTTCCGCGAAACGGTGAACACAAGGAACGCAACGGATGTTTATGTGCAGCAGAAGAAGAAACGGTATCGGCGCCACGCACCCATAATCGCACAGAAACGCCGTTCCGGCAGTCAGCACGCCGGCGTGACCGAAAGGGAAAGCGATCGGACAGAGGACGCCATTCGCAATCAGGACGATATTCAGTGCTTGACATTTTTCACGGTTTTCTCTCCGTCTCGGTTCTCCTACCACACACATTCATAGTGCCAGACAAGGATTGTCAGCACGATCAGCGCGAGGTTCAGGAGCAGTAGCAGAAAAAGCGGAATCCAGGCCCAAAGGGGGAGACTCTCCCGTTCGCGAACCAGGATTGTCAGCAGACACGCAAAGCCGATCGGTCCCGGAGCAAGAAACGGAACCGGCGCCGTTTGGCAGCAGTCCAGCAGACGCTGCCACAAATCGAAATACTCCGTCTTCCCGGCAAAAAAAAACAAAAACTCCGAGCAGAAAAAAGACCGGGCAAAGGACGCCGATCTCGACCGTAAGAATCAAAACTTTTCGTTTATTCATCGCGCCTCTTTTCTTTGAACCGCCGTTTGTCCCTCTCCGGAGGTTTTCGCCGGACGTTCCGGTTCGGCGGAATCTTTAAAATTCATCTCGATGACCTCTAGATGCCGAAGGCGGCGAATCGACTCCAGGCTTTCTTCGGAAAGGTTGAAATCTCCCCGCAGTCTGAGGGTTTTCAGCTTTGTCAGATCGGCAAGTTTCGAAAAATCGGCCTTCTTTAACTGAGGATTGTCCGATAGATCAACGGTCTTCAAACGGGGAATATGGGAGATCCGCTCCACGACACCGTCGGTAATGTTCGGGCAGTCAATGATCGAGAGGCTTTTAACATACGGATTGCCGGAAAGAATCGCGACGACGTCATCCGTTATGTCACACATTTTAAATTCGAGGGAGACCGGACGTCCGCCTTGGGTCAGCGAAACGAGTTGCTCCGCCGTTTTCTCCGTAAATCGGCAATAGATTTTTTCACCGCCGTCATATCGGCCCTGCCATCCAAGGCGGTTAAGCGACGTCCCCCAACAGTGTTCTATCATAAGGAAGACGGGCGGAGAGGCAAGGATATTCAGCAAAAACAGAAATAAAAGGAATAGCCAGGCAAAAATCCCGAGACTTTTTCTGTTGATGATTAAATACGCGCCCGCCGCGGCCGTTCCGACGACCGGTCCCGCGCAAGCGAGAACCACTCCAAGGATTTCAGGGCCCGTAAACGCCAAATAATACTCCAGAAACAAGAGAAAAGGGCAGGCAATCCCAAGGGTTATCAGGATCATGTTCAAGCGTTGGATTCTTGTGACCGACTTCCCTTTGACCGTTAAATAAACGGTCGCCGCGAAACCGATGTGCAGACTTGCAAAGAGAACAAAAAACTCGAGAAAATGTACTTGATGCCCGGCCATAAGGTAATAGAGGAACGCCGCGTAAAACGCGGCGGCAAGCGAAACGAAACAGAGACGCTTTCGATTCACGGCGGCCCCCCGAGTCAGGGCGATCTAACGAGGATTGAAAATGAAACGGGAACCGTCCCGCTCCCGTTTTCACACAAAAAAACCCCGAAGCGGAATCCGTTCCGGGGCAATGTTCGTTCGGCTCGGCCGTTTTTTAGAGTTTATATTCGGCTCGGTCGAGATTTGGCGTCTGGAACGCTTTGAAGTCGGCGACGCGTTTCTGATAGTCGGCGTCGCTTTCCCCGTCTTTCTTTTCGACCGTTTGGTCGGCATAGTCGAATTCGGGGGTGTCGTCGCTTTCGACGTCAAACCATTCCTTTTTGAACGGCACGGTCAGACGGAGATCGGCGGCGATATTCGTGGTCAGAGCGATGACCGCGTCCCAAAGCGCCACGTCGCCGCGGCACCGGGTCACGAGTTTCGGCATCGAAGGCTTCTTTCCCGCGTCGGGACCGACCAGGGTCGGGTCTTCGTAGGACTGGTCGACCAGATCGGGGTCGGCGGTCGGGTTCTTCCGAATGCAGTAGGCCCAGTGTTCGATCTCTTCGCAGTACCCGCGCGAAACATCGGTGGCGTATATCCCCTGATACCCGATCGCCGCCGAAAGGGGATCTCCCTCGTCGTCGATCACGATATCGAGTTCGCCCGATCCGGACTTGGCGACGCGAGTCTTGTCGTTGATCGCGCTGGTTCGGTACAGGAGTCCCTCCTTTTCGGTCTCGATCAGAAGCGTCCCCTTCGTGCCGAAGACGGTTTCGCCGTAACCGCCGAAACCGTTGCCGTTGATCGTCGAATACGCCACGGTGATCTTCCGCTGCGAGCCGAGTTCGTCGCTCGGGTCATACCCCGGCGCGGGATAGTCGTAGACCGCCGAGATGTGGTCGTCGACGTCGCGGTCGAGGGACGAGAAGAGGGAACGGGACGAAGTCGCCGAAACCGCAAGCGGATATTGTTTTTTGCCGCCGTGCGCCGCGGCGATGAAGATCGAAGCCGCGTCCAACTGGTGGCTCCCCAGCTCGGCCATCAGGCCGCCGCCGGTACGATTCCAAAGGCGCCATCGAATCAGCTCTTCGATCGCGGGGCGGTCATACGCCTGACCGGCGTCTTCGCGCTCTTCTTTTTGATAGCCGTACTCGTCGGCCGACTTGAACTCGCGGTCGCCGATTTTTCCTCCTTTGAGAAGGATCACGTCCTGAAGCTGGGCGCGTTTCTGCTCGAGTTTCGGAAGCCACGCGGCGAGATCTTTTTCATACGCCGCCTTCTCTTTCGACAGACGTTTGGCCTCGTCGATCTTCTTGGCGGTCTTTTCGGCATCGGGAAGCTTGCTGATCTTGTCGATCAGCGCCTCTTTTTCGACGATCCCGGCTTTCAGGCGCTGAACTTCGGCGGACCAGGCTTTCCATTCGTCCTGCAGGCGGGTCGCCTCGATATCTTTTTCTTTCGAGCCGGGGGGAAGGGGCATCTGCCACGAGTCGGAACCGGGAAGGTTCCCGCGGTGCCACTGCGCGCGGATATAGTGAAGATCGCCCATCACGCCGCGGTTGATCAGGTCGGTCGCGTGATCGTAGAGGATGTTGTAATGCCGCTGATGCCCGATCGTCAGGTGCTTTTTGTAAAGCCGCGCGGCGCGTGCCATCTCTTTGCAGCGGGCGACCGAATGCCCCATCAGTTTTTCGGTCAGCACGTGGCACCCTTTCTGCATCGCCAGAATCGCCGCTGGAGCGTGAAGATGAAGGGGAAGACCGATAATGACCCCTTCGATCCCGAGTTTTTCGGCGTCGTTCAGAAGGTCTTTGTAGTCGTTATAGACTTTGATGTTCGCCTTGGCCTGCGCTTCGGTCTTATAACCGTATTTTTTCATCAGACCGGGACGGACCGCCGCGGCGGTGGCGCTGTAGACGTCGCCGTGGAACGCGCGGTATTGGTTATACGGGCGGATGTCGGCGATGGCGACCACCTGGATATACTTCGGGTTGATCCCGCCGATCAAAACGCTTCCTTCGTCTCCGGTCCCCAGGACGGCGACTTTCACCGGGTCTTTGAATTCGCCATAGTGAAAGTAGTACGCGCCCATCCCTTTACCGGAGGCGAGATTTTCCTGAGACGACTTTTTCAGAAATTCCCGGCGCGTGACGGAACTGCCGACCGCCGCCAGGAAATTCTCTTTTCCGATTGCTTTCTGTTCCGGCGTTAAATTCATTTTTTTCCTCTGTTGGTATCTTGGTGCGCTTCGGTCGTCCGGCCTCCCGTCAAAGGGAAGGGGAGTCCTTCAATCGCGAATGTTTTAGTTGGTTCCCGATTCCTTTGTGTTCTGCCGGCTCAGCCGATCTTGTATTTCTCTTGATCCAGATTCGGCGTTCCTTTCAGATCGGTCAGATCGTTTTCCGGCGTCTCGTCGTTTTCCGGATCGAACCAGGATTCTTTGAAGTTAACGCTTTCGCCCTTGTCGGCGGCAATATTGGTGACCAGCGCGATGACCGCGTCGCCCAGAGCGATTTTCGGGTTGCAGCGCGGCTGGAGCGCCGGATTGGTGTTGTTCGGGTTTTCGCGAATGCACCAAGCCCAATGTTCAATCTCTTCCTTATAGCCGCGGCTGACGGCCGGACCGGCGCCGGCGGCGCTGGCGACCGCCTTTTGGGCGGGGGCGCTCGCCTGCGTATCAAGCGCGGCGGCCCCGGCGGCTTTCTTTTCGACCTTGCTCGTCGACGGACCGCGGAGGAGTTCGGCGGACTGTTCGCGTTCGAGGATGATCGTCCCCTTGGTTCCGAAAACGATCTCGCCGTATCCGCCGAACCCGTTCCCGTTGATCGTCGAGTACTGCACCGTGATGGTTCGCTTCCGTCCGTCGATCGTGTTGGGGTCGTAATTCGGCGCGGGAAATTCGACCAAGGTGGTGATGTGGTCGTGCACCTGGCGGTCGAGCCCGAAAAGGTTGCGGTTCGCCGAAACGTAGACTTTCAGCGGATGAACCTTGCCGCGGTCGGGCAGGGCGTTCGGGTCGTCGCCGCGAAGCGCGGCGGCGCGGCGGTTGTTCGCCGCCAGAAAGATCGACGCCGCGTCCAACTGGTGGCTCCCCAGTTCGACCATCAGCCCGCCGCCGGTCCGTTTCCAAAGACGCCAGCGAACCAGCTCTTCGGCCGCCGGCCGGTCATAGGCATATTTCGTCCCTTTCCCGAAATCGGCGTTCTGATACCCGTACTCGGCGGGGGTTTTCAGCTCGACGCCCTTGTATTTTGAACCGGACTTCGCCAAAAGCGCGTCGGTCAGTTCGGCTTCCTTCTGAATCACCTTTTTCCGCCATTTTTCTATATCCAGACCGCTCGCCTCGGCGAGGTTCTGTTTCCAGGCGGCAAGCTCATCGCGGAGTTTTCCGGCCTGTTTGTCGGTCGGTTTGAGCGGGTCGGGCATCGGCATCTGCCACGAGTCGGCCCCGGGCGAATTTCCGCGGTGCCACTGCGCGCGGATGTAGTGCAGATCGCCCAGAAGCCCCCGTTCGATCTGCTCTTCGGCCTCGTGGTAAAGGATGTTGTAATGCCGCTGATGGCCGATCGCCAGGTGTTTGCCGAACTGTTTCGCCGCTCGAGCCATCTCTTTGCATTCGATGATCGAGTGCCCCATCAGTTTTTCGCAGATCACGTGGAGCCCGCGGCTCATCGCCTGAACCGAAGCGGGGGCATGCAGATGAAGCGGCAAACCGATGATGACCGCCTCGATCCCGAGTTTGTCGGCGTCCAGAAGAAGATCGCGGTAGTCGGCGTAGACCTTGACGTGGCGGCGCGCCTCGTCTTCGGTTTTCCAACCGTACTTCGTCATCAGTCCGCACCGCGCCGCCAGCGCCGCGTCGCTGTAATTGTCGCCGTGGAACGCCCGGAACTGGTTATACGGGCGAATGTCGGCGATCGCCTTAACCTGAACGTAGTCGGGATTGATCGCGCCCAGCAGAACACTCCCTTCGTCGCCGGTCCCCAGGATCGCCACACGCACCGGATCCCCCTTGACCTTGGTATAACCGAAGTAGAACGCTCCGAGCCCGGCGGCCGGCACCGCCGCCGCCAGTACGCCCGCTTTCATAAAATTGCGGCGGGAACATCCGAGCTGAGTTTTGTCTGTTTGATTCGTCATTCTGTTACCCTGAATATGTGATGGAAGTTTTTTCTTTTTGAAATCTCGCCCCGAACCGGCTCGTTAGGCCTCGTCCTTTCCCGAAGCGCAGCCGCAACAGGCTCCTTCGGTCGAGTCCGCGGTGATTTCCGGAGTGAACGGGTCTTTCTTCCAACGGTACAGCCGCGCCAGCTGCTTGCCGCCGCAGTTCCAGAGGAACCAGTCCAGACCTCCCCAGCGCCCCGCCGGAAGAATGATCAAAAGAAGGAGGGCGAAGAGTTCGACGGTGTCCTTGCTCACCACCATCGAGTGACCGACCACTTCAGGCGCGTGCGGATAGACCGTCGGCCAGGGGAATTGGGTCAGAACGACGTTGACCATGAAGATTGCGCCACCCAGCGCCGCAAGGCGGGTGCAGAAACCGAGCATCAGACAAAGACCGATCGCTGTCAGACCGATCGTCACTCCCAGGTCGAGAAGCCCCATTCGCGAAGGAACGGCGAACCCTTTGATCACGGGAATCTTGGTGATGAATTCGAGCCCCGGCACATGGTTCGAACCGTAGGCGATCGGCGGAATCTCGCCGAGCGCTTTCTGTTCCGGCGTCAGCTCGTCCCAGAGAGCCAGTTGCATATTGGCGCCCATCTTTTCGGGAACCGAGGCCATCGCGTCCCCCTCGTTGCGAAGCTTGAGCTTGTTATCCCAGTCCCACACCTTCTGATGTTCGGCGCCGTCGGTCTTGACTTTTTGTTTCGCCTCCAGGCGTTTGCGGCTCCCCATCAGTTCGCGAATCGCGTCGCGCTGTTCGAGAGTGCATTCCCGGAGCGAATTCACATACTGGTTGAAGATCGCGTCGGTCTCGGCGCGTTGCGCCGCCTTGTCTTCGGCATTCAGTCCGTACTTTTCGAGATAGCGGTTGTAGTATTTAAACCACGCCGTTTCGAAGACGGGAAGAGTCCAGCCGACCGATTTTCCGGCTTCGAATTTGCCGTCGACCATCTTCCCCTCAACCGCTTCGGCCATCTGGAGCCGTTCGACGCCGGTCAGGTCGGGCAGCATTTTGTAGTAGAGCTCCGCGGTCGGACCTTTGGCAATTCCCAGGAACCCTTTCGCGCTGAACTCGTTCGACGGGTCCATTTTCCAGAGCCCTTCATAGAGAAAATGACATCCTATCGCAAGACGCAGGATGACGACCGCGACGATAAATACGCCCGTCCAGAAACTGACCTTTTTGACGCCCAAAAGGCACCTCCCTCCGATGTTAGAACAACCCGGCATACGCGCCTCGGACGCGTATGCCGAGGAAAGATAATTGCGTTATTCGCCCAAATGCGGCGTTTTTTTTATTTTAACAGGGAAAATTTAAAAAAACACCCCGGCTAGAAGCCCATGCCGCCCCCCATGCCGCCGCTCATCCCGCGGCTGCCGCCGCCCCCCATACCGCCGAAACTGCCGCCTCCCATGCCGCTGCCTCCGCGCATACTGCTGATGCTCCCCATCCCGCGGCCGCCGCCCCCCGACATGCCGCCGTAGCCGCCGCTCAAACCGCCGCCGCCGTAGCTGCTTCCCGACATACCGCCGCCCGACGACGTGTTGTACTGAAACATGCGGAGCATTCCGCTGAACGCGGCGTTCGGGGAAATAAGAACATAACGCCGATCGGGAGTGACCCCCAAATTCGGCTGCATCTGCGCCCCGACCGAGATGGTGCTGATGACCGGCATATAACCGGAATCGGCGCCCAAGGTGTACTGAAGCTCAGGTGTCGTAAATTCGGTCTCGGGGTTCTTTTCCGTCGTTTTCCCCTCTTGGGTATACGACGCCGCGTAGTTCTGATTCGCCGCGGTGCGCGCCGCGGACGCCTTGGCCGAACGGGTCTGATAAGCTTTCACCTTTTCGGAAATCTCTTTGTCGGTTTTCACGCGAAGCTGCTCGACCAGCGCCGAAGCGGTCAAGAGTTCACGCTTGACTTCTTCGCTCCGCCGGCCGTTTTCCAGTTCGACGGTAAACCCGGCTTTCCCCTCTTTCATGTCAAGCGGGTAGGTGGCGACCTTTTCGTTTTCGGTTCCGATCCCGGAAATGATATTGACGGTCACTTTTCCCTGCGGAAGCTCTCCCCAGCTCCGGCGGACGATCACGTCGTAATTGCCGGTGAACGCCATCGGACAGGTGTAGACCTTGCACCGTTCCCCTTCGTGCTGATCTTCGAGCGTCGAGGCGGTGACGGCTTCGGTTCGAAGAATCCCCCCCGCGCCGGTTCTCGGCTGACCGAACCAACAGACCGTGTTGACCGGTTCTTTCACGGAAAGGTCGATCTCGGCGTCGCCGGTCCAGCGGACCTCGATCACCAGATCGCGAACCAGCGCTTCGGTCAATTCGCGTTGATATTCGGCGAGTTCTTCGGTCCGCCCCTCTTTCTCCATTTTTGCCATCAGCTCTTCGGCCAGGCGGCTTCCCGCCTCCCAAACGTCGGATTCAAGACGCCCTTCCCACGCGCCGGAGGCGATCCCGACGGTGACCCACTTCTGGGCGTCTTCGTCCCCCGCCTCCTGGGCGAGCGCCAGGGCGCGGATATACGGTTCGGGACGCGCGGGATCGTATTTTGAGACTTCGCGGTAGAGTTCCAGAGCTTTTTTCGTCGATCCGATCGTTTCCAGATAACCCGCCACGCCCAGGATCGTCACCGGGTCGTCGGCAAATTCCGCCGCCGAGAGAATCGCCCGTTCGACCTCTTCCTGCGGGGCGTCGGCCTGCATCAGGGCGATCGCCAGCGCTTCGTACATCCAGCCGGCCGCCATGTCGGCGCGCAGCGCAGCTTTGAGCGCAGCGGCCGCCTCGTCAAAGCGCTGGGATTTCATCAGATCGTTGACCTGCTTGACAAACTCCATCTGAAAGTTGTAGAGCGCCTCCCGGTATTCCGACTGCTGCTCTTCGCGTTTCGCCTCGCGCTCTTCGTCGGATCCTTCCCCGACCGGCTCCGGCGCCTTGGGCGCCTTGGCCAGGAAGTAGTCGTCCCACTTCTGGTCGAGATCGGCCGGCGCCTTCATGAGCGTGCCGACCGGCGCGTTTTCGGCCGCCGCGGGCCGTTTATCCGCCTTGGCGGGCACATTGAAGTTTCCGCCGAAGCCGCCGCCGCGGTTCCCGCCGAAGCCGCCGCCTCCGAAGCCGCCGCCGCCCATGCCGCCCATACTGTTCCCGCCGCTCAGACCGCTAAGCGAGCCGCTCGAACTGGGTACCAGCGTCAGATCCGAAACGGGATAGTAACGCAGATGGTAGATCTCGCGCCACAGGTCGTCCGAAGATTCGAGACCGTCGATCGTGTCTTTCGTCGTAATGTACAAATATTCGTCCCGCACGCACGGCACCAGGTCGTACGGACGAAGAACGAGATTCAGGGCGGTTCGGAGGCTGACCGAAAGGAGCGTGTCCTGAATCACCATCTCGTCGAGCGAGTTTTCGCTCTCGTCGATGGCGGCGCGGTCGAAAACAATGTTGATCCCCTTTTCTCGCTTGATTTCGTTGATCCAATCGGTCAGGGGGCGGCCTTCCTCGTCGTTTTCGTCAACGCGCACGTCGACGGTGTCGTTGAGGGCGCGGACGATCTTTTTACGCGTCTCGGACTGAGTGAAGAGGGAGGCGTCGGAATATTTTTCTTTCCGCGCCTTTGACAGGGCCAGCCACGTATCGGCGTCGGGATAGATGATCGGCGGCTCGTCGGACGTCGGGATATGCGAACGTTCGACCGACATCAAAACGTCGAGAAACCGGATCCGGCGGTATTTGCGGAGGTATTGGTTTTCGGCGTAGGCGTTCGTTAGGCGCGCCACGTTCGCCGCCTGGGTCGGAAGGGCCAGATCGTCGATCAAATCGGCGGCGGTGCTCGCCACGTCGGCGGCGAGCGTGTATTGCTCTTCGGCCACCAGCGAGTTGAACCGTTTCATGATCTCTTCGACCTTTTTCTGATTTTCGGCCCGCTGATTGGTGATCGTGGCGATGGCGGTCAGTTTGGCGTTGTTCCGCATCGCGTCGAGATCGCGTTTGTCTTTGGCGAATTTTTCGCGCTCCAGGAATCGGGCGTTCGCCTCAAGCGAGGCGAGAAGTTCTTCGCGGTCGGCGTCGGCCAGGTACGGATTGTCCTGAACCGAAACGATCGCCAGCTTGATGTTCTGGATAGCGCCGACCGGATCTTTCACCGCCTGCTTCCGCGCGCTGTCGATGGCGGCTTTGATTTCCGATTTGACCTGAGCCGTCTTCAGACGGGTGTTCGCGTCGGAAGCCCCGAGCAGATTCGCCGAGCCGGGCGTCGAGCCGGACTCGTTTTCGTCCAGAACCGCTTCGGCGGCGGCAAACGCGTCGTCTTGGTCTGCGTCATCCGAAGTCGTTTTCACCGGCGCTCCGTAAGCCGTCGCGGCCAGAAACGCCATCGAAAGAAGGAAAAGCCGGTTTCTCATAACGTGAACCTCTCCGTCCGAAATATAGGTCAGCGGTAATTTGAATTTTAAAGTTCGTTTCGAGGCTCCGAAGGACGCGGCGCCCGTCAGAACCCCTATAACGCGTAAAACCCTCCAAGCCGTCTCGCTAGACAGCTTCCCCTATCCTTATTATGTTCGTCCTCTTATGTTGCCGGGATAAAATCAAACCCCGATTCCCTCCCGATTCCTTGGAACTCGAGTCAACCATCTGTCACAACAGAAAGAATGCTCAAGATTCTCTTTTTCGGTCCATTCCGACTGACCGGCAACTCGGCGCCTCGTGCGGAGGAAAGGAGAGAATGTGCCGAAACCTTTTGCCGCCTCGGCACAGGATTGCCCATATTGTTAAGTTTACCTATTTTTTAGAGAATAGCAACCAAATGACTACAAAAAAACAAAAATTTCGAAAAAGAGACGCGCCGGCAAAACCCCGCGGCCTCTCTCGTTCCGAATAAGAAAGATTCGAAAACGGAGTTGAAGCGCGGCCGCGCCGGAAGTTACTTTTCGGGACGTTGATTTCCTGCGCCCCAAGACGCTTTTTCGGCGGCGTCCGTTCCGCTACGTCCCTCCAACAGGAGCGCGGCCTCGTCGGACTGACCGTTGGCCGACGCCTGTTCTCCCATTTTGCGCGCCGTCTCGTCCTGTACGGCCAACGCGGCCTGATATTCGCGCAAAAAGGCGCGGCCGGGAATCGGCAGGGCAAGCCCGCCGTCGCGGGCGGCTTCGCCAACCATCCATTCGAGCGAACGGTTCTCCTCTTTCGGCTCGCCGACTTTCAGCGTCCGTTCGATCATCGCCTCTCTCCCGTCGAAAAGCCGGGCCGGGAGTTCTAGGGTCATTTCGTCTCCCGGAGTGAGATTTCCGGACCCGATAAGGAAGGTTTCGCGGTCGCTCCGAATTGGCGGAAGCTCGGCCGGATAGAGTTTCTCGGCGCCGAGCGCGGTCTTCACGTCGGACTCTTCGAGCCAGTAGACCGACGCGGCGGCCGACTCGGCCAGGCTCGCCCCCGCCGGTGTCCCCTCTTTGATCCGCAGGTCGACCAAGGCTCCTCCTGTACGATAGACGAGCGAGGCCAGCGCGTTGTTATTCGTCACCGCGCCGTTGGCAAACGCGTTGAAGGTGATGTGCTCTTTCACCAGATCGGCGGTCAGAAGCGCCGCTTCGTGCCGGTCGAAGAAAGAGGCGGTACTCACCCCGCGGCCGATAAAAACGATCAGGCGCGGTCGTTCGGGGCCGAGTTCGCGAAGGCTGTCGGCGGCGGCGCGGATCATTTCCTTCATATCCATCGCGCCGAGCGGGGTCTCTTTCGCCAAATTGGCAACGGCGTTTTCGGCCAATTCCGGCGCGACCTCTCGGAACTTCGGCGTGGCGGGAAGGGGAACGAGGCGGTTCGAGGCGACAAAGACCTGAACGCGCGAACCTTCGGGCAGACCGTTAATCAGCGCGGCGACCGCATTCCGCGCTTCGGCGCGCACCTGGGCGGCAAGCTGACCTGCCGAGAGATCGACCGCCAACGCCGCGTCGACCGGCCCGGACTCTCCGACCGGTCCGGTCAGAGGAACGGCGAAATAGGTTTCGCTCTCCGCCGCCTGATACGTTTCAATCTGCTCGGCGGCAAGGCGCCCGCCGAAAAGAAAAAGCGCGGCCGAGATGAGAACGAGTGGAACGAGACAATGCTTGTACTGGCGGTTCATGGTACGCCTTTTCCTTCTTGGTTTTTGCTCTTTGATCGCCTTCGGCGCGGGAAATGCCGTCCGCGTCATTCTACCTCTCCCGGGCGAAAAAATCAAAGGCGGTTTCCCGTCCCGCCGACGGGGAAGGGGGCTCGGCTGATTGCATTCTCCTCTTTGCGGATTATAATGGGTAGGTGCCGACCGGTTAATAGTGACATAATAGAGTTTCGGCAATCTTTCACAAAACCGCGCGCCGGAAACGACCGGCGCCGCCAATGATTTCCAACTACGGGAGCTGTCAGGCCATGTCATCCGCTGATTCGGGAGGGGAACTCCATTTTACGCGCAAAAAGAAAGAACTCGAAATCGACGCGCTCTTTCGGGCCCTGGTTAAGTTCAAGGGAAGCGACCTTCACCTGAAAGTCGACCGCCCCCCTTATATCCGCGTTAAAGGGAGCCTCCGTACCCTGAACCGCGGACCGATCGACGACGAAGAGATGGAACGGCTCATCTTTCCGATGATGGACGAACGAAACCGAAAGATCTACAACAACGACGGCGGCGCCGACTTCGCGCACACCTGTTTGTGCGACGGGGTACAGTGGCGGTTCCGCGTCAATGTTCTGACGCAGATGGGGCATATCGGCCTGGTTGCCCGCCGCATCAACAACGACATCCCCGAACTCGAAAAACTTCACCTGCCGCCCGTCCTTTACAACCTCTGCAAGCACGAACAGGGAATGATTCTCCTGGCGGGGGTTACGGGAAGCGGCAAGTCGACGACGATCGCCAGCATGCTCAACTGGGTCAATCGGAATTACTACAAACATATCCTGACCCTAGAAGACCCGATCGAATTCATGTTCACCGAAGACAAATGCCTGATCAATCAGCGCGAAATCGGACAGGACGTGATCGACTTCAGCGTCGGAATGAAACATGCCGTGCGGGAAGACCCCGACGTGATGCTCGTCGGGGAAATGCGTGACCGCGAAACGTTCGAAACGGCCATTCACGCCGCCGAAACGGGGCACTTGGTCTTCGGGACAATCCACGCCTCGTCGGCGCCTTCGACGATCGGGCGTATCCTCGACCTTTTCCCCGCCAATATGCATAAGGCGATCCGCAGCGCTCTGGCACTGAACATGAAAGGGATCGTCGCGCAAAAGCTCCTCCCGTCGATTCTCCCCGGAGTTCAGCGCGTGCCGACCTGCGAAATCATGATCTTCAACAGCATCGTTCAGAAACTCGTTCTCGAAGAACATGACGAAAAGCTTGCCGACGCGGTTCGTATCGGCGCGCAGGAAGGGATGCAGGACTTCACGATGAGCCTGAAAAATCTCGTGCAGGCGAAGAAAATCGACCGGGCCACGGCGTTTCAGGTCGCGCCGAACATCGAATCGCTGAAGATGGCCCTCAAGGGGATCGAAGTCAAAGAACCGGGTATTCTGTAATTCCGCATATGACACACACACCGCTTCAAACCGCGCGCCGCGTTTTTACCGCGGCGCTCCTTCCGATGATCCTCTTCCTTCTGGTCGGTTTCCCGGCCGATTCGGCCGAGGCCGCAAAGAAAAAAAAAGGTGAGGAAAATAAGCAAACAGAAGACTACTACAGCCCAGAAAACTGGTACGGCAACTTCTTCAAGTCGTTCAAAATCTGGAGCAAGGAACTCCGATACACGAACGATTCGGCCAAAACGGTCGCCGAAATGGGAAAAGATCTGCGAAAAGAAGGCTGGCGGAAAGAGCCGGGGCACTTTTACAGCGCTACGAAACTCGTTTTGCTGATGCTCCTCTTCTGGATCTGGACCGCCACCACGACTTGGGTTAATAACGACGCCCAGCGGCTGGTCGATCTCCATCGGGTCGAGTGGAACACCGCGCAGGTGGCCCCTTTTCCGATCGGGTTTCTTCTGCTTCTTTTCATTCCGATTTTCTGGGTCGGGTATCCGGTCCTCATTCTCTTCTGGTTCGTCCCTCTGTGTTCCTACATCGTTCACCGCAACTCGGGTGTTCTCGACGCCGACAAGGTTATGACGCCCGACCATTTGGTCTTTCTGCTCAAACGGCTTTTCGGGATGGACGTGAGCAAACCGAAACCGATGGCGTATATGACCGGCGCGCCGATCGAGATTATTTCGTGGGGGAAACGCGTCTCGGACGAAGCCAAACAGGGACGGACGATCGCCGCGCGGAATCAGCAGCCGGGATTCAACCACTTTAAAGAGGTGGTCTATCAGGCGATTCGCCACAACGCCATGATGATCCGCGTCACCACCGGCCCGACGCAGGCCGGGATTTCGTTCTTCATCGACGGGGTCTGGATTCCGATGAACAACGTCCTCGATCCCGCCCGAAAACGTCCCGTCTCGCCGCAGGATACCGGCGCGATCACCCGCGCCATGAAAGTTCTCGTCGGCGCCGACGCCGACGAACACGCCCGCCGTCAAGGGGGCGAGTTCATGATGAAATACGATCGGAAAAAGAAGATGGAGGCGCTTCTGGTCACCCAGGGAAAAGCGGGGGTCGAAGAGGCGCTCGTTCAGTTCCAGCTTCTGAGTCTTCCGTTCAACTCGCTCGAAGAGCTGGGGATGACGCCGCGTCGGCAGGAGATGTTCCGCAAAATTCTCGCCGCCGAAAAGGGACTTTGTCTTTTGGGCGCCGCGCCGGGGCAGGGGCTCCGCACTTTCACCAACGTGGCGTTCAACGCAACCGACCGGTTTACGCGCGACTTTGTCACGGTCGAAGACGTCCAGCGCGCCTACATGACGATCGAAAACCTGACGAAAGTCACCTACGATTCCGCCAAAAAAGAGACGCCGATGACCGTTCTGCCCGACGTCTTCTTCAAGGAGCCGAAAGTTCTCCTTCTGCGCGACATCGTCAACCTCGACACTCTCAAACTCTGTTGTGAAGAGGTAAATCACGATCGGCTGATCGTCAGCACGTTCCGCGGGATCGACGCGGCCGACACCATCATGCGGGTCTTACAGACCGGCGTCCCCCGAAAACTCTTTGCCGATTCCCTCTTTGCCGTCGTGACCCAGCGGCTGATCCGCCGTCTCTGCCCCCATTGTAAGGAAGAGATCCCCGCGCCGCCGGAACTCGTCCGCCGTCTGGGGCTCAACCCGCAGACGGTCAAAACCGTCTTCCGCCGCCGCGTACACGCCGCCCCCGAACCGGGTCAGAAGGATCATTACGAACCGTGTCCTCACTGCCTCGAAATCGGATACTGGGGCCGGGCCGGCGTCTACGACGTGATTCTGGCGAACGACGAGATCCGTCAAATCATCGTCTCCAACCCTTCGGCCGACGCGATCCGAAAAGCCGCGCTCAAAACGGGAAGCCGCGGTTACTTTACCGACGGCGCCGAGCTGGTCGGAAGCGGCGTGACGTCGTTCGACGAGTTCCGCCGCTTCATGCAGGGAGGGGGTAAATAATGGATCTGTTCACGCTCTGTCTATACGCCCTTTGCGCGCTCTTCGTCGGCTCGATCGCCTATGTCCTCTGGCAAAAGGGGTTCTGGCCCGGTCTGTGCGGGGCGTGCGCTTTCTTTCTCTCTTTATTCTTCGCGCTCCGTTACGACGTCGCCGCGACAAAAATTCTGGTTCCTCTCAAAGAGTACACAACGGCGTCGTTCCTGGCGGTGCTGGTCATCGGAAGTATGGTTTTCGGAGTGATCACCTCTCAGGCGCGTCCTCTGAAATACTACTTTTCGAAGAAAGCGGATAAATTTGCCAATATCGCCCCGCTGGCCGTCATGATCGTTCTTTGCGTCGTCCTGGTGGCGGTCGGGAAACGCTATACGCCTTCCAACGCCGCCTCCGTTCCAACTATCGGCGCGGCCGAAAAAACCGATAATTCAAACGGTCTGCGGGATCGACTCGGCGAGTTTAACGCGAAACTCGGTCAGCCAGACGGCGATAAAGTCATCGGCGCCGCGGCCGATATTCAGAAGTTTTTCTCGTTCCCTCTCCAGATCACTCTCGTGCTGGTCTTTACCCTCTGGACGATGACAGGCGCCTGGGTCGCCGAAGACGCGCCGAAGATTAAAAAGATCTCCAACCCGACCGCCTGGAAAGTGATCTTCGCGGTCGTTTTTCCGCTCGGGATGTTCATCGGGATCCTATTGCCGATCTTCGTGGTCGACGCGCTGGTTCCCCTTCTTCTGTTCGCCGTGCCGGCGTTGATATACGCCGCGATCCACAACAAAAACGTCCCCGACTCGGATAAAGTTCTGACTCCCGACCATTTCGGGCGCCTCATGCGCCGGATGTCGGGGGGTAAAAAGAAAAAGGGGGGACGGCGCGTCATCGAAATGACGGTCATCGACCTGTCCGCCTACGGGAAAACGCTTCCGAAAGACGCTCTGAAAGCGCGTACCGAAGCCGCGCGTTCCCTCCCAGGATACACGCCGTTCGGCACGATCGTGAACAACGCCCTTCTGCGCCGCGCGACGATGGTGCAGTTCGACTACAACGACCAAAAGAGCGAGCTGAAATATTTCGTCGACGGACTTTGGCATCCGGTCACCGACCTGTTCCGCCGACCGCTCACCCCTCAGGCCTCGCGCGAGCTCTGTATGTCGATGCGTGCCATTTTGGGGGACAACTCTCCGTTGGATGCCGAAATCCAAAATCGGAACAAAGACGAAAAAGCCCCAAAAATTCAGATCCCGCCGAAAGTCGTCGGTCAATTTTTCATTGAATATGACAAGCGGGGCGGCAAAAAAAAGAAGATGGCGGCGAAGCTCCTCGTTCAGACCAAGGGGAGCGGGGAAGGGGCGCTTATTCAGTTCGAGCGTCTGGCTATCCGTTTCGGCTCCTACGAAAAGATGCGCGTCGGCGAAAAGCGGGGACAGCAGCTCAAAGACCTGATGAACCAACCGAAAGGACTTCTCGTTTTTGCCGCACCGCCCGGTCAGGGTCTGCGCACCTTTACCGAAGTGTCGCTCTGCGAGACCGACCGGTTTACGCGCGACGCGGCCACGGTCGAAGACGTGCGGCACCCGTACCTGCCGATCGAGAATCTTCCGCTGACCACCTACGACTCTTCAAAAGGAGAGACGCCGATGACGGTTCTGCCGGGCGTTTTCTTCAGAGAACCGAGACTCCTTTTGATCCGCGACCTGGTCAACAAGGAAACGCTCCGGCTCTGCTGCGACGAGATCCAGAACGAACGAATGATTATCACCACGCTTCGCGCCAAAACGTCGGCGCAGGCGCTGATGCTCCTTCTGCGGTTCGGCATCGACCCGAAAGTACTGGCCGACTCGCTCACCGCGATCGTCACCCAGCGGTTGATCCGGACCCTTTGTCCGGAATGTAAAGAAGAAATTCCCGCGACCGACGAAATGTGTCGGCGGGTCGGGATTCCGCAGGGGCGGGTCAAATCGTTCTACCGGCGAAGAGTACACGTTCCGCCCGAACAGGGACGCGATCCTTACGTACCGTGTAAACACTGCATGGAAACCGGGTATCACGGTCTGGCCGGTTTGTATGACGTGATTGTGGTTAACGACCTGATCCGCCAGATTATGACGACCAAGCCGAGCGAAGAAGCCATACAGCGAGCCGCGATGAAAACCGGCGGCGGAACGTTCCTTTCCGACGGCGTCAGGATGCTCGCCGAAGGAATGACTTCCTTCGAAGAACTTTCGCGCGTTTTAAAACAATAAACCGACACAAACATCGGGTTCTTCCCGACAGACAGAAATTAACAAAGGGGCCCCCATGTGGATTGATTTTTCGACATATCCAATGTTCTGGATCTGCTGTCCGGTCATTCTCCTCTGCCTTTTGGGTTTTTGCAGAAAGGAGTCGCTCTGGACGATCCTGTTGATCCCTTTCTGCCTCTTTTTCGCCACGTTTTTTGCCCTGGGCTACTACCAGCCGCTGGCGAATCTGCTTGACCGCTTCTTGCCGAAATACGCGTTTTACAACGATTTGGTGGCGTTCACTCTGATTTACGCCGCGGTTTTTGCCGTTAATACTTTCGCCACTCATTTTATTTCGCGAATCAACATTTTCTTCCCCGAAAAGGTTAATTTGATCGGAAACATCTCGCTTTTGGCGGTGATCTTTCTGGTCTTCTATTTCTGTGTGGCGCCCATTTTCTTCTACCTGATTCCGGAGGCGCCGCCACGGAAAAATTTTGATAACCTGCAGCCGATGCCGCAGTTCGGGTTCTATGAACGTGTTTCGCGGAATTCGCTCCGTCCGATCGGCGGCGATCCGAAAACCGACGAATTCAACTTTAATGACTATTACAAAGCCGAAGTCGGCAAGAACTCGATCGTCTATTCCCAGGTCCTCGCGGTTTCGGGAAGCGAAAAAGCCAAAGGGGACGAATGGCAGCAGAAGGAAAAGGTTTCGCCGAACGTGACGGTGAAGAAAAAAGACGAAAAAAAGAAGAAAAAGTAGTTTTACCTCCCGTTCTCGAAAAAGAGAAAGAAAAGAACGATGCTGTTTGACGACTCCGCCCCGGAAAAGACCGACTTTCAGATGCAAACCTGGAGTGAAGAGAACGATTCCGCCGAGCACTTTTCAGCGGTAAGTCTTTCGGCAATTTTCGCGCTTCTTTTCGCGATCGCCTCGCTCTTTTACCTGATCAACCGAAGCCTTCTGCCGGTTTCGGTCGCGGCGCTCGGTTTGTCCCTGTTCGCGCTCCGGCGGATTCGACGCGCCGAAGGGCGTCTGACCGGCGGGTCGATGGCGCGGATCGCGCTCTTTTTAACCATCGTCGTACTTGTCGCCGTTCCGGTCCGTTCCGCGATCTATCGTCGGCAACTGATCAAACAGGGAAAAGAATTTTTCTCTCTGGTGATCGAGGCGGCCCAAAAAGGAGATTCGGCGGCGCTAAGCCAGCTCAGACGATTTCAGACATCCCGCGAAGAGATTTCCGACGAGGCCGCCTACTGGCGCGAACTGCTTAACGACCCGATGGCCGCACCCGGCACGGTTCAGCTCTTGGGGAACAGGGTTCTTCTGGCGATTTATCTTCTGGGAGAAAACGCGAAAATCACCTATTGCCGAACCGCCAATATCAACCGGGACGAAAAACACGACGGCGATTCCGTCTGTATGATATACGCCGTCACCTATTCGGAACACGGCGAAAAGAAAACTTTCTTCGTCCCCTTTTACGGCTCCCGTCTGCGCGACAAAAAAAACGGAGTGGCGCTCTGGAAGTGTTCCGGTTACCCCAAACAGCCGCTTCCGCTTAAAGGAACTTCCGAATGAACCTGAATTACAAGGATGTTTTGGGGGAAGACGGACTGGTTTCCCGAAGATTACCGAATTACGAGGTACGTCCGGAACAGATGAGCCTGGCCGAGGCTGTAGACGAAGCCATCCGGGACGGGCAGCATTTGGTGGCCGAAGCCGGTACGGGAGTGGGAAAAAGTTTTGCCTATCTGGTTCCCGCAATTCTCCACGCGGTCGCCGATCAGAATCTTTCAAATCTCGATTCCGGCATCGACCCTTTTGTTGAAGACGACCCCACGTCGCGCCGTGTGGTCATTTCAACCCACACCATCGCCCTTCAGGAACAGTTATATAACAAGGACATTCCGTTTCTCAGCAGTATTCTTCCTTTTGAATTCTCGTCGGTTTTGATGAAAGGAAGGTCGAACTACCTCTGTTTGCGTCGGCTGCGCGCCGCCGCCGCGCGTACGAAATCGCTCTTTTCGACCGACGATGATTCGGATCAATTGAACCGAATCGCGGAATGGAGCCGCGAAACGACCGACGGTTCTCTTGCCGACCTGAATCCGCAGCCTCCGTTAAACGTTTGGTCCGAAGTTTCCTGCGAAGAGGGAAACTGTATGGGACGGGCTTGTAAATTATACAAAGACTGCTTTTATCAGGCGGCGCGGCGGCGGGTTGAACGCGCCTCCGTCGTTATCGTGAACCACGCGCTCCTTTTCAGCGATCTGGCGGTACGCGCCCAGGGAGGTTCGATTATTCCAAACTACAATACGCTCGTTTTTGACGAAGCGCACACGATGGAACAGACCGCCGGCGACCACCTGGGGCTTTCGATCACCCAGGGCCAGATCCGCTTCCTTCTGAACCGCCTTTGGAACGGAAAGACGCGAAAAGGACTCCTGGCCGATTCGAGCGATAAACCCTCCGATGAATCTACGCTCCCGCTCGCTTCGGCTCAGGAACTGAAAGAAGCGTTCCGCGCCGCCAGGCGTACCGTCGAAGACTGTCAGTTTCGCTGCGAAGAACTTTTCAACGACCTGGAGGAATGGCTCTCGGCGCGTCCCGGATCGAACGGACGTGTGATGGAACCGGAGATCGTCGGCCGCGGAATGGAAGAAGGGTTGATTCGCCTCTCTTCGGCTCTCTACAGTGTGACGGCCCTTCTTGCCAATCCCGAACGAAAAGTTGAGCTCGGCGCCGCGCGGCAGCGCGTTTTGACGATTAAGGGAAACCTCACAGCGTGGATCACGCAGTCCGACTCGGAGATGGTCTACTGGCTCGAACGGATCTCTTCCCGTCGGAACGAAACGGTCAAAATGCTTGCCGCACCGATCAACGTCGGCTCCATTCTCCGGGAAGATCTTTTTTCGAAAGTTCGTTCGGTCATTATGACCAGCGCGACGCTTTCGGCAGAATCGAGCGCCCCGCCGCGCGACGGAAAGTCAACCCCGTTTCACTACTTTCAGTCGCGAGTCGGTCTTTCCGGCGCGAAGACTCTTCTGCTGGGAAGTCCCTTTAACTACAAAGAAAACGTCACGTTGATCGTTCCGAGCCATATCTCCCCTCCGCGCGAAAAAGGAAATTCCTCCGACGCCGAGTTTTACGACGGGATTTATAAATATCTCCGTCAAACCGAAGGCGGCGCGTTTGTTCTTTTCACGAATTATTCACTCATGAAGAGAACCGCCGAGGCGCTGACTCCCAAGTTGGTTATTTTAAACTATCCGATTTTAACACAGGGCGCCGGTGTTTCACGCTCGAAGATGATCGAAACGTTCCGAAAGAATCGGAATTCCGTCCTTTTCGGAACCGACTCGTTCTGGCAAGGGGTCGACGTGCCGGGCGACGCCCTGCGCAACGTCATCATCACCCAGCTTCCGTTCGCGGTTCCGACCTATCCTCTGACCGAGGCGCGGTGCGAGGCGATCACCCTGGCCGGGGGAAACAGTTTCCGCGAATATTCGATTCCCGAGGCTGTGATCAAGCTGAAACAAGGGTTCGGCCGCCTGGTCCGTAAGGCGGACGATCGAGGGATCGTCGTGATTATGGACTCTAGGATTCTGACGAAAAGTTACGGAAAAATCTTCCTGCGCGCGCTCCCCGACTGCAGATTTCTCAAGGATTAGTTTCGGATGAAAAACCCGCGCCGCTTCGTCCGGAAACAAGCGCGGGATGAAATGCGTTTCCGCCGGTTTTAGGCAAGCGGCATCAAGATATACGCATAGTCGTCGTCTTGCTGCGATTCAAAGAGGACGGAACTGTTTTCTTTCAGGTAGATCGAAAGATTGGTCACGCCCGAAAAACAGCGGAGGAAGTCGACCAGGAAGTTCGGGTCGAGTTTCGTCTGAATCTCATTCTGATCGTAGGCGATCACGACGGGTTTACTCGATTTCCCGTTCCCGCTTGCGGAAATGATAAGCTGACCGGGTTTAAAATTCAGAAGAAGACCCGGCTGGCTCTCCGTGGTCATAATCTTCATCTGCTGGACGGCAAGCTGAAAATCGTTCAGCGGAACGTCGGCTTTCACGCGGTCGGTCTTTTCGGGAATGATCTTCCGCCACGCGGGGAACCGGCCGTCGACCAACCGCGACGTGATCATAATCTCGTCATTGGCGGTGACGAAAGTGATTTTTCCGCCTTCGACGGCGATTTTAATCGCCGTTTCGGATCCGACTTCACCTATCGCTTTTTCAACGGCGTTGAGCGCCTTCAAGGGAACGATGGCGCCGCTCTCGGTCTGATGACCGCCGTGCGAGACCGCTTTTCCGCGCTGATGCGTCAGTCGGCGGCCATCGGTCGACACCGTATCGATGCTCCCGTCGGCCAATTCAAAGAGAACGCCGCTCAAAGCATACTTGTTGTTCTCCATATCGGTTGCGAAAGTGGTACGACTGATATTTTTCAGGAGATCGGCACCAAGGACTTCGTGATACGCCTCTCCTGTGAAAAGGGAAATTTCCGGAAAGTCGTTCGCGTCGGGGGTCGGAATCTCATAGAACGCCGTCCCAACGCGAATATCAAGAATATCGCCGTCCAATTCAAAATCGATGTTTTCCGCTTTCGCCGTCTGAAGGATACTCTTCATGAGCCGAGAAGGAATCATCACCGCCCCTTCCGAACCAATTTCGACATCCCGCAGAACGATCCGAATTGAAGTTTCGTTATCCGTGGCGCTGAAAATCACGTGGTCGGTCTTCACGACCATCTTAACGTCTTGAAGAACAGTTTTCACGTCGCGTGACGCCACATACGCGGCGGCCAGGTTAAACTTCGCCGCAAACTTCTCGCTGTTACAGGTAATTTTCATGGCACGTCGCCCCAAAATATAGTCTGTTTCAAAAATGAAATTGATTGCAAAAATCTCATCCGTGAGATTTTAAGAGAGCCGAAAAAGGCTTCGGGAAACATAATCCTGTCCCGCGTCTCATTCTACCAGATTCGATTCAAAAATCCACAGGCCTAGAAAAAAATTTTTTCCTTTTCTTCTTTGTCTCTCCCCAAAACCAGTTACCCAGAGTTCCTTAAGAAAAGAAACACACAAAACAACCTATTTTAATATCCATAAGGGGTATATAAGACGATCTTATTTTTTATCTTCACCCAGTCTCTTTTATTATTCTTCCTTATAAATATTTTTTGAAGATTCTTAGTACTAGTGTCTCCGTCAAAGCTGTCGATATTTTCTGTGAAAACGGCTTAAAGACCTATAAACAAAAGACCTGTTTAAAGTATTCGTTTGTGGAAAATCTGTTAAAAAGCTGTAGAAAGTATGAAACCTACCCGTCGATGAAATGTCGGCAACCGAGAGAAACTTCTTCTCTATCGACTTCCGACAATCTTATCGACGGGCAGTAACAATAAATCAACACTTTTTCCACACCTGTCGCCGTCGTTCGAAGCGGCAGGTATGAAAAAGCGGCTAATTGGTCGAGTCAAGGTAAGGATCCTGACCCATCCCCTTTTGAACCTTCTTTCGTTCCTTTTCGAAATAGAGCATTGTCTTTCGGGAACGATAACTCTTCTTTTCAACTTTCTTCTGAGCTTTGTAGAACTTTCTGATCTTGTTATTAAAGAGCCGGTCTTCGGCACCCTCTCCCAAGGCGGCGAATTTATTCGCCTTTTTCGGTCCGTACGCCTTTTCGATGATCTCGTCTTCCAGCGAGAGATACTGCCGATACGATCCGGGATCCCCCTGTCGCCCGCAACGACCGATCAGCTGCCGGTCGATACGAGCCGATTCGTGGAGTTCGGTGCAGATGACATGGAGACCTCCGATCTGGAGAACTTCTTCCGGCAATCGGATGTCGGTTCCGCGGCCGGCCATGTTCGTTGAGACGGTCACCTTTCCCCATTGCCCGGCATCGGCGACGATTCCCGCTTCCGCCTCAATGTGATTCGCGTTTAAGACCTGATGTTCAATTCCGACTTTTTGGAGAAGCGAGGAGAGAATTTCCGACTTATCGATCGTTCGTGTTCCGATCAGAACAGCGCGTCCCATGGCGTGAAGTTCCTGAATCTCTTTCACAATGGCAAGCCACTTTGCCTTTTCGGTCGGATAGACGAGCGTTTCCAATTTCACCCGTCGCGGCGGACGGTTCGTCGGCACCGGAATGACGTGGCAACGATAGATTTTATGAAGTTCCGTTTTCGAGGCCCAGGCGGTACCGGTCATCCCTCCCAGATGTTCGAAACGGAGAAAGAAATCCTGAACCGTGATTCGAGCGGCCTGCCCCGTCGCGACGGTAATTTCAACCCCTTCTTTGGCTTCGACCGCCTGATGAATGCCGTCGCGCCATTTTCGGCCTTCTCCCAAACGGCCGGTAAACTCGTCGACAATCACGATTTCGCCGTCCCGAACGATATACTGCTGATCAAGTTTATATTCACGGTCGACTTTAATGGCGCGCTGTACATATTCGTAGACGTGGAAAAGGCCGGTCGTCGCCATCTCGTCCGGTTTCGGAAGCTGTCGTGCTTTCAGACGTCCTTTTCTCGTCAGTTCGACCGTCTTCTTTTCGTGGTCGTATTCGTAGTCTTCGTCTTCGACGAACTCATAGACTTTGTCGGCCGCCCACTTGAACGCCGCCACTTCCTGCTTCTGCTCTTCGGTCGGCAGGGCGCTGATAATCAACGGCGTACTCGCCTCGTCGATTAGGATACTGTCCGCCTCGTCGACCAAACAGAAGTAGGGGATTTCGCGTTGGGTCGGCTGTTCGTTGTTTACGCGCTTATTTTCAAGCATCGCTCCCAAAAGGTCTGTTTGGCCTTCCCGAATCCGGCGTAAAAGGAGCCGATCGCGCAGAAAGTCGAAACCGAATTCTTTCGCCGTGCCGTAGGTGATGTCGCATTGATACGCATCACGCCGCTGCGGCGTCGGCTGCTGGGTCTGGATCACTCCGATTTTCATCCCGAGCGCCTTGTAAACCGGTCCCATCAATTCCGCGTCGCGAGCCGCCAGGTAGTCGTTGACCGTCGCCAGCATCGCCCCTTTACCGCTGAGGGCGTGAAGATACATCGGCGAGGTCGCCGTGAGGGTTTTTCCCTCCCCCGTCTGCATTTCAACGATCGAGTTGTTAAAAATGGCGATTCCGCCGAGCATTTGCACGTCGAAATGGCGCATACCGATATTTCGGACCGCAGCCTCTCGAACCAAGGCGAACGCTTCGGGAAGAAGGCGTGAGAGGGGTTCGCCGCTCCGGGCGCGGTATCGGAGCGAAAGACTCTTTTTTCGGAGCTCTTTGTCGGTCAGCTTCTGGACTTCCGGCTCGAGCGCGTTGATCTTATCGAGTTCATAAGACCAACGCGCCAGATAACCCTTATGCGTACCAATGAGGAGACGATCAAGACTCCTTCCGATTCCCGACGGTATAGCGCCCAACTTTTATTAACTCCTTAAAACTTACCGCATTGGCGCGGGGATCACTCTTCAATAACGGTCCGAAACTGAATCCGGCTGCGACCCGGCTGCGATTCCTGCGAAACATTCCGAAACAGGTCGTCTTTCTGAGCGGCCTGCGTCATTCCGCTGTATCCGTTGGGAATCGGACTCTCCTGGATCTGAGGCGAGGCGGGAGCCGACTCTTGATAGCCCGCCGGGGAGACTGACGAGGCGTCGGAGTTCCCGTTCGGATTACGGATAATCTCTCCCTGTTGACTGTTGAGATATCGATTGGCGGTCGACTCGGCGGTTACCGGCGGCGCGGGAGGAAGAACGTCTTGCGAAACGGTCTGCGGGATCTCCTCGCCGGAAACGACGCTCCCGTCCGGCGCGGGTTCCGACCCGGTCACCGATACGGTTGACGGCGAGTGGGACACGGGCGACGCCGGACACGAACCGTTACATTCATCTTTGACCGCCTCGGGGGGACACGGAGACGTTGTTGTGGGAGAAGGGTCTTTCTGGCCGCATTTCAGACCTGCGCACCCTCCGGCGAACGAAACCAGCACCGCCAGGGAAAGAAAAAACAGACCCGTACGGCAGTTTCGACAGAATAATTTAAGCATGATGGCGTCCTTAAAACCAAACCAATCGGTAAGGGGGGCCTCTGAACCCGAATAACAGGGAAAACAGATAGACTCCTTTATGTATTATATATCTTATACCTTTATTCTATTTTAAAAAACCGCCCTATCACCCGGGAGCGGCAAATTTTGTAAAAAGAGATACGATTGTAGCGATTAAACAAGATAGAGAAAAGGATCGGCGGTCAAAAAGATTTTTCACCCGAAAAAACACGCATAAACGGAAAACTCCGCTATAATCGTTATGAGTCTTAAACAGAGTATACTGAGACCACTCGATTTTTTGAAAAAAGAAAGAAGTGTTTTTTTTAAAGAGACAAATTTTCCTCCCTGCCGATTTAACTGGAGGAAGAGAGATACTGTTTTACTCACGACCGATTATTCGGTTGCATCCGGATAATACCGAAGTAAAAGCAAAGAGAAGGAACTCAGGTAGCGTGGAAATAGGAGTATGGTATGTTAGTTCTGTCAAGGTATAAAGACCAAAGTATCTACATCGGTGATGACATCATCATCACTGTGGTCGATGTCCGCGGCGACCGGATCCGCATTGGTATCGATGCGCCGGCCAACATTCCCGTCCATCGGCAGGAGATTTATGAGGCGATCCGCCGCGAGCAGAAAGCCGGAAAAAAGGAAGAGCCCGAAAAGGTTGACCAGGTCGATATGAGTTCGGTTGAATTGTCAATGAAATAACGCGTCTTACCGATATTCCGAATACTATGCGTCAAGGCCGGGTTTCTTTGAAATCCGGCCTTGACGCTTTTTCGATCCGTTTCCCGTCCCCTTTTTCTCCTTTCGTCCAATGGAGTTGATTGAACTGCCGAGAAAGACTATACTCCCCGAAAGGTGCGGATTGTTTCCCGCTGTTGTTCCAGACGATCAAACCCGCTGGGAATCCCCGGCGGAATTCAGGGAAGGTGAGCCGAAAGATGAGAGTCCATTCCAACAGAGCGACAACTCCGAGAAACCTGATTTTTACCTCGGCGGTCTTATCTTTTCTGTTCCTTTCGGGGGCAGCCCTTTCCGTTTGGTCTCAAGAGGGGGCGGGGTCTAAGGAAAGGGAGTGGCAGCTCATCGATGGGAAAAAGTTTCTCGGCACATTTGAAAATTTCGACGCCGCGACGAATACGGTCCGTATTCAAACGCGGGAAAAAAAGTATGAACTGCGCGTTGGCGATTTCGCTCCCGTCGACCGGGAATATCTTCGTTCCCTGACCGCCGAGCCGGAATCGGCGGCCGCGGCGGCGGAATCGGAAGAACAACCCGTTGAGTTTACCGTGACGGCCAACGAGGATTTCAACATTCCCGGCACTCATCCCGGACAACGGCGAACAATGTCGGTTAACGGAAACGAATTCCGTTTCTGTTGGTGCCCCCCCGGAACCTTTATGATGGGGAGTCCGGAAGACGAAGAGAACCATGAAAATTTCGAAACTCTCCACGAGGTCACCCTGACCCGCGGTTTCTGGATCTTGGAATCGGAGGTTACCCAGCTGCTCTGGCGTCTGGTGACCGGACGAACCGTTAAGGATGAACTGCGTCTTCATCAGCCGAACGTGGGAGGCGTTTTCGAGGTCGACGAGATTAAAAAAGTCGATCGGCTCGGGTACGGAAACAATTACCCCGTTTATTTTATCAGCTGGACCGAAGCGACCGAGTTTTGCGCGGCTCTTTCCGAAAAGAGCGGTCTGGATGTCGGTCTGCCGACCGAGGCGCAGTGGGAATACGCCTGCCGCGCCGGCACGCTGGGACCTTTCGCGACAACTCAGATCGAAGAGATTTCGCTCGATTCTTCCGGCCAAGAGACGACCCGCGTGACCATGACCGATCCGGTTGATCTCTGCTGGCACATCCAAAACAGCAAAGACGGGATCCAGCCGGTCAAAGAACGCCAGCCGAACGCGTGGGGAATCTACGACATGCATGGAAACGTCGCGGAAATGTGCTCCGATCTCTATTCCAAAGACTACTATGCCGTCTCGCCCGCCAAAGATCCCAAGGGGGCTCGAACTGGAGAATACCGGGTTAATCGCGGGGGATGTTGGTACAGTTACCTCAAATTCTGCCGATCGGCATCGCGATACCGCAACTCGGAGGATTACCGTTACAACGACCTTGGGTTCCGTATCGTCATCAATCCCAGGCCGGGAAAATGAAGTTTGTTCTCCCCCTTATACTCTTTTTTCTTGTAGCCGTTCCTCTTCGGGCCGAGACAGGTGAGAGGGATATTGAAGCGTACCGCGCCGCGATGCGAGCGCTGGCCGAAGAGTGCCGCGCCGAAGGAATGGAATTGGAGGCGCGGGTGACCGAAAGCCGGATCTGGGAAGATCCCCCTTTCGGTTTTTTTATTCCCCGTCCTCCCCGCCGCCCTCAGACTTCGCTTCCCGACGACGCCCGGCCGAACCAACGCGCCTGGTTCGAGAAGATGCGTGCCGTCGAAAAGGATTACGCCGGCCGATTCCTGGCTCGGGCACGCGAGCTGGCCGAAGCCGGGTCCGGGCGCGACGGATGGCGTCACGCGCGAACCGCCTTTTTTATCGATCCGGAAAATGCCGAGGCGCGCGAAATTTTCGGTTATCGGCTCCATGACGGAGAGTGGCTCCGCGCGTGGGAAATAAACCGCCGGAACAAAGGATATATCAACGACCCTCTTTACGGCTGGGTCACGCCGAAGGAAAAAAAGCGTTTGGATTCGGAGTCGTCCCCAAATTCGGGAAAAATCAGTCTCGAAACGGAACATTTCGTTCTGAAAACGACGGTTCCGCGCCAAACCGCCGCGGCATTGGCGAATCGGCTCGAAGCTTTCTACCTGGTTTGGGAACACCTCTTCTACCCAATGACCGTGACCGAAAAGGCGGCGGCGGCCCTCGTACTAAGGAAAGGGGACAGGTCAGTAAAACGGCACAAGGTCGTTCTCTTCCGCAATCGGGAAGAATATCTTCGCGAAATCCTCCGTCTCGATACCGGCGGCGGGATCAGTTCCGGGGGATATTTCCCCGATAAAAAGACGGTTTACCTCTATCTTCCCGATCCGGAAAATGAAGATGAAACGCCTTTGGATGTGATGGCGGTTCACGAGACCGCGCACCAGCTCTTCGCGGAGACCGGTTTTATCCAAGGAGCGGCCGAACGACGCCGGGCCGACCCGGGACGGGAGGCGCAGTTCTGGCTGACCGAAGGGATCGCCTGTTATTTGGAAACATTCGAAGAGACGTCCCGCGGATGGAACATCGGAGGACTTCGGAGCTACAGATTTGTGCGAGCGAAAGAGCGCGTCGACGAGCCGGGCGGTCTTCTGCCGATCGAAGAGCTCGCCGGGATGGGAAAAACGGCGTTTCAACACGCGCCCCACCCCGCCGCACTCTATACCGAGTCGGCGGGTCTGGTCTCCTTTTTCCTGCATGGGGAAGGGGGGAAATACCGCGCTTCGCTCTTGGAAACCCTGCAGTCTCTCTATCGAGGCGGGGAAAGTCCCGAGCTGCTGGAAGAGAAGACCGGCGTCTCCTACCGACGGCTTGACGAGGAGTTTCGCGCGTTCCTGCGAGCGACCCCATTTATCGAATAGAGAAGTTGCCATGAAAAACGCTTCTTCCCAAACGAAAGCGGCTCGAATTGTTCCCCTAATCCTTTCGGGGCTTTTAATCACGGCCGCCGTGCTCTTTCTCCTCCCTCTTCTGGGGCGTACCGTCTATTCTCCCGGCGCATGGTGGGTCTTTTTCACCGCAGACGGCGGCGGAATTGTCGCGCCGATCCTTGCCGAACGGTTTCGGAACACCGCATTGGCTTTTGTTGCCGGCGGAGGGCTGGCGCTGGGAGGGCTCGTTTTGCAAACCCTCTTCCGCAATCCGTTGGCCTCGCCCTTTACGCTCGGGACCGCGTCCGGCGCGTCGTTCGGCGCGGTTCTGGCCATCGCGGTTTCCCCACTTCTTTGGGGAAAGATGCCGCCGGCCGGAGCCGGAACGATCGGTTCCCTTTTGGGAGCGGCCGCCGCCGTCGCGCTGATCCTTTTTCTGGCCCGCGGACGGGATATGGCGTCCGAAACAATTCTTCTGGCGGGAGTGGGGGTTAATTTTTTCTTTTCCGGGCTGATTCTCTTTACGCAGTACCTTTCGGAAGAGGGCCGTCTCTTTCGGATGGTCCGTTGGACAATGGGGCAGATCAGCCTAACCGAGCCGTTCCTGTTGATTCCTCTGACCGTGGTCGTCGTCATTGCGGCGATCCTCCTTTATCTTTTCGCCGACGAGATGGATATTCTTCTGACCGGGGACGATCGAGCGGTTTCGCTTGGCGTGAATCTCCGCGCGGTACGGATTTTCCTTTTTCTCCTTTCGTCCGTCTTGGTCGGCGCGGTCGTTTCGGTTTGCGGGCCGATCGGGTTCGTCGGGCTGACCGCTCCTCATTTCGCCCGCCGCGCGGCGGGGGGGGAACATCGTCTGCTCATCCCCGTCTCGCTCCTGTTCGGCGCGCTCTTCCTGGCGCTCTGCTATACGGCAGCCCGCGTGGTTCTCTACCCTGACGTTCTTCCGGTCGGCGTGATCACTTCGCTTTTCGGAGGACCGTTCTTCGTCTGGCTTCTGACTCGCGCCGACCGAAGCGCCGGGTAAGCCGGTTACCCCTCGCCCTTGACGCTCGGAACATGGCGTTTTATACTCTGATAGAAGAAAAACCATTCTCAACGGGGAAATCGATGCAAAAACCGGAACATATCGCCATTATCATGGACGGGAACGGCCGCTGGGCGCAGGAACGGGGTTTACAGCGTTTCGAAGGGCATATCGCCGGCGCCAGGACGGTCGAGCAGATCGTCGAAGATGCCGACGATCTGGGCGTGAAGCAGTTGACCCTCTACTGCCTGTCGAGTGAAAACTGGAAACGCCCGAAAGCCGAACTCGACGCCCTGATGATTCTTCTGAAAAATTACGTCATCGATCAGCGTCCCCGCATGATGGAAAAATCGGTTCAATTCAAGGTGATCGGTCGGCGGAAAGGGATTCCGGACGACGTCCTGGCCGAGATCGACAAGACGATCGAGCTGACTCGCCGCAACCGCGGGATCATCCTCTGTCTGGCGATCAACTACGGCAGCCGCGGCGAACTGCGCGACGCGTTCGTGCAAATGGCCGAACAGCTGGCCGACCCGGCGAGCCGCGCGGCGCTCCTCGAAGAGAATCACGCCGGGTCGATCGACGAGCTGATCACCGAAGAGTTTATTTCGCGTCACCTCTATACTGCGCCGTACGCCGATCCCGATCTGCTCATTCGAACCGCGGGAGAGATGCGCCTGAGCAACTATCTTCTCTGGCAGATCAGTTACGCCGAACTGTGGATCACTCCGATCTACTGGCCCGACTTCAATAAAAAAATCCTCGAAGAGGCAATCGACGCGTTCGGGAAACGGAACCGAAAATTCGGCGGGCTTCCCGGCGGCAATCTCCCGAAGCCGTGATCCGGAGCCGTTCGAACCTTTCTTTCCCCAAGACGGGATCTTCCCGATGAAAATCTTACAGATCATTCCCACGCTCGACCGCAGCGGCGCCGAAAAACAGATGACTCTTCTGGCGTGCGGATTGGCGAAAGAGGATTTCGAGATCCATGTCTGCGCCTTGACTCGCGGCGGCCCCTACGCCGACGATCTGAGGAAAGCGGGAGTTCCCCTGACGGTGATCGGAAAGAAACGAAAAATTTCCTTCTCGGCGTACCGGCGGCTCAAGTCCGTCATCCGCGCGTTTCGCCCCGACATCGTGCACACGTGGATCTTTGCCGCCAACGCGTACGGCCGCGCCGCGGCGTCGGCGTGCGGCGTGCCGAAGATCGTCTGCGGCGAACGGTGCGTCGATCCGTGGAAAGAGTCGTGGCACCTGGCGATCGACCGCGCCCTGGCGAAAAAAACCGACGTGATCGCCGCCAACAGCGTCGGTGTGCGCGACTTTTACGCCGCGCGGGGAATACCGGCCTCGCTCTTTGAAATCATCCCGAATGCGGCGACGCCTCTTCCGCCGAGCCGCGTTTCAAAAGAGGAGATTCTCCGCGGACTCGGCGTTCGTCTCGAGCCGGGAAAACCGCTCCCTTACCTGATCGGCACGGTCGCTCGTCTCTGGCCGCAGAAACGGATACGCGACGCGATCTGGTCCGCCGAACAGCTAAAGTTCACCGACCTCGATTTTCACTTGGTGGTTGTCGGAGACGGTCCGGAGCGGGAAAACCTTCTTCGCTATCGAGACGAGATCCGTATTACCGACCGTGTTCACTTTATCGGGCATCGAGACGACGTTCACCATTTTGTGCCGCATTTCGACCTTCTCTGGTCGACCAGCGAATACGAAGGTCTTTCGAATACCGTCATGGAGGCGATGAGCGCCGGCGTGCCGGTCGTCGCCTCTGACATTCCGGGTCATCGGGAGCTCGTCGTTCCCGGCAGGACGGGAATTCTGATCCCCGAATTCTACGGCGAGCCGATCCGTCGGCGTACCGAGTTTTGCCGCGAATCGTTCTTTCTTCTCCGTCCCGAAGCGGACGAAACGCGCCGCCGGATGGGGAGGGCCGCAAAAGAACGAATCGAGACGGAGTTCGGACTTTCTCAGATGCTCCGGCGTTATGCCGAGCTTTACCGAAGAATCCACAACCAAGAGCGGAGAAGCGTATGACAGAATATCGAACGGAACACGACACAATGGGCGATATCCGCCTGCCGAAAGAAGCGTATTACGGCGCGCAGACGCAGCGCGCCGTCGAAAACTTTCCGATATCCGGACAGACGGCGGCGCCCGAACTGATACACGCCCTTGGCTTGGTCAAATGGTGCGCCGCCTGCGTGAACCGCGATTTGGGGCTCCTCTCCGCCGGACGTTCCCCCCTTTCGGACGCCGAAATCGACGCGCTCCTTTCCGCCGCGCGCGAAGTCGCCGACGGGAAATGGGACGGCGAGTTTCCGGTCGACGTCTATCAAACCGGTTCGGGAACTTCGACGAATATGAATGCCAACGAAGTGATCGCGAACCGCGCCGCCGAGCTGGCGGGGTATGACCGCTTCGCCGCGAAAAAGAAGATTCATCCGAACGACCACGTCAACCGCGGGCAGTCGACCAACGACATCTATCCGACGGCGATCCACGTGGCGGCGGCGCGCGCGTTACACGACGGTCTTCTTCCCGCGTTGACGCGGGCGGCCGAGGTCCTAACCGACAAGGCGAAGGCGTGGGACGGGATCCTGAAATCGGGCCGAACCCATCTGGCCGACGCCACCCCGCTTTCGCTCGGCCAGGAGATCGGCGGATTGGCGCGGCAGATGGAACAGGACGCCCGGCGCGCCGCGCGGGCGGTGGAGGAACTTCTGGAACTTCCCGCAGGCGGAACGGCGGTCGGTTCGGGGATCAATACGCACAAAGAATTCGGCGCCCGAGTGGCGGCGGCGTTGGCCGAGGAGACGAAGATTCCCTTTGTCGAGGCGAAAAATCATTTTGAGGCGAACGCCCAACGGGACGGTTTGGTCGCCGCGCACGCCCAAATCAAATCGATCGCCGTCTCGCTGACCGGCGTGTCGAATAATATCCGTTGGCTGTCGAGCGGGCCGCGGTGCGGCATCGGAGAAATTCGCCTGGCCGACCTTCAGCCGGGCAGCTCGATCATGCCGGGTAAAGTGAACCCCGTTCTCTGCGAAGCGCTCATGCAGGCGGCGGCCAAGGTCATTGGGAACGACGCGGCGATTTCGCTGGCCGGCGCGTCAGGCGGTCAATTCCAGCTGAATATCATGATGCCGATGATGGCCGACGCCGTACTCGAGTCGATCCGGATTCTGACCGGCGGCGTTCGCGTCTTTACCGAAAAATGCCTGGCGCCGATGGAACCGAACGAAGAAGCGTGCCGCGCCTCCCTCGAACGGAGCCTGATGACCGTAACCGGCCTGAATCTCTACATCGGCTACGAAAAAGCCGCCGCGCTTGCCAAGAAAGCGCTCAAGACCGGCAAGACGATTCGCCAGGTTTGCGAAGAGGAAAACGTCCTGTCAAAAGAAGAACTCGACAAGGCGCTCGATCCGCGCCGAATGATCAAGCCGCTCGGCTAGGCGCGTTTGCCTTGAGCGTCTTATTCCATTCAACGGCCAGCATGATCACGTTGATTCCCGAACCGATACCCAAAAGGGCGAGTTTACCCCCGTCCCGGACGAAACCCGATTCGATCCCGAGAGCCGCGGCGGTCGGCAGAGCGACGCTTCCGGTGTTTCCCAAAAACGAGAACGTGCGGTAGTTTTTTGCCGAATCGAGTTTTAACGTGTCGAAAAGAAGTCTCTCGTGCGCCACGCCGACCTGATGGCAGAAGGTTCGGTCAATCGTGTCGACCGACCAGCCGGTCTCCTCTTTGAACCGTTCGAACGCTTCGGCCGCGGCGCCGACCCCGGCGTGCAGAAGCGCTTCCGAGTCGGTTTGCATCAGCTGGCCGGAGGCGTTCCCCCCGGCGGTTACGTCGACCTGACTGCGGCAGAGCGCCGCATGGCGCGAGTCGGCCAGGACGGTTCCTCCCAGAAGCCGATTTCCGGTACGGGTCAACTCGCCGTTGGTCAGGAGTACCGCGGCGCTTCCCGAGCCGATGGTCAGCGACGCGAACGCCGGTTTGACGCTTTGCCGGGTGATCGACAAGTCGTTGCGGAGAAGCTCGATCGTCGACTCCATCAGCGCGCGGCTCGTCTCGGTTCCGACGACGACCCCCGAGTCGATCTGTCCCAGCTCGATCAGGTTGGCGGTCAGCAGGATCCCCGACAGGATCCCCAGACAGGCGTTGGAGACATCATGTACCACACACCGGGAAGGCAATTCGAGCCGCCGGTGAACGTCGCAGGCGGTCGCCGGTTCCTGGTAATCGCGGCAAACCGAGGCGTGGATCAGCGCGCCGACCTTTCGTCGGTCGGCGCCGGTTTCGTCGAAAAGCTTGTTGACCGTTCGTACCGATTGATCGCCGGGAAGCTCCCCTTTCGGCCAAACGCGCCTCTCGCGGATCCCCGTCATCAGTTCCAGGCGGCCGTAGGGTAGCCGGAGACGTTCGTAGAGGGGGGCCAGCCGCCTTTCCAGCTCGTCGGTGGTGACAATCTCGTCGGGAAGAGCGCAGGCGATTCCGTCAACGAAAACGTTCCGATAGCGCATAACGTTTCTTTCGCCCTGTCAAAAGACTTTTGATTCGGTCTGTGGGAACGCGCGGCGGTAGCGCGCCTCGACTTGAAGAGCCTCCTCGAGGCGGTTGCTCTTGCGCAGTTCCGAAGACCAGTGGTGATAGTAGAGCGGAAGATTGACGCGGAACTGGTCGAAATTCGGATCGAGCGCCAGACCCTGTTCGGTCAGGCGGATAGCTTCATTGTAGTTCTTTCCGCGTGAGGCGAGTTCAATCGCCAGGTTGTTGAGCGTCGCCTTGAAATTGCCGAGAACCGTCTTGTTGTTCGGGTCGATCGCCAGCGCCTTGAGATACGCGTAGATGGCGCTGTCGAATTTGTTATCCTGGTAGTAGTCGACCGCGCGGTTGTAGTAGATCGTCGCCACGAACTGAACCGGCGTGACGGTGCGGACCGGCTTCTTTCCCGAAAGGGCGAGCGCCCGTTCGGGAGTGACCGGTTGGTCGGCGTCGTCGGTTTCCCGCAACGGGGCGGCTTCCAGTTCGTCCTCGTTCTCTTCCTCGGAAGGATACGCCGACGTCGATTCCAGATAGTTGACCTGGCGGAAGAAGGCGGCGTCGCGGGTTAAGAGCGCGGTTCCCGGTTCGGCCTCCGGAATCGGAACCGGCCGGTCGGGAAGGAGTTCCCATTTCGGACAGGTCGTTTCGATGTCGAGGTACGAATCGCCGCAGAGGATTCGACTCTTGGCGTGCCCGGTCATCTCCAGACCGAACGAGGTCAGTCCGACGTCGCCGGCCAGCGCGTTGAACAGCGCGGTGGCGCTGACGCAGTTATACACTCCTGTCTGAAGGCAGACGGCGGCGCTCGAAAGGTTCAGGTCGTACGATCCGGTCAGGATTTCCCGATGGAGAAATTCATAGACGTGACGTACTCTTTCAAAGTCGTCGTCAATTTCGGCGATTTCTTGCCGGAGGTTTTCGAGATGGCGGTTGTAAATATCCCGGCAGATTGCGCGTTCGCGATCCGAGATGCCGTCGGCGATCAGTACGGCGTCAAGAAAATCGATGTCATTCCACTGTCCGTCCGCCGCGTCGGAAAGGAGGAGCCGTTCCCCCGCCGAGAGATGGTTGATCAGGCAGACGAAATAGCGATCCGAATTCCGATCGGAACTCGACGGTTCGGCGGTATCGAGCGACGGAACGGTATCGGCCGGCGCTTGGGTCTCTGCCGGCCGGATCAGCACAAGGTAAGAGTCTTCCGGGAAGTTGAACGATTTAATCGTTTCCGCGCTGCGCAGTCCCAAAATGGCGAGTTTTCCTCGGGTTCGGAGATCGACGGATTCGGCGGCCCTCACGAAGGAAACCGTAACCGGAGCCAAGAGAAAAAGGGTCGCCAAGAGGACGCCCAGAAGACACTTCGGCAGAAAAAGGGAAATCGCGGTAATTTTCATTATGCTAAAACGCACCGGCGCTCTTACTTTGTAACGGATGGAATTGAAGGACAAACGCTCGCCGGATCGAAATCAACCGATCGGGCTTCCATGAATCTTACGTTACAATTTCCATTTTATCTGGAAATCTTCCGAAAAAAATTAAAAATGGCTCAAGTTTTGCCCTTCCGACGAGGGTTGAGACTCCGCAGACGCGAAAACGCCCCGTCTACCCTAATTATAACCGATTTTTTTAATCGCGGCACCGCCAATTGCCCAAATTGCTTATTTTGTTTGTTTTAAGAAAGGGTCCCATCTTTTTTTTATAAAATCGGGGATAAACCGATAATTCCGAATAAATCGATCCTCGAATAACCGACAAAGATAACGACATAGTATTTGTTTCAACCGGAAAGGTACAGTGTTGATATGAAAAGCGGCGCAAATTATTTGATCCGTTTTTACAATGGAAAACCCTGGGTCGCTCTGGCGATCCTGTTGGTTCTGATCGGGGGGACGCGCCTTGCGGCGCAGTTCCCCTCCGGGTCGAATAGCTGGGCTCTACGAATGTTCAGTGAAGCCGGAACCGAAATGACTCGGAATTTCGGCGATTTGGCCCTTCATTCTCAGGCGGAACAGCGGTTTAAATTCCGTAATATCTATAAAGAAGACGTCGTTATCCTCAGCGCGCAATCGAGTTGCAGTTGCACGAACGTGACGATTCCGAAAAAAGTGATCAAAAGCGGCGAGACCGGCGAGATCGTCGCTCGCGTCGATACTTCCGGGAAGGTTCATGTCGGCAAACGAAAGGCGACCATCACCGTTCATTTCAGCAAACCCTACGCGGCGGAAGTGCAAATGCAGGTGGCGTCGCACATCCGCGCCGATGTCGTCTTTGATCCGGGCGTTGTCGAGTTCGGGAGCGTCGGCGAAGGCGTGACGGTCACCAAGACGGTCTATCTCAATTATAACGGTCAGCTCACGAACTGGCAGCTGGTCGGAATGAAAAAGAACAGTCCCTCGATTCGTGCCGAAGCGAAAGTCGTTTCGCGCAACGGGAATCGGAAGACCTATAAAGTCGACGTACAACTCCTGCCGACCGCCGAACCGGGATATATCAACGACCTACTTCGCTTCACCTCCAACGAGGCGGGGAGTCCCGGGATTTTCATTCCGGTTCACGGCCAGGTCATTTCCGCGCTTTCGGTGAAACCGACGTTTCTGCAGTTTGGCGTGATCCACCCGAGCGAATCGGCAACGCGGAATTTGGTTGTTCGCGGCTCGACTCCGTTCCGGATTGTTACGGTTCAGTCCGACGATCCGCGAATGGCGTTTAAAACCGCCAACCAGGAGAGTACCGTCCATGTGATTCCGGTGACCCTGACCGCCGCGGCCGACGAGACGCCGGGCGAGTTCCGTAGGACGATCCGGGTTAAAACGACCATTTCCGAACTTCCGGCGCTCGACATCGCCGTCTTCGGCATCATCTCCGACGAAGCGGTTTCGGCCGGCGAAGGGAACGCCGAGACGATCCTTTCGGCGGCGAAGATTCAGGAGGCTCTGGGAGAATACCGTCTGGTCCAGGACGGACCGGCTCTCGGCGGATTCGATGCCGAAACGCAGGCCGCTCTCTTCGTTCCGGCGAAGATCGACGCGGTCGCGCCGAGTGTCGCAGAAGCCGAGCCGACCGACGAATTGCCGATTCCCGCCTCGATCAATCGCAAGTTCGGCCATCGTTATCTCGCGCCGCAAAAAATCGATGAAGAGGCGGCGCGGAGCGACACCCTCGAAGAGAGCCACCTCGCGTCCACCGATGCGCCGGCGGTTCCGTTTACTCTTGAAGAACGTCCGGTCGGCCGTACGACGCCGCGCGCCGGAGTTTCGGTTCAGGAGGAAAGCGAGTCGGCCGAATCGCGCCAGATCGCCGTCGCGGCGCCCGGCGCCGACGAAGAAGACCTTCTCAGTTTTGAGCTGACCGATCATTCCGGCGCGGCTTCGGACGCCGAAAGCGAACCGGCCCCGGCCGACGCGCAGGTTTTCGTTCCGGCGAAGACGGAGTCTTCCCTTTCGGACGAGACGAAGGTCGAGACGGACGAAAACGGCTGGTTCCCCGCCAACAACGCGTCGACTTCTCAGAAAACCGACAAGAAAACCGCTTCTCCCGGCCGTCAAAAGATGGCGGCGGTCGGCACGATTTTGTTCCGCCAGCCCACGCTTCGGTAATTTCGAAGCGGATCAGGTCTTTCGGTAAATCGAGACGTTTCGGAAATTTCCCTTGCAATTTTTATTTCGCCGCTTAAAATGACGTAAGTTCGGCGCGTAAGTTACAAGGGAAACAACTGAAAGGAAAAACCGATGTCTCGACCTCTTAGCAAAGTGGCTCCGGAATGGTGGGATTACACGACGCTCGATCCGGAAATTCTTGCCGACGCGGCAAAACTGACTGAGAAATCTCTTTTTAAGCTTTCCCGTCCGGGGTTCACGGTACACTACTACGACACGATTGAAGAATTCTACGCCGCCGAGGCCCTTGAATACGTCCAGGCGTGGCAAAAGGCGACGGCCGACAATCCGGTCGGAATTTGCGGGCCGATCGGTCCGACCGAGCAGCTTCCGATCGTCGCGCGGATTGTCAACGCCTTGGGAATCAGTCTGAAACACGCTCATTTCTGGGGAATGGACGAATGGGTGGAAGACGGCGTTCCGGTCGGCATGGATCATCCACTTTCGTTCGCCAAGGCCGACTTCGAGCTCTGTTTTAACCGGATTGACAAAAAACTCCGGATGCCTAAAGAGAACATTCATTTCCCGTCCGGAGATCTGAAAGCATACACCCAGACATACAGCGATATCGTCTGCGACACCATGCAGGGAGGGCAGGGAGACACCAAACACTGGGCGTTTAACGACCCGGTGCGCCGCAGGGGGAAGTACAAGGACGCGCCGCCGACGCCCGAGGAATACCGCAAGCTTTCGGCGCGCGTCACGGAGCTTCATCCGATCACCATTTTGCAGAACGCGCGAACCAGCGGCGGCGGTTATGTGGCCAACGTTCCGAAGTCGGCGGCGACGGTCGGTCCGGTCGAAACGTGGAAGGCGAACAAGGTCAGTATCTGGCAGGCGGGAACCCACGACAACCCGTTCGGGATGCGCCTTTCGGCGTGGATGATCGCCAAAAAAATCCCAGATTCGGCGGTTCCGATGTCGCTGTTGGCCGACCATCCGAACGTTCACTTCCATTATTACAGGCCCGCGATCAAAACGGTCGGCGCCGAAATGCACTGATCTGGAAGAAGAGAAAGAAAAAGACTATGCCGACGGTATTTGCCATAGCGTGTCATCCCGACGACATCGAATTCGTGATGGCCGGAACGATGCTTCTGTTGAAAGACCGCGGTTGCGATGTCCACTATATGAACATCGCCAACGGCTCGTGGGGAACGGCCACGATGCGGCGCGAAGAGATCATCCGCGCACGGCGGGACGAGGCCGCCGCGAGCGCCGCCCAGATGGGGTTTGTCTATCACGAGTCGCTTGTCGACGATCTGGACGTCTTTTACGACCGCCCGACGCTGACCAAGGTCATCGCCGTCGTTCGTCAGGTCGATCCCGATATCATTCTGCTCCAGTCGCCGGTCGACTACATGGAAGACCACCAGAACGCGGTCCGGCTCGGGGTGACCGCCGCCTTCTGCCGCGGAATGGTCAACGCGCCGGTCGACCCGCCGACCCTGCCGACCTTTAAAGACGTGGCGCTATACCACGGCCAGCCGCACGGGAATCTTGATCCGATGCGCCGCCTGGTACGCGCCGAGCGCTACGTCGACATTTCGTCTGTATTGCAACGCAAACGCGCGGCGCTGGCGTGTCACAAGAGCCAGAAAGAGTGGCTCGACGTCTCGCAGGGGTACGATTCGTATCTTGACTCGATGACCGAAGCGGCCGCCGGAGTCGGTCGGTTGAGCGGAAAGTACGAGTACGCCGAAGGGTGGCGGCGCCACAACCCGCTCGGCTTTTCGGCGACCGACATCGACCCGTTGGGGGAACTTTTGGCCGACGTCTCGTGGGTGGATCCCGCCTACGCCGAATATCTTAGCCGCTGACCTTCGGCGGCATCTGTTTCGGGCCGATGTCATCCGGTTCGATGTGAACCACAACGTCGACGATTCCGTGTACCTGATGGGTGATCAGCGCCGTCAGCCGGTGGGAGAGCGCGTGCGCCCTGAGAACCGGCATGGAGGGATCGACGTGGATCCGCAAATCGGCGGCAAAGTTTCCCCCGCCCATCGGCCGGGTCCTGATGTCGTGGATTCGGTGGATTTCGGGAACCTGCTCGGCGATCCGCTCAATCTTATCGAGAATGTCTTCGGCTTCCCCCTGATCCAGAAGAGTGCGTAGCGGTTCCTTCGCGATCTCGTAGACCGAAAAGAGGATCAGGCAGCCGACGATAATCGTGCCGACCGGATCGAGGAACGTCCACCTGGGACCAAAGGCGATACAGATTCCGACCGACAGGAGCGCGGGGATCGAGCTAAGCGCGTCGCTTCGGTGGTGCGCCGCGTTGGCGGCGATCGCCACGCTGCCGACCCTGTGCGCCACGCGCATCGTGGAACGATAGAGGGACTCTTTCACAACAATCGAAAAGAGTGCGGCCAGAAGAGCCGAATGCCCGGGAGCGGGAATTTGCTTTCCCTCGAAAATTTCGTGGAGCGTGATCGCCGCGTCGCGGATCAGGTGGAACGCCAGGAGAAAAAGCAACGCGCCGATGATCAGCGCGACGAGCGGTTCGGCTTTGCCGTGGCCGTAAGGGTGGTTTCGGTCGGCGGGCCGGTCCCAATAGCGCGAGCCGATCAGAACCGCCGCGTCGGTCGCCAGGTCGGAAAGACTGTGAACCGCGTCGGCGACCAGAACCCGGCTTTGCCCGAAATGCCCCGCGGCGAATTTTACCGCCGACAGGAGCAGGTTCAGGAAAAGGCCGATCCACGTGATTCGGCGTACCGCGCGAGACTTGTCCGATTCGGCCTCGTTCATCGCGCCTTCCCCACGCTATACAGAGACGCCACCTCCTGTTTGGTCAGAAGACGGTATTCTCCCGGCGCCATATTTCCCAATTTGACCGAGCCGATCGCGATTCGCCTCAGGGTCAGCACCTTGTGCCCGATCCGCGCGAGCATCCGGCGGATTTCGCGGTTTTTTCCCTCGCGCAGGACGATTTCAAGGACCGAGCTGAGCGCGTGGCGCGACTTGATCTTGACCTCGTCGGCCTGTACGACGCCTTCGGCGATATGGATTCCCTTTTGGAGTCGTCGCGGCAGATCCGGCTCGACTTCCCCCGCCACCTGAACCTGGTACTTCTTCGGAACTTCAAAACGGGGATGCGCCAATTGTTCGGCAAACGCGCCGTCGTTTGTCAGGAGGATGAGCCCTTCGCTGTATTGGTCGAGACGTCCGATCGGAAAGACGCGGCCGAACTGATCGGGAACCAGATCGATGACCCGGCGTCGTCCCTGCTGGTCTCGATGGGTACAGAGGTACCCTTTCGGCTTGTTGACCGCCAGATAGACGGGCCGCGTTTTGGGGAGCGTCTCGCCGTCGACGCGGATCCGCTGTGTCGACGGGTCGGCCCGAACGCCGAGCTCGGTGACGATTTTCCCGTCAATTTCAACGCGGCCGGTCGCGATCAGCTCTTCGCATTCGCGGCGGCTGCCGTAGCCGGCGGCCGCCAAAATTTTCTGTACGCGGTGTCCCTGCGTCGGCGTTTCTTCTTGAGTGACGGCCTGCGGTTTTTTCTTTCCGATTTCGGGACGGGCAAAGAGCGAGCCGGCGTTGCGCCGCGCTTCGCCGACCGGGCGGCGTTTCCCCCGAGCCTGCCCCCGGGAGGGGGAAAGAGGATGGGGGCGGCTCTTGCGGCCGTCCGATTTTCCGCGGCGGTCGTTGCGGGAAGGTGGGTTCGAACGTGTCATGACGGTTTTGTGAAACGGTGTTAAGGTTTTGCCGAAGTAGGCCGGTCTAGTCGTTAACGTTCCAGTGGTCGTTGATCCAACGGGCCGGTCTGACCCAGCGGAGTTTTTTCAGGTTGTGCCAGCCGCCGAGAACCTGGTGCGGATTCGGATACCCGTGAAACACGACGATTTTCGTCTCCGGGCCGGGGCGTTTCGGTTCCAGCAGCAAACTCGCCGGGAAGGCGCGGAGACAGTGTCGCTTAAAGCTCAGGCACCAATCCTCCGGCCAGTAGTCGAGAATCCCCTTTTCTTTCATCGCCATCGAAAGATACGCCTGTTCGTTGCGAAACTTCGCGCGGAGCTCCTCTTCGCGGTCGAGGAAACGGCGCAGGACGTCTTCGTGTTTCCCGAGTTCGAACCGGAAGACCGAGGAGTTGCCGATCACGCCTCCGCGGAGATTCCAGTCGCGAATGATCCGAAATTCTCCCGGCATCTCAAAGAAGGGGGTCATCTCTCCTAAAATGACGATATCCAGATCCAGGAAGAGCGCGCTTCCTTCGAGACCGTCCGTCCCGTTCCCCAGGATCGAGAGCTTCATCCAACCCCGTTCCGGCTTTGACGGGTCGTGAATCATTCCGGCGATCGGACGTGTCTCGACGCGCGGATCAATACCGACCGGGTCGTCGGTGAAACAGACGAAACGATGGGGCACCGGAAGATGTCGGCGAACCGACGACGCCAAAATGTTGACGTACGACGGATCGTAGCGGGTTCCCCACTTCATGCAGATCACGTTGTGCATCGGCGCTTCTCTTTGTGCATCGGATCGGAAAAATACGAAGCGGTCAGGCGAGCTTGACCGGACGGCCCGTTTTCGCCGACTCGTAAATCCCGGTGATGACCTCGACGCTTCGGCGTCCTTCGTAGCCGTCGATCAAAGGCTTCGTGCCGTTTTCGATCGCGCTGATGACATCGGCGAACTGTTTGGCGTGCGGCTTGAAGCTGATCGCGGCGGGGTCAGCGGCGCCGCCGCCGCCGGAAAGTTTCCCGAGCATCGATTCGCGGATCGCGGCGTCTTCTTTCGCCGATTCGGCAAAATCCCACGTGACGATGTCCTCTTCCTCGATCATCGCCGAACCGGTCGTGCCGTGTATTTCTATCCGCTTCAGGTAGCCGGGATACGCGGCCGTCGTCGCCACGATCGTCCCAAGCGCTCCGTTTTTAAAGCGGAGCGAGGCGACGGCGGTGTCTTCGACCTCAATCCGTTCGTGCGCCAGAAGTCCGGTGATCGCGGTCAATTCCTCGACCGGCCCCATCAGCCAGAGAAGAAGGTCGACGGAGTGGATCGCCTGGTTCATCAGCGCCCCGCCGCCGTCCAGTGCCCACGTCCCGCGCCAGCTGCCGCTGTCGTAGTATTCCTGGGTTCGGTACCATTTGACAATCGCTTCGCCCAAGGTCAGTTTGCCGAACCGATCGGCGTCGATCGCTTTTTTCAGCTGGGTACTGGAGGGGTGGAAGCGGCTCGGGAAGATCGTCGAAAGGGTCACGCCCGCCTTGTTACACGCGTTGATAATCCGGTCGCACCGTTCTAAGGTCACTTCGAGCGGCTTTTCCACAATAACGTGTTTCCCCGCCTCGGCGGCCATCACCGCGGGGTCCATATGAGCGCCGCTCGGCGTGCCGATCGTGACGATGTCGATCGCCGGGTTGGCCAGCATCTCCTTCAGACTCTGATACGGAGTCGCTTGATACTCTTGGGCAAGCCGTTCCGCCGCCAGCGGGAGCTTGTCGTAGCAGCCGATCAGTTCGCCCCCGGCCGCTTCGATCGCCTTGGCGTGAAACCCCGCGATCATACCGCAGCCGACAATCCCAAATCCCATTTTTTTCATGTTGGTCTTCCTCGTGAATCGTGTTTGCAAATGCCAATAAAATCGAATCCGCTACCAGTATAGGATATTCTGGAAGAAATTTCACCCCCCCACCGCGGGTGAGCCGCCGTCATAACCGTCATAAATACCGCGCTCCGAAAAGGTTTCCCGAAACTTTCATTCGATTCCCCTCCGGAAAACTTGCGCGAACCTGTATGGATATTATAATTCAGTGTGAAGGGATAGACTCGGCGGTCGGCCCGCTCGGTTCGGCGGCCTTTGGTTTTTGAGGAAACCGGCAAAATGAAAAAAAGCGTTTTCGTCATCTCCGCGGCACTTATGACTCTCGGCGTCTTTTTGATCGCGGGTTCGCTTTCGGCGCAAGGCGAATCCCCCGAGGCGCTCTACGCCCGCGGTGTCTACCTTTTCTTTAACGGCCGATACGACGAGGCCGAGGATTGTTTCCGCCGGGGAACAAGCGATTCGCCCGACAATCCCGTCAATTTCTATTTCCTGGGGGTCACCCAGCTCCGTCTCGGTCAGACCGAGTCAGCGACGGAATCGTTTACCAAGGGAGCGCGGGCCGAGTTGACCCCGCGCGGCCGATTGGTCGATGTTCCGGGGCATCTTCTCCGGATTCAGGGAAACGAACGCCTTCTGATCGAACAAATCCGCCGTGAAGAGGCTCGGGCCCACCAAGAAAAAGAACGCCGGTTTAACGAGGCGCTCTTTGGCGACGAAGTTCTGCAGCAGCGCCGCCGCCTGGAGGCGGGCCTCCGTTCGGGGCAGACGGTCCCCTCCGTCCTTCCTCCGGCTTCAGGGCTCCCTTCGGTTCCCCCGATTCAGCCCCTTTTCTCTCCCGAGGTGAACGGCTATATTTCCGAAGAACTGGCCGCGAGCGACCGCGAAGGGTTTATTGAACTGCAAAAAGACGAGCGTCTCGACGAAAACGGCAAGATCGTCAAGCTCAACTACCTCTCGACCGAGGCGAAACGCCGAGCCGAACGACGCCAAACGGTTGCCGAAGAGCGGCGAACCGCCAAAGAAAACTTTATCGACATCTTCGACGCCGACAACACCGAGTCGGACAACACCACTTTCGACAGCACTCCCTCGTCGAGTACCGACGGCAAGAAAACGACTTCGCCCGCGGCGGCGGTTGATCCCCGTTCCAAGAACAGACAGCCGAATCCTCCCAAGGAGGGGCCGCTCGGAGAGCCCGAACCGTTTGACGATGAGGACTGACCGTGAGCGGCGCCATTTTTCTTGGAGAGCGGAGCAGACCGGTTTGGTTCCGTCCTTTTTGTCTCCTTGCGGCGTTCCTTTTCCTCTTCGCGGGCGTCGGGTGCCGAAGAGAAACGGTTCCCAGGTCGGAAAGCGCCGCGATTCTGGTCACCGTTCCTCCCCTTTCCGGTTTGGTTCGCGCCGTGGCGGGGGACACTTGCCGTGTCGTCGTCTTGGTTCCCCCCGGTAAAGAACCGGAAACGTTTATGCCGACTCCGTCACAGATGAGGGAAATTACCCGTTGCGGCGTATTCTTTCGTGTCGGGCTTCCGGTCGAGGAATCGATCGTCGTGCGGCTGGCGAGTCTCAATCCGCGCCTTCGCGTGGTCAATCTGGCCGAAACGCTACCGGTCACCGCCGCGTCGGCCGAGGAGGTCGAACTTTCCGGGCCGGACGGCGACGCCACGCATCATCATTCCCACGACGGGATTGACCCTCATGTTTGGATGAGTCCGTCAAACTTGGAGACGATGGCCGCGGTTGTCGAAAGAACCCTCTCCGAGATTGATCCCGAAAACGCTCCCCTTTACCGTGAGGGAGCCGGCCGGTTCGAAAAAAGCGCCAAGGCCCTCAAAGAGCGTGTCGCCGAGCGGCTCGCTCCTCTCCGGAATCGTACGCTTTATGTTTTCCATCCCGCCTACGGCTATTACTGCGCCGAGTTCGGTTTCCGGCAGGTGGCCGTTGAGGCGGGGGGGAAATCCCCGAAATCAAAAGATTTCGTCGAGTTGGTTCGACGACTTCGGGAAGAGAACGCTTCAAAGATTTTCGTTCAGCCCCAGTTTAGCCGAACGGCGGCCGAAAAGCTCGCTTCGGAGCTGAAACTGAACATCGAGGTTCATTCTCCCCTGGAAGAAGATCCGCTCGAAAATATCGAAACGTTGACCGAAGCGCTCGCGCGCTGAATGTCTCCACCCCCTCGATTATTTTTCCGATATTGTTAAAATAGATATATATAGGGTGTCGGGGGGCGGAATCAGGAAAGCTTTCGACGGGTTTCCGCCGCCAAGGGCGAACGGGACCCCTTAACCATACAACAGTCATTTGTTGGGAGAAGAAAATGAAATTCAACCGTGTTTTGGTCTTCAGCGCAGCGCTGGTTGCCGGGCTTCTTCTTTTTGCGGGCTGCGAAAAGAAAGTGGTCGAGGTCACCGACGGGACGACAACCGTCATCGAAGAGGCCGCGAACAACGCCGAAGAGGTCATTGACCTCGAAGAGATCCTTGTGGTTGACGTTCCGGACGCTACGGATGACGCCACGACGGGGGACGAAAGCTTTTCCGGCGCGACGACCGGGGCCGACTTCCAGTTCGACAGCGCGACGACCGGCGGCGATTCCGAGGCGATCAACATCGAAGTGATCGAAGAAGAGACCGAATCAGCCTCGACGGTCGGCACCATTCCGTCCGCTTTTTTTTTTAACATCTGAGACTTCCCCCGCCTATGCGGCCGAAGCGAGGGGCGGACTCCCTCCGATGGCCGATATGGAAAGTCAGTTCACCAAGTTTTTCGCAAAACTTGACCGTGACCTTGAGGATCTCTCGCTCGGCGGTGAATTTAGCGACGCTTCGGGGAACCTCATGCGCGATGCCGGCGTCCTGGTTCTTCTGGCGATGGCGATCGCCCAGTCCGATGAACCGGGAACGCTCAAAGCCGCCGCGCCGGCGCTCATCTCCGACGGAAAGGCTCTTCTGGCCGCAACCGATGCGGCGTCGGCGGCGTCGGCGGTCAAGGCGATGAAAGCCGATCTCGAATCCCCCGCGTCTTCGGCCGAGACCGTGACCTGGGAAAAGGCCGTTCAACTCGCCCCTTTGATGAGCAAAGTCGTTCCTTCGCTGACGACCGAGATCAAACGCCTCAGTAAAAACGAAAAGACTCTTCTTCGCGCGGGAAACGTCGATAAAGTCGCCGGCGACGCGGCCCTGCTGACCGTCGTCGCCGCGGGGAGCCGTCTGTGCGTTTCCGAAACGAGCGCTCCGGATCAGGAGGCCCTCTGGAAAGAATATTGCGATCAGTTCGGAGCCCTCAGCCTCAACGTCAACCGCGCGGCGCGTGCCCTGTCGGACGGCGGCGCGTTTGACGACTACGGCGCGGCTCTCAAAGAGCTTGAAAAAACGTGTAGCGTCTGTCACGCCAAGTTCTGCAACGCAAAATAGTTTATCCCGATACGAGACGCTTAGATAAGGAGCTACGAGCATGTCAACCGACAAAGCGAAACTGATTTACGCCGATCAAGAGATCGAGCTTCCCGTTTACGAAGGAACGGCGGGTGACCATGCCATTGATATCACATCTCTCTATTCCAAGCACGGCTTGATCACGTACGACCCTTCGCTGGGGAACACCGGGATTTGCCAGAGCAGCATCACCTACATCGACGGCGACAAAGGGATCCTCCGCTACCGCGGGGTCCCGATCGAGCAGTTCGACCGGCCGCACCCCAACTTTATCGAGGTCGCCTGGATGCTCATTTTCGGACGTCTGCCGAACAAAGACGAGCTGGAACTTTTCAGTCGCACCTTAACGAACCACGAGCTCCTGCACGAAGGGATCCGAAGCCAGTTTCAGTTCCTTCCCGCCAAAGCTCCCCCCATGGCGATCCTCTCGTCGATGATCAGCACGATGGCGTGTTACTACGACGAGTTTCTCTCTCCCGAAGACGAGCCAGTCTTTTTGGAGGGAGTCTCGCGCCTGATCAGCAAGATCCGCACGATCGCCGCGTTCACCTACCGGCGCGCTATGGGTCTGCCGTATATCTATCCCGATCCGGCGCTTCCGTATTGCAGCAACTTCCTGCACATGATGTTTTCTCTTCCCTACAAGCAGTATGACGTCAAACCCGAAATCGCCAAAGCGCTGAACTTGGTGCTGATTCTGCACGCCGATCACGAACAGAACTGTTCGACCAGCGCGGTTCGCGTCGTCTGCTCGTCGCGCGCCAACCTGTTCGCCTCGGTCTCGGCGGGGGTTAACGCGCTTTGGGGGCCGCTTCACGGCGGGGCGAACGTCAAGGTCATGGAAATGCTCGACGCCATCTATCGCGGCAACCGCAAACCGCAGGAGTGTATCGAGGCCGCCAAGGACAAAACCAATCCGTTTCGTCTCTTCGGGTTCGGGCATCGGGTCTATCGGAACTACGACCCTCGCGCCAAGATTCTCAAGCAGGCGTACGAACGGGTCTGTCAGATTCAGAAAATTTCCGATCCGCTTTTGGATATCGCCCGCGAGCTGGAAGAGGCCGCTTTGAACGACGACTACTTCATCGAACGGAAACTCTATCCGAACGTCGACTTCTACAGCGGGATCCTTTTGCGCGCGATTGGAATTCCGACGAATATGTTTACGGTGATGTTTGCCATCGGCCGCCTGCCGGGCTGGATTGCCCAGTGGAAGGAGCAGCACGAGAACCCGACGGCAAAGATCATTCGTCCGCGCCAGCTTTATATCGGGAATCCGGAAACCGACTACGTTGAAATCGCCGACCGAGAGTGACGCGCCGCGGTTTGAAGGTCATGAAGACCCGTGGGGCGAATCGGGAGTTGCCCCGTTCATCGATACCGGCGCGTTCGATTTTCTCCCGAAATCGGAAGAAACGGTAACCGAGGTTCCCGTCATCGTGACGGAGGTCGAACCCGGCGACCCGCTCACCGAGCGTCTTGAAGCGATTCTTTCCCATACCGCCGGACCGGACGTCGAGCTCAAGACGCTCTTTGAGCAACCCCCCTGGTTTTTGCGAATGGGCGAGATTCTCCTTTCGCGCCGCGGGATCGGTTCGCTGACGAGTATCCTTCTCCACCTTCTCCTTCTCATCCTTCTGGCGATCTGGGGAATCACAATCCGGAACGGTTCGCGGGGCGAGCCGCTCCAGGTTGGCTTTTCCGACGAGGGGGACATTTCGATGTTCGACGACCTGGGGGATGAAACGGAACTCTTCGACTTTACCGTAGACGACCCCCAACCTGACCCGCAGGAAGCGGAATACCTTCCGAAAGAGACTCCCCAAAACCAGTTCACCGCCGAGATCAGCCAGGGCGGCGAAACGGTTCCCGATTTAAACGCGCTCGATCGGGACGGCGGGGGGTTCGACACGCTTCTGGAAGGGTTCGAAACCTCGTCGGGTCAAAAGGCGACCTCCGGACGTACCGCGGCGATCCGCCGCCACGGTCTGCCCGGGCGGGAAGGGGACACCACCGACGCGAGCGAGGCGGCGGTCGAGGCGGGACTGGCCTGGTTGGCGGCGCACCAGCTTCCCGACGGCGGCTGGGCTTTTGACCTGACTTCTCCCGACGACAACGGCGACGACGGCGAATGTCAGGGGAAATGTTCGAACAGCCATGCCACCTCCGGAGCCAACCAGGTTCGCAACGGCCTCTATCCCGGCAGGATGGCGGCGACCGGGATCGCCCTTTTGGCGTTTCTCGGCGCGGGATACGACCACAAAACCCCCGGCGTTTACCGCGAGACGGTCGACGCGGGCCTGCGCTACATCAAATACCGGGCGCGTCAGACGAAAGCGGGGCTTGATTTTCGTGAGTCGGGGGAACGGTACGGGATGTATACCCACGCGATCGTGACCGTCACGGTCTGCGAGGCGTACGAACTGACCGAAGATCCGGAGTTGAAAACGCTGGCGCGCGACGGTGCGCTTTTTATCGTGAATTCGCAGAGAGACGACGGCGGCTGGCGATACGAGGCGGCGGTCGACCCGAACTTCTTCTCTTATTCGCCCGGAGACACTTCCGTTTCGGGGTGGCAGATGCTCGCACTCAAGTCGGCGATGTCGGCGGGGTTTGCCTGTCCGCCGGAAGTTTTTTACAAGGCGGGCTTTTTTCTCGATTCGGTTCAGTCTGAAAACAACACTCTCTTTCGGTATATGGTCCGAACCAACGAATCGGAATCGAAAATGTGGGGGACGACGGCGGTCGGTGTCCTGATGCGGGAGTACATCGGCTGGAAACAGCGCCCAAAGTATTTAAAGCAGGCGACTCGGCGCCTGTCCGGTTGGTTCAACGAATTGTACGACAACTGGAAACTCGCCAAGAAGGGGAGAATCGAAAACCGCGACGGGGTCGCGATCGTTTCGGAAGGGCGTTTCCGCTACAATCTTTATTTCGCCTACTACGCTTCGATCGCGCTTCATCATGCCGGAGGGTCGGTCTGGCATAAATGCTATGCCAAGACGCGCGATTTTTTGATCGAAACCCAGAACCGGGGGGATGTCAACCCGCACGAAAAGGGAAGCTGGCTCTTTTACGACCGTTATCTGAACGACGGCGGCCGACTTCTGAATACGGCGATTTCCGTTCTCATCTTAGAGACCCCTTACCGATACCTGCCGATGTACAAATGACGTTCATTCCTTTTTCAGATAGCCCGAATTGCTTATTTTGAAGCGACGATTATACTGGCTAGAGGAAAATAGTGCCGTTTCGGTTCGATGCGAAGGGGTTTCGTCATGCGCCCGATGATGTTTTTTCTGTGCCTGTGCCTTCTTTTTGCCGGCAGCGCCGCCGCCGGCGAGCCCGCGCGGTATGAATATCTGCAAGAAAAGATGGCGGTTCCGGTTCGTCTTGTCTTCTATGCCGAGACGCCCGAAGAGGCGGATGCCGCGCAGGAAGCGGTCTATCGCCGTTTTGACGAACTGAATCGGATGATGAGCGACTATGATCCGGAAAGCGAGATCGTTCGCGCCTGCCGCGAAAGTGGCGAGACGGGCGGTCAGGTTGAAATCGGCGCGCCTCTCTATGAGGTTCTTTGCCGGGCGCGGGAGATGAACCGATTGACCGACGGAGCGTTCGACATTTCGGTCTCGCCGATCGTTAAGCTCTGGCGTCGGAGCCGCGTCTACGGGCAGCGCCCCCCCGCCGATTACCTGGATCGTGCCAAATCCCTGGTCGGGAACGGTAACTGGGAACTCTCGTGCGACGACGGCTCGAACCCGTCCCGCTTCTTTTTGCGCGTTCTTCAAAAAAACGTCCGTCTCGACCTGGGGGGGATTGCCAAAGGATACGCCATCGACGAGGGAATCCGGATTTTAAAAGAACGGGGGATACGGTCGGCGCTGATCGACGCCGGGGGAGATATCCGCGTAACCTCTCCCCCGCCGGGAAAAGAGGGATGGACGATCGGGGGCGTTTCCCTTGACGATGGGGCGCAGGCCGCCTATTACCTGACCCTTTCCGATGCGGCGATCGCCACCAGCGGCGATATGTTCCAGTATTTTGAAATCGATCGGATCCGGTACTCTCATATTATCGATCCCCGCAGCGGCGAACCGCTCACCGCCAGCTCGGTGGTGAGCGTTATCGCGTCCGACGCGGCGTCGGCCGACGCATTGGCAAGCGGAATCAGCGTTTTGGGATCGGAACGGGGGATTGCGCTGGCCGAGTCGCTCCCCGGTGTCGAAGCGCTCGTCATCACCGCTCCTTCCGACGGGACCGGGACGGAAATGACGGTGACCGCCAGCGGTCGCTTCGTTCCGATCCGGTCCGAAATCCTAAAAGAGAGGGAGGCTCAATGACCGCTTTGACGGGCGCGGCGCGAGGAGTCATTGACAGCTTTACCCCCTTGCAGTAAAATTTGCCTGTTATCGCGGCTCGTCCGTCGGCGTACCCTATAAGGTTTACCGGGGCGCGGCAGGCCGGTTCGCTCTGAACGTGAGCAGTTTCGCGTAACGCGCGGGGGTTTCCCCCGTCGGGAAAACGCTGGACTGTAAACCGCTTTTCGCTGTGCGGTCTTTCTTCGGAGAGGCGTTTCCACAGTGCCCTTTTATGGAAAATTTCGAAGAAGTTAAGGTTTCGATTCCGAGCCGCCAGGATCTCCAAAACATTTTTGGAGTGAGTGACGAGTATCTCCGGGTGATCCGCAAAACACTTGGGGTGCGCGTGGTGCAGGACGGCAGCGGCCTGTCGGTTCGTTCGGCTGAGCCGGACGCCGCCGCAAGAGGAGCGCGCCTCATCGAGGGCCTTTTGAAAGCGGCGTCGTTTCGCGGCGAAATGCTTTCAATGGACGATGTTCTGCGTGCCCTTTCCGAGGTTGAGCGGGACCGCCCCGTCTCGCAGATTCCTCCCATCGAAGTCTACGGTGGAAAGAGAATCTTCCCCCGCACCGCGGGTCAGGCCGACTATGTCAGCCTCCTGCGTCGAAAAGAGATCGTTTTCTGTTGCGGTCCGGCCGGGACAGGCAAAACCTACCTGGCGGTTGCCCGCGCCGTCGAAGCGTTTCGAACCGAAGGGATCAAAAAACTCGTTCTGGTTCGCCCGGCGGTCGAAGCGGGCGAAAGTCTCGGATTTCTTCCCGGCGATTTGCGCGACAAGGTCAATCCCTACCTGCGTCCCCTTTTCGACGCGCTGGCCGACATGATCCAGCCGGAAATGCTCGCCCGTTATCGCGGCGACGACCGGATCGAGGTGATTCCGCTTGCCTATATGCGCGGTCGAACCCTCAATAACGCCTATATCATTCTCGACGAAGCCCAAAATACGACGGTTTCCCAGATGAAGATGTTCTTGACCCGAATGGGGGAAGGTTCGCGGATCGCCGTCTGCGGCGACGCCACCCAGGTCGATCTCCCTTCGCATAAGAAGAGCGGTCTGGCCGACGCCCTCGTTCGGCTCCGTCCGATCGGCGAGATCGGGCAGATCGCTCTGACCGGGGACGATATCGTTCGGCACGATCTCGTTCAGAAGGTCGTCAGCGCTTATGAGGAACCGGAAGAAGGTTCACAGAGAGCGAGGTAAGCAGTTCCATGCATTTCGGACATTTCCGCAGTAAACGCGACAATTACGTCGCCAACCGCATTCCGAAGCCGTCGGTGTTCCAGCGTTTGCTCAGCAATTTGAAAAGTTTTCAGGTCGGCAAACGGGTTCTCCTTTGCGCGCTGACCACTCTTTTCCTCTGCCTGGCGGTTAAAGCGTGGGACCCCCCCTTCATTTTTGTCGGCGGTTCACGCCCGAACCGCGACGTGGTCTGTATGACGCCTTTTACGGTCGAAAACACGTCGATGACCCTCGAAGACCGGCGTTCGGCCCGATTCGACACCCCCCATATTTACGAAAACGAACCGCATAAACTCGTTCAGTTCAAGGAAGTTTTGATCAACCGGGTTAAGTCGATCCTGACCTCGACCAACTACGAGGCGATGCCCGACGACGAAAAGGCCGCGTGGCGTCTTTTTCTCCCCGAAGACGCGGACGACGGTCAGGCCGAAGCGCTCCTCCAAAAGTTCAAAGAAACGCTTGCCGAGGATCAGGAACTCCGAGCGTTCAAAGAAGCGATCGACAAGGCGTTTCAGCCCTATGCCGCCAACGGAATTCTTTTAAAGCTCCATCCGGCAAAAGAGGGAAACCAAGAGACGATCCGCGTCTACAACGCCGACGCTTCTCCCGACGAAGCGCGGGACGTTCCCGCTCGAGACGTTCTGGTCGGGAATATGTACCAGATCAAAGACAGTCTGAACTGGGACTATTCCAAAGAGATTTCGGAACTTATCTTCAACTGGATTAAGAAGTGTGCCGAAGGGGACGTGACCGACGTGACGCTTCCCCCCCTTTCAACCCTGACCGAAAACCGCGACGCCACGCGCAAGGCGCAGGACGCCGCCGAAAGCCGGGTTCCGCCGCACAAAGTTCAGTACGAACCGGGAAAGATGATTGTTCGCGGCGGCGAACTGATCAGTAACGACATTCTCCTTCTTTTGGCCGAGGAATATAAATCCTCGATCCGGCAGATGCGTTTACGCGAACAGATCCGTCGCGCGGTCGGTTTCTTTCTGGTCGTCTTTGCGGCGGCGTTCCTGATTAACGTCGTTCTCTACTACTTTGAAAGGACGAAATACAAAGACCCGCAGAAGGGCACCGTCAGAACGTCGCTGGTCGTCTACGCGTTGATCATCGCGGTTCTTCTCTCGGGAAAATATATCCAATACCTGACCCTCGGACGTTTTGGCGTGATGGAGATGATCCCTCTTCTTGTCTTCACCCAGGTCGTTACGGTCGCGTTTTTCTGGGAGATCGGGTTTATCGTCAGTCTTTTGTTGGTTTTGATTCTTTCCATTTCGAGTACGAACGATATTGCGCCGTTTCTGGTGATGGCGACGGCGACGTCCCTTTCGTCGTTCCTGGCGCGTGATATCGAAGAGCGGACCGGAGTTTTAGGCCGTTCCTTTTTGGTGATGGCGATCATTTTTATTCTCTCGATCGGCGTTTCGTTCCTTGAAACCCGCGCCCATCCCGACGAGATTTTAAAAGGGGCCGCGTTCAACGCCGGCTGGGTTTTTGCCGCCGGTCTGATTACCGAAGCGCTCCTCCCTTTTCTGGAAAGGTTTTGCGGGATCCTGACGCCGATGCGTCTGGTCGAAATGGGGAACACGAATCATCCGGCGCTCCAAACGCTCTACAACCACGCGCCGGCGACGTATAACCATTCCATCGCGACCGCCGTGATCGCCGAGAACGCGGCCAAAGAGATCGGCGCGCAGACCGGGCTGGTGCGGGTCGGTGCGTATTTTCACGACATCGGTAAAGCGATCCGGCCGGAATACTTTACCGAAAACCAGATTTTCGGAGAAGATCCGCACGAAGGGCTCAAGCCGAAAAAGAGCGCCGAGATCATCATTTCCCACATCAAAGACGGGGTGAGTATGGCCGAGACCAACTACAAGCTTCCCCGCCAGGTCGTCGACCTGATCCGGCAGCATCACGGAACTTTTCCGGTCACCTATTTTTATGAAAAAGCCAGGCAGGAGTCGGAGCGGAACGGCGAACCCGAGATTCCCCTCGCCGAGTTCCGTTATCCCGGTCCGATCCCTCAGACGAAAGAGGCCGCGATTCTGATGATTGCCGACGCGATCGAAAGCGCCAGTCGGAGCATGAAAGACGCCGACAAGGGAAAACTCCGCAATATGTTGCACAACATCGTCCAGCGGCGGATTGACGACGGGCAGTTCAACGATTGCGGTCTGACGCTGAGCGAAATTCAGAAGATCGAAGCGAGCATGCTGACCACCGTCCTTTCGATGAACCACCAGCGGATCAAGTATCCGGGCCAGGACGAGGCCGTCAAGGGGAACGGCGAAGTCAAAAGCGGCGCCGATGTCAAACCGCGGGCTCCCGAAGCCGCAAAAGAAGAGACTCCTGCGAAAAAAGCATGATGGACGGCCGAGACCGGGCCGGGAGAGAAAGACGTGGACGAGCCGCGTATAGAAATCGGAAATGAATCGGGGCGCGTTCCCTTCGACGCCGAGCGGGCCGCCGGTCTGATCCGGCGCGTTCTTTCCGACGAGGGGGTTCGCCGCGGAGTCATCGAGGTGACCGTGGTGGACGACCCGACGATCCGCCGCCTGAACGCGCAGTTTTTGGGGCATGACCGGCCGACCGACGTGTTGGCGTTCGAGATGGAGTCGAATCCCGAGGAAGCGCTCCTCGAAGGAAGCGTCGTCGTCAGCGACGAGACGGCGCTCGACCGCGCCGCCGACTACGCGTGGCCCGCCGAGAACGAGCTTCTCCTCTATGTAATACACGGCGTGCTTCATCTGGTCGGCTACGACGATCATGCTCCGGACGATGAAAAATTAATGCGGGCCAAAGAGCGTGAGTATCTGGCGCTGGCGGGGATCGGCGCGATCGCCGGACCGGACGACCTGGGGAAAAAAGAAGACTGAGCGCCGGAACTCGGCGGCTCAGTCTTCTTTTCTTTTAGCGGATCTCTTTGTTCGAGTCGTTTATTCGATTGAGTATTCTTCGGCCAGGTGTGTCAGGTCTTCCACCTGGTTGTCGGTCAGGGTGCCCCTCCGTTCAATATCGATTTTCGCCTCGCGTCCGCCCGCTTTTTCCCGCGCTGAGACGGAAATCCGCCCCGATTTGTCGAACGAGTAGGTCACATCGACCAAGGTTCCTTTCGGCAGGTTGGGGGGAAGGTCGGTGATCCGGCATTTTCCCAGGAGGGAACACGCTTTCGGATCAGGGGCGTCCCCTTCGAGAACCTGTATCGAAATCCGCTCTTGGTTTTCCTTGTTCGTCTTAAAGGTTCGCGTCAGCGAGAAGGGAAGGGGAGTGTTTTTCGGGATCATGATGTTGTTGACCACTTCTCCCTTGGCCGGATCGGTGGCGACGATTCCCAACGCGTGCGAATTGACGTCTTCCTGGTTGATATTTTTCAGAAGTTTCTGGACGCGGTCGGTGAGCTTCCCGTTCGGGTTGTATTTCGCTTCGAGGATCGCGGCGTGAATCGCCGCTCCTTTGGCGACGGCGGTGTGCGGGTCCAGGTCAGGGCTGATATACGGCTTGACCCCGGTCAGCTTTTCGAGCATCGCGGGGACCTGCGGCATCAAGGTCGAGCCGCCGACCAAGACGATGGCGTCCAGCTGGGCGAATTCCATATCCGCCTGTTCCAGAACGAACTCGGTGGTGTCGCACGTTCGCTGGAGAAGGTCTTTCGTCAAGTCCTCAAACAGTTCGCGGGTGACCGGAACCGCAAGACGGTTGCCCTCGTAGCGGCAGGTGATGGTGGTGCTCGTTTTTGTCGTCAGGGCGATCTTCGCCGTATCGCAGTCGTTGCGGAGTATCTGGATTGCCTGAGCCGACTCGGACGGGTCGAGACCGGTTTTTTCTTTGAACTGGTCGCAGACATACCTCGCCAGCCGGTCGTTCCAATCGACGCCGCCGAGTTTCACGTCCCCGTCGGTCGAAATGACGCGGAAATGGTTCCCGTTGTATTCGACCAGGGTCGAGTCGAACGTTCCGCCCCCCAAGTCGTAGATCAGAACGCGGCGCGCTTTTTTATCGGGCATTTCGTGCCCGAGTTCGCCGCGGTGCCACGCGTAGGTGAGCGCGGCGGCGGTCGGTTCGTTGATAATATCGATGACGTTCAGCCCGGCGATCTTCCCGGCGTCCTGGGTTGCCTTTCGGCGCGAATCGTTGAAGTAGTACGGAACGGTGATCACGGCGTTGGCGATCGGACCCAATATCCGCTCGCCGTCCTGTTTGAGTTTGCGCAGAATCAGCGACGAGATGAATTCCGGCGTGATTTCGTGGCCGTCGAACGTCCGCTTATAGCCGACGTCCCCCATCTTCCGCTTGATTCGTTCGACGACGTTTTCGGGATCTTCCATCGCCGCCCGGCTGCGGTTCGGCCCGATCACCACATGCTTGTTCTCGGTCAGCAGGATCAGACTGGCGGTCTCGATATCGCCGTCTTCGTTTTGGATCGGAACCGGTTCCCCCTCGTCGTTGATTTGCGCCAACGCCGAGAAAGTGGTTCCCAAATCGATTCCAACGGTGTTTCCGGGTAAAAATTCCATGGTTCTTAAGTTCCACGCGGGTTGTCGGGAATGTCCGTAAGCGGACGGCGGGGGAAAGAGGGACTCGGGCGGGAAGAGACCACCCCCTCTTGTTATTGTTATTTTTAACAAAACGAAAACGGAAATCAAGTGGAAAAACGCCTGTACGTCGGTCTTTTCCGGTGGAAGGCCGTTTTTTTGCGTTTCGACGGCGATCGTCTCGGTTTATTCCCCGCTGTTGCGCCGGAATCGTTCGTAGCCGAGCCGTTGGGCGGGCGTCCCTTTGAAGAGGGTTTTAAACTCCTCCTCGGTCAGATCGAGGGGGACTTCCGGACGCGGGGGGAGTTCCGGGTTCCGCGGACAGACGCGGCGGCAGAGGTCGCAGCCGAACGGAAAACGCCTGAGGAGTGGTACGATCTTTTCGGGAATCTCGTCGCCGCGGTATTCGATCCCCCAATAGTTGACGCATTGCGTGGCGTTCAGCGTCCGGTTCGAATTGAGCGCGCCGGTCGGACACGCTTTGCGGCATCGGTCACACTCGGCGCACGGATCTTCCGGTTCGGGGATGGCGGGAATTTCGGTAAACGCCTCAAACGGAACGGTCGTCAGAAGAAAACCCAGAAAAAAGTCCGTGCCGAGCCAAGGATGGAGCAGCATGCTGTTTTTGGCGATTCGGCCCAGCCCGCTGCGCGCGGCCCATTCCTTCTCGAGGAGCGGGGCGGTATCGACCGCGACGCGGAACTTTTCGTCGGGGAAGAGCGGGGCGATCGTCCGGGCCACACCGCGGAGCCGGTCGCGCAGAATTGTGTGATAGTCGGTACAGACCGCGTACGAGTTGACCCCGGTATGAGGACGGGATTCGTCGCGGGGCAAAGGGCGCTCTTCGGTCTTTTGAATCCGCCGGAGCGAAAGGGCGGCGGCAAAAAGGGTTTGTACGCCCGGGAGAACCGAATTGGGGTGTCGCCGCGCGTCGCGGAGTTTTGCGAGCCATTCCATCTCTCCCGCCTGGCCCGAGTCGAGCCAATTCGAGAAGATGTTCCACGTCGCCGACTCCGACGCCCGGACGATCCCCAGGTCGTCGAGCCCGAGCCGGAGCGCTTCTTTGCGAATAGAGACGAAACTGATTGTGTTCATTCGCTATCGTTACGGATAGTCCGTTCCTCCCGCGCTGAACGGATTACATCGAAGAATCCTCCAGACTCCTTTGAGCGTTCCAAGGAGCGGCCCGTATTTTTTAACCGCCAGGATGAAATATTCGCTGCAGGTCGGCGTATATCTGCATTTCGGACCGAGAAGCGGGCTGATCGCCGCTTGATAGAAGCGGATCGGCCAAATCAGAGCCGCGGCGAAGAAATCGGAAAGAAAACGAAGAAGGCGGGACATCTTAGGAGGGGCTCTGTTCGGAAGAAGGTTCGTTTCGATCGGCGGCGTCCCTTGCGAACCGCCGCGCGGCGATTTCCGCCAAACGAAGGAGTGACGAGCGGATCGCCGAGTAGGCGGGGACCTCTCCGAGCCGGTTCGGCAGGACAACCAGATCGACCGAATCGGGGAGAGAAAGGCGGTTGCGCCGAAACGCCTCGCGCACGCGCCGTTTCCAGAGGTTCCGGATATGCGCCTTGCCGACTTTGCGCGAGACCGAAAGGCCCAGGCGGGGAAATCCGAACGCGTTGGCGCGGAAACAGACCGTCATCACGCCGTCCCGGGCGCGGCATCGCGCGGCGTATACCGCGCGGAATTCGCGCCCGCGGCGAATGTGATACTTCTTCCCGAATTTTTCGTTAACCGGCCGGTTCACGCTCTTCGAAAAACTATTTCGCGTTCTTAATCGTCGCGTCGATCTTGTCCATCAAGTCGATCGGTTCGCACCCGACCACTTTATCGACCGGGTTGCCGTCGAGATAGATCCGCACGTCGGGAATACTCGGAATATCGAGCTCTTCGACGAGTTCCCTATGCTGGTCGATATCGACCGAGAAGAACGAGACGCCGTCCGATTTATACGATTCGGCCATCCGTTCCAGGTAGGGGCCGAGCTTTCGGCACGGTCCGCACCAGGTCGCGTTAAAATCGATCACGACGATCTTTGCCGACTGGACGACCTTGTCGAACGACGTTCCCGGGGCGACCACCTTGATCTGACCGTCCGCTCCCGGGAGTTCGACGTCGTCGCCGACCGTTTCGGCCGGAACCGCGTCGTCGGTGTTTTCTTCTTCGGAACGGGCGTTTTTCATGTCCTCTTTATACGCCTCGACGGCGGTCGGCGTATCGCACGAGCCGCCCAGCGAAGCGGCTTCGCCGTCCGCTTCGCGCGGCTGGCTCTTCGTGCAGCCGATCCACAGAGGGAGCGCGGCCGCCAGGACGAAACAGAGAACTCCGGTCAGATAACAAACGTGATGTTTTTTGCTCATTCTTTCCTCCCTCTCGAAGGTTGGTGAAATACAGGTCGAATTTTCACTCACAGGTCTGCCGCCGAGCGGGGGCTCCCGGCCTTTGGCGGTCACACATACTTACGGGACCGCACGGCCGGGAGTCAAAAACCGTTCGCCGCGGCTTGCGGCTTATGCGCCGTATTTTTCGAGTCGTCCGGCGTGAGCCATCGCCAGCGACATCAGGTAGATCGCCTGGAAATGCCCCAAACCGCCGCGGCTGGCTTCCGTTTCGTTATAGGCGGTGCAGGCGTCCGTCCGAGCCAGATCCGAAACGATCATCGTCGGAACCGGATGGAACGAATGGGACGCCATCTTGGCGGGGGTGCTGTGGTCGCCGGTCACCACGAGCGCCGCCGGATTCAGCGCGGCGATTTCGGGCACGACGGAGTCGAGTTCTTCGATCATTTTGACCTTTGCGTCGAAATCGCCGTCTTCGCCGCGGCTGTCCGTGTACTTGAAGTGGACGAAGAAGAAATCGTATTTCTCCCAATTCTCTTTAAGAACTTCGATTTCCTCTTTCAGCGACTGCGGCTTACCGACCAATTCCATCCCGACCAGGCTCGCGAGGCCCTTGTACATCGGATAGACGGCGATCGCCGCGGCGTTCAGCCCGTAGAGATCCTTATAGGACGGCAGATTCGGTTTTGTGGCAAACCCTCGCATTGTCAGGCAGTTCGCTTTCGGCTGACCGGCAAGAATCCGTTTCGCCTGGTTAAAGAACTCCTTCGCGACTTCGGCGGTCTTTTGGCTGGCCTCGTCTTTGGCGACCGGATCGAGCGGAGCCAGTCCGGTCTTTTGCGGATCGGTGTCCGCGACGTTTCCGCCGAGCCCTTTCCCGCGGAAGACGACCACAAAACGGTGTTCTTTGACCGGCTCAACAAAGACCTCAACGCCCGGAATACTGACCGCGCGGAGGAGTTTGACAACCTCGGCGCTCTCTTCGGTCGGGATACGTCCGGCGCGGCGGTCGGTGATCAGGCCCGCCTCGTCGATGGTGCAGAAATTACATCGGATACAGACGTCGTCCGGGCCGACCGGGAACGCGATGCCGGAGGCTTCGAGCACTCCGCGTCCGATCGGATATTCGAGCGGGTCATACCCGAACAATCCCAGATGCCCCGGACCGCTTCCGGGCGTAATCCCCGGAAGGATCGGGGTCGACATCCCCAAAACGCCGCGCGCGGCCAACGCGTCAAGATTCGGCGTGTTCGCCGTTTCGAGTTCCGTCTTTCCTCCCGGAGTCATGGGGAGACCGCCGATTCCGTCGGAAACGAGCATAACGATCTTGCCGCCGTCAGTTTTGAGACTCTGAATCAGTTCGTGGTACGTCATAAATTTTGCCTTTCTATCGTTTTCCAGAGATCCGGCTCTTCCGTTTCGGGGATTCGCGCCGAACAGCGCGTCGAAAAGGAGAGCCGAATCGTACAGTCCGAATATCGTTCGACCGCCGGGCGGGGCGGTATATCCGTCAACGTTTAACTGTCTTGGCCATCGCGTAGATCATCCAGTAGATCAAGGCGGCCCCGAAGAGGAAGACCAGCAGAAAGACCAATAGCGGACTCAGCTGCATCTGAACCGGAATCGCGCGGACGTCAAGGTAGTTTTTGATCTGTTCGTTCTGGATGATCTGTCGGGTGATCGCGAAGAAGGTGAGGGTCACCGCCTCGCAGAGGCCGACCAGAACGACGAGGAGTTTTCCCTGAATCTTCCCGAAGTTCCCCAGGATCACCAGGATGGCGAAGAGGGCGGTTGCGGCGAAGGTGATCGGCGGGATCCAGACCGGCACGATCCGTTCCGGCTCTCCTGTCGTCGGATCGATCGGCGCGGCCGGGGCCGTCGTCATGGAAGCTTCGTGAACGCTGGTCACCGACTCCGGCCCGTCGAGAACCTTGTAGTAGTAGAACCAGAGGGAGCCGAGCGAAACGCAGACCCCGAACCAAACCAAAACCGAGGCGAACCGGAGCGCCCAGCGCTGATACGCGTCCCCCTCTTCGCCTTCCGAATCGCCGTAACCGTATTCGAGCGCTTCGAGCTCTTCCTCTTCGGAGAGTTTTCCGGCGTCGCGGAGTCTGCGGAGTTCTTTTTTACGGGATTTCGGAAGATAAGGGTTTTGCATAAAGTCCGAAATCTCGGGACGCGTCCGGGCCGCACCCCCTTTCTTTTCGACGAAGAGGAAATGCGAATCGAAGAGGAGCCAGAACGTCACGGTCAGAAGCGCCAAACCGCAGATCGAGACGAACCGCAGATAGACGACCGGATCTCCCCAGTTCGAGCCGAGACCGGTCGCCGCGCCGCCGATCGACTTTGCGCGCCACAATTCGGCCCACGACTCGGGGCTGGCCATCAAGGTCCAGGCGCTGGCAAAGATCAGTCCTGCCGCGACGATTAGGAGCGAGGCGCCGCATCCCGAAAGGGCGGGGAGCCATTTCCTTCCGGCGTCGACCAGCGCGCCGGTCAGATAGAGAAGGTAATACGCCGGCAGAACGAGCGCCAGGATTCCGAGCCAATGCCACGCCATCAGGATGGTAGAGGGATAGAAGACCTTGTAGTAAGCGGTCTGAATAAAGAGGAGGGGGACGATTCCCAGGTTAATTCCCATCGCCATGATGACCGGCATCTGTTTGAGAAGGCGGCGCGCGAAGATCTGTCCGTTCACTCCCCCGATCAGCAGGAGAATGATCGCGATCGGCAGTCCCGCCAGCCAGAGGTGCATCGGAATCGAATGGAGAATAAATCCGAGCACCTTAAACAGCTGGATAAACCAGTACGGGGCGGGGAGTCCGTTTAAGCTGTAAATATCGACCGGGGTCATTTCTGTTTTCCTTTACCTGCGGGGTTCTGCTTAGGGAAGGTCTGCCTCATCGGTCTTTCCGGTGATATTCGAGGGCATTTCGGGACGGATCGACATCAGGTAACGCGCCAGAAGGACCGCTTCGGTATCGTTGCCGCACCAAGGGGGCATAAAGTAGCCGGGCCGGTTCAGGTGTTTCAGGAAAGAGATAATTTCTTCTTCGGTCTTTCCGGTCAGTTGCGGCCCTACGGCCGAGTAGCCGTGTTCGGCCGCGTGGCAGTCGTTGCAGTGGTGCAGGAAGACGACGCGTCCGAGTTCCAGCTGGTCTTCGGCGTCAATTCGAAGCCAATCCTCGTTTCCGGGACGTTGCGAGCCTTCTTCGGGGAGATCGAGAAGGGCGATCGACGGCAACGCGTGAGCCGACGGGTCGGCGACGCTGACCGCGTTCATCCGGTTTCCGCCGGCGGGGCCGAGCGGAGCGTGGGTCGGCGAAGTCGACCGGCTTCCGGCCAGGATATTGGCGGGGGTATAGATTCGCAGGCGGGGGTATTTGTCTTGCAGGTCTTTTAGGTACAGGCCCGTCCAGACACCGCTGTTCAGAAATCCGGATCGCGAGATCGGTCCCGACTGGCCGACCATGATTTGGTTTCCGTAGACGACCTGGTCGATGACATAGGGCTTGCGAATTCCTTCGCGAATAAATTCGCTCGAGCCGATCGCGGCGATCGCCAGGAAGAAGAGGGACAGAGCCGATGTGAAACTGACCTTTTGAGGCGCGCGCATCGGACCGAGGAAGATCAGCAGCAAAATGGCGGCCGACACGGCGGCGAATATTCCGAGGAAGACGTTGATTACCGCGGCGCGTTCGAGCATCATCAGGGCCGATTTCGGCAGGAAAACGAGCCATCCGGCCACGCCGAGAACCATCAGGACAACCCCGGCGACCGACGGGACGAGCATTCGGCGGATCGTCTTTTCGCGAAGGGTGTCGCGGGCGTTTCCCCAGGTTATGTGCATATAGACGTAGATCGTCGCCAGCAGAAGCGAGATGCCGGTTCGCAGAAGAGTCTGCGGGACGAACTGTCGGTTGAAAAACGCGTACCAGAACCCGCCGGTCGTTTCCCAATCGCCGAAAAGTCCGCGGCTGTTGAGCATAAACGACGTGATGCCGGTGATCAGTACCAGCGAGATCCAGGCGGCGCCGGCGTAGATCCATCCCATCGCGGCGTGGGTGTTTTTCGGAAGCCGGTCCCAGAAATAGTAAAAACCGAACGCCGCGACCAGTTCGATAATGAAGAAGACCCACTCGATGGCCCATCCGAAGACGAAGATACGGATCAGCTCTTCGGTTGCCAGAGGAGAGGCAAGGCCGATCGTCCACCAGATCCCCACGCCGGTGATCGCGCCGAAGACGACGGTCAGGAGGATAAAGAACCTGGCGTGCGATTTCCAATATTTCCGGTATTCCGAATCGCCCGTTTTGAGCGCGAACCGGTTTTCCCGAGCCAGCAGGAACCCTCCGCCGACCGCGTATTGGGAGACCAACACGTGCACGATCGCGACGATGGCGATAACCATCGGGGACGTTAGCGAAGGGACGTACCACCAAGGATAGGACATAGTTCGGATTCCTCAAATCATAAAACGGCGCGGTCGATCTTTCCTGCGTTTTCCCGGCGGAGGAGACGCGCGGAAACGCCCGCACATCGGCGGCGTCAACGCATTTTCCTCCGATTCGGACCGGAGAAACCGACACCCATTATATAAGAGAGAGGAATGCCCTGTCAATCCAAGGCGCGCGAAAAAACGGGGAAACTACCCGATTTGCGCGGCGCGGAAGGCGTTCGGCTCAAGGTCGATCTGCTGGTAGCGGTTACCCGTCGGTCCGTAAAAGAGGATGCGGTTATTCTCTTTTTCCCAGATCGCCGAAAATTTGACCTTCCGCGGACCATGCAGACAGAACATCATCCCGCAGGAAGAGCCGCTGGCGTTTCGCAGGACGTTTTCCGTGGTCGGAAAAGCGTCGGGGAGAAGCTCGTGATCCCGGCAGATGGTTCTGTAAACAAAGTTCTGAAGGTCGTCAAAAGTCCGTATCGAGGAATAATTGGAGCTGACCATAAATTTCTGGATACCTTGTAAAGGTGCTTTATGTTTTTATATCGCTCTGCGATATGTTGTCGGTTAAATCTAACGATTTGGTAATTTAGGTATCGGGCAAAAGGCGGGCAAACTTGGAAAGAAATACAGATTTACGATTTTGACGGTTGTTCCCTTTTGCGCGTTTTCCCATTCGGACGGCGTATTGCATCTGACCGGGAAGATTGTATATCAAACCGCGCCGTCCCTTGGAACGGAAGACCTCGCGCCGGGGGAAAGCCTGTCCGATAAGAAACGGCTTATCTTTGTTGCCGTGAAGTTGCGCGAGGACGCGCGCCCCGGAATATGTGCCAAAATGGCAGTTTTTCCTCTCGCGGGGTGGACTGAGCCGTGCCATCGTCGGTTCTCTTTAATCGTTTTTTTGGCGGATTCTTCTTCCGATTCCCCCGGAAAAGGGCGAAAAAGAGTGGTTTTTAATGTAAAAATAGGAAATTTCTCTTCGCTTTTCGAAATTTTCAATGTTTGGCACGCCGGTTGCATACTTCGTTCTTCTGCCGGGCCGCCGCCGGTAAACGGCGGTCTTTCGATCCGGCGGAACAATCGAATCAAATAACCAAATGTCGGTCCCTGACCGACGAGGTTCAAAGAATATAGAGAGGAATCAGTATTATGGCAAACGGTGAAAAAATCATTGGTATCGATCTTGGAACGACCAACTCTGTGGTAGCGGTGATGGAAGGGAAAGACGCGAAGGTCATCCCGAACCCCGAAGGGAACCGGCTGACCCCGAGCGTTGTCGCTTTCACCGACAATGGCGAGACCCTCGTCGGCGAACCGGCGCGCCGTCAGGCGGTCACGAACCCGGCCCGCACGATTTCCTCGATCAAACGGTTTATGGGGCGTAAACGGGCGGAAGTCGGCTCCGAAGAGGAGACGGTTCCGTACAAACTGGTCGGATCCCCCCAAGACTACGTCAAGGTGGGCGTCGACGGGAAAGAATACACCCCGCCCGAGATTTCGGCGCTGACCCTCCGTAAATTGAAGGAGTCGGCCGAAGCGTACTTGGGGCACAAGGTCAACAAGGCGGTGATCACGGTCCCCGCTTACTTCAACGACGCGCAGCGGCAGGCGACCAAGGACGCCGGTCAGATCGCCGGGCTCGAAGTGATGCGTATCATCAACGAACCGACGGCGGCGGCGCTTTCCTACGGACTCGATAAAAACGTCAAGCAAAAGATCGTCGTCTTCGACCTGGGGGGCGGTACGTTCGACGTTTCGGTCCTCGACGTGGCCGACGGCGTCTTTGAGGTGGTTTCGACCAACGGCGACACCCACCTGGGCGGCGACGACTTCGACAAGGTCCTGATCGACTACATCGCCGACGATTTCCAGAAAAAGCAGGGGATTGACCTCCGGAAAGACCCGATGGCGCTCCAGCGTCTGCAAGAAGGGGCCGAAAAGGCGAAACGGGAACTGAGTTCGCTCCAGTCGACCGATATCAACCTGCCGTTCATCACGGCCGACGCTTCGGGCCCGAAACACCTGATGATGAAACTGACCCGCGCCGAATTCGAACGGATGGTCGACCATCTGATCGAACGGACGAAAGGTCCGGTCCAGCAGGCGTTGGCCGACGCCAAACTGACCCCCGCCGATATCGACGAGGTCGTTTTGGTCGGCGGTTCGACCCGTATCCCGAAAGTCCAGGAGACGGTGCAGAAGTTCTTCAACAAAGAGCCTCACAAGGGGGTCAACCCCGACGAGGTCGTCGCCGTCGGCGCCGCGATCCAAGGGGGCGTTCTGGCCGGGGAGGTCAAAGACGTCCTTCTGCTCGACGTGACGCCTCTTTCCCTGGGGATTGAAACCCTGGGCGGCGTGATGACCAAGCTGGTCGAAAAGAACTCGACGATTCCGCTCGATCGGAAACAGGTCTTCTCGACCGCCGACGACAACCAGACCGCGGTGACGATCAAGGTCTATCAGGGCGAACGGGAAATGGCGGCCGACAACCGGCTTCTGGGCCAGTTCAATCTGGAAAACATTCCGCCGGCGCCGCGCGGCGTTCCGCAGATCGAGGTTTCGTTCGATATCGACGCCAACGGGATCCTGAACGTCAAAGCGAAAGATCTCGGAACGCAGAAAGAGCAGAAGATCCGAATTGAACAGTCGGGCGGTCTTTCGAAAGACGAGATCGAAAAGATGCAGCGCGACGCCGAGCTTCACGCCAGTGAAGACAAAGCGCGGCGCGAAAAGGTCGAAACGAAAAACCAGGCCGAGTCGATGTGTTTCGGACTTGAAAAGCAGCTCAAAGAGTACGCCGATAAGCTCCGTCCCGAAGACAAAGAGGCCGTCGAGACCCAGATTAAAGCGGTTCGCGAAGCGATCAACTCCGACGACACCGCCAAGATCAAGTCGGCGCTTTCCGATCTGGAACGGGTGACTCACGCGATGAGTTCCGCCCTCTACCAGAACGCGCAGCAGGCCGCTTCCGGCGCGGCGGGCGCGGCGCCGGGCGCCGAAAACAGCGGCAAAGACGACGACGCCGTCGACGCCGAATTTGAAGTCAAAGAGTAAACCGGCGTTTTCTCCTAGCGCGGTTTACCTTCCTGGAACGTGCGTCCGCGGGTTTTTCGGGGTTAATGGTCCCCGGCGCTCCATAAGTGCGTCTCCTTTACCGCGGGCCCGTTCCGGGACATTACACTGCCTCTGGGGTATTTGGCGAAAAGGCTTGTTTTCGAACAGGCCTTTTCGCCGTTTTTGTTTCCGGGAAAACCGCGATGGGGGAGAATTTGAACCCGGCCCGATTGTCGAAAGGCTATTCCATCTCTCTTAAAGACTCTTTTGCCGGTTCATACCCCCGTGCGGCGGATCGGCGGAGCCATTTCAAGGCTTCCTGCCGATTCTGCGGAACGCCTTCCCCTTCGGCGTAACAGAGACCTAACAGATGCTGGGCGGCGACATGATTCTGTTCCGCCGCGCGTCGAAACCATTCGACCGCTTTCGCTAAATCCTGTTCGACCCCTTCGCCGAGAATGAAGCAATAGCCCACTTTAAACTGGGCGTCGGGTTCACCCTGTTCGGCGGCTTTCAGAAACCATTTCGCCGCTTCCGTCTTGTCCTCTTTCACGCCGATCCCGCCGGCGTAAAAGACGGCGATGTTATATTGCGCCTCGGCGTCGCCTTGTTCGGCGGCTCGAAGATACCATTTTGCCGCCTCGGCGTTGTTTTTCTTGACGCCGTCTCCCCGATAACAGCAGTTGCCGTAACTGTATTGGGCGGAAACGTCTCCCCCTTCGGCGCCTTTGCGGAACCAACGTGCGGCCTCGGTTTTATCCCGTTTCACTCCGAGTCCGTGGATATAGCAGGTTCCCAAACCGTATTGCGCGCCGGCGTGCCCCTGTTCGGCGGCCCGCCGGAACCATTTTGCCCCTTCGGTCGGATTGGCGCCGACCCCTTCGCCGGTCGCGTAGCATTGAGCCAGGTTATATTGGGCAAGCGCGTCGCCCTGTTCGGCGGCCTTGAAATACCACTTAACGACCGTTTTCATGTCTTTGGGAACGCCGCGCCCGTTCGCGTAGCAATTACCCAAGTTGCACTGCGCGAGCATGTGCCCCTGTTCCGCCGCCAAGGTATACCACTTAACGGCTTCCCGCGCGTCCGCGATCACGCCGTCTCCCTGGGCGCAGCAGTTTCCCATATAATACTGCGCCAGCGCGTCTTTCTGCTCGGCGGCCCGCCGAAACCACGTTGCCGCCTCGCTCTTATCGGGTTTGGTTCCGACCCCGTTCATATAACAGAGCCCCAGATTGCACTGAGCTTTCGGGTGACCCTGTTCGGCGGCGCGGCGATACCACTTAAAGGCTTCGGCTTAATTTTCGCCGACGCCGCTGCCGGTGTCATAGAGGAGCGCTACGTTATATTGTGACGACGCGTCGCCCTGTTCGGCAGCATGGAGCGCCTCTTCAAAACTGATTTTATCGTTCATTCTTCGTTCTTTCGCACGGTTCCGGGTGAATGGTGCGGTTCTTTCGGTTCAAATGCCAACGTCAAATTCTAATCCCAATCACCGACGAGCGCAAGAGATTGGGCGGTTGGGAAAACAGAATATCATTTTGTTTAACGGGTTTTGGCGAGCGGCATTCGTACACAAAATCCTGGGAAACAGGAGTGCCGATTCATCTCAAGGTTTCGGCGCTGTAGCCGTAACCCATTGTTTATCACCAATGGAATCAATGTTCTTACTTATAGAGCTTGACTTTCTTAACATAGATCCGTCTGAAACGTTTTTGGCTGAACGACCACTCTGCCAAAACACTCCCGGTCTTTGCCGCCCTTCCATGCCACACCGCACTTCTCGCCGCGGCGCTCAATTCGCTAGGGGCTATTTACGGGAGCGGAACCGATCTGCTCGCCTATTTCAGCGTTCACTCGAATCCCTACGCCGCGATTGTCGCCGAGTTCAGCGGTTCGGTCGAAACGGAGGTTGAAAACGCCCATTCCGCGAACGCGGCCGATCGTGAAGAGGCCGACGAGACGTCCCGGCTTGCCTATGAAGTTGCCGATAACGCCGCCCGTTACCGCCGTCCGCGGCATAGCGCGAAACAGATCGTCTGACGAAACGATTTCATTGCGGCCTTTAAGAGCTTCCATTTTTTGATAGAAACCTCTCCCGTCTGCCGGTCGCGCTGGGGGACCGGCATTTCAAGGGAGCGAAGGCGCCGCCGCGCCGCCATGCCGGTGAGGATCACGTTCGGCGCGAAGGTGTCGAGCGGAATCGTTTTGTAGATCGGCGCGAAAGCCGCCGTGCGCATCAGCCGGTACGGCGCGTTGACGTCCCAGAGGCTTTTGCCGTAAAAGAGGCGCACCGTGATTCGCGAGACCGCGCTCATCACTTTGCGCGGCAGAGGCTGCTTTCGACCGTCTCGCCGTCCGAGGAGAAAGTCGTATTCCGCGCGTTTTTCCCAGAGCGCGGGGAACGATTCCGGCCCCATCTCGTCGTCCGAGTCGATCTGAAATATCCACTCGGCGTCATCGCAATCGGCCAGGTAGCCGGTGAGGATTGTGTTTCCGTGTCCGCCGTTCGGCTTGTCGTGAACGACGACCCGGCCGCCGAAATTCGGTTCGGCGGCGCGCATCACGGCGAGCGAATTGTCGCGCGAGCCGTCGTTATAGACGTCGATCCGGTAATCGATCCCGAGCCGGTCGAGCGCGGCGGCCCATTTTTCAAGAACCGGAACGATACATTCCTCTTCGTTATAGACGGGAATGACAACGGCCAAGTCGAGCATAAGATTCTCCTGCGTGAGCTGATTCAGTTTTTCTTTCGGGCAAAGGTGAATATCTTGTTCAGCGTGAACTGAAGCGCGGTCACGATAAAGATGATCGTCAGTTTCGAGGCGACGGGCCGAACTCCCCACTTCTCGACAAAGAGCCAAAGCAACACCGCGCTGACGCCCCAGCCGAGCATGCCGATGGTGTAGAAACTGCAAAATCGGCGTAAAAGGCGGTTTTTCGTCCTGAAGTTGAAAAAGGCGTTCAGAAAGAAATTGTTGACGATCCCGCAGGTGACGCTGATAAAATTGGCTGCCTGGTAATAGATTCCCGCGCGAGTCATCAGCCAGAAGAGAATCGCGTCGAGCGACGCGCCCGTCACGCCGATCAGGCAATAGCGAACCAGTTCTCCCAACGGGGAAGAGGCTTTTGCTCCGGAAATCCGATCGAATGGGGGGTCTTCTGTCATCTTCGTTTAGGGGCGAAACGCGCTGTCATATAACTCGAGCGCTTTTTCGACGGCTTTGTCCATGTCCCAGTATTGATACGCGCCGAGCCGGCCGCCCAAGTGCCAGCCGGGTCGGCGGGCGATTTCGTCGGCGTATTTTTGGTAGAGTTCGCGGTTCCGCCCGTTGTTGATCGGGTAATACGCTTCGCTTCCCGGCCGCCACGATTCGGGGAACTCTTTGCAGAGAACGGTTCTGCCGGACGTAAAAACCGCGCGTTCGGGATGATAGTGTTTGAACTCGTGGATGCGGGTCCACGGCACGTCCTCGTCGGCGTAGTTCATCACGGCGGTTCCCTGCCGGTCTTCGACGTCGTGTCTTTCCCATTCGAAACGGAGCGAACGCCATTCGAGCTGTCCGTATTTAAAGTCCAAAAGCCGGTCGGCCATGCCGGTCCAGACGACTTCCGCCGCCGGCGGGACGGCGTTCCGAACGTCGAAGTAGTCGGTGTTCAGAAAAACGTGAATCTTGGGATGGTCCAGGATCCTTTCGAAGAATTTGCCGTACCCGTCGATCGGGATTCCCTGATACGGGTCGTTGAAGTAGTCCGTGTTGTAATTGCGCCGCACCGGCAGGCGGGTGATGATCTCGGCGGGCAGATCTTTCGGGTCGCGGCCCCACTGTTTTGCCGTATAGCCTCGAATGAACGCGCGATAGAGATCTTCGCCGATCAGCGAGATTGCTTTCTCTTCGAGATTGGCGGGTTCGCCGCGGCGGAATTTTTCGGTTGACGACGCCAAAAACGCGTCGACTTCGGCCGGCCGGAGATTCTTTCCGAAAAAGGAGTTGACGGTCATCAGTGAAATCGGCATCGTGTAGACCCGCCCGCCGCTGGTCGTCAGAACCTTGTGCCGATAGGTGTTCAGACGCGTGAACCGCGAAACGTAATCGAAGACTTTTTTCGATTTTGTATGAAAAATATGCGAACCGTAGCGATGGACCTCGATTCCGGTTTCCGGATCGATTTCCGAATAGGAGTTTCCTCCGATATGCGCGCGTTTCTCGAGAACGAAAACGTCCCGGCCGGCGTCGGCGGCCAGCCGTTCGGCCACGACGCTTCCGAAGATACCGCTGCCGACCACGATGACCGGACGGCGGCACCCTTCCAGAAGGGTCGCCAAACGCGAAGAATCGGTATGAGGCGCGTTCATAGAGCACTCTTTCGCACGAAAGGTCTTGAATCGTTACGGTAACGCCGATCGGCACCGAAAATCCCCATTATATATCGAAGATATTCCGTTCACTCCGCGATTTCTTTCCGCCGAACCGGCATAACCGTCATAAAGCCGAATCTCTTCTTCCGCTTTCGTTAAATTTTACGAGCTTCGCCGTTTCTTGCTTGTCTTGCCTATTTTATCCATATATAATAATAAACTGGAGAGGTACTCTCTTCGGATTTGAAGATTCTCTCCGAAAAACCCGAAATGAAAGGTAGAAAACCGACGGTGTTTCCAAAGCGCTCCTTTCGGCGCGCGGCGGAAGATACCGCGCTCAGTCCAGGAAGAACATAGAGGCAGGTTTATGAGAACGAAGACGTTGTTTGGTCGATTTGCCGTGGGTTTCGCGCTCTTTTCGATGATCGCGCTTTCGGCCGCGGCGGTCAGCGCCCAATACGGCGGCGGTTACGGCGGCGGTAGCCGAAGCGGCGGCAGCTACGGAAACAACCGGAGCGGCGGTAGCTACGGAAATAACCGGAGCGGCGGCGGTTACGGAGGTCGAAGCGGCGGTGGAAGTTACGGCGGCGGGTATGGCGGCGGTTCCACCTATACATCCCTTTCCGGCGTCGCGTTGGCCGACGGCGTTCTCTTCAAAGCCTCTGACGAAGAAAACATCGTCGATCGGGCGCGTCAGGAAGCCGCCTATCAGGGGATCCCGAGTGAAATGAAAAAGGCGAGCGCTTACCGGAAAGTCTCGCTCAACCGTCTCGAGAAAGCGATCAAAGAGAACGGCGGGACGGTAACCCCCGAAATGGAAAATCTGGCCGGTCTTGAAAAGATCGAGTATGTCTTCTTCTATCCCGAAACGAAAGATATCGTGATCGCCGGGCCCGCCGAGGGGTGGGAGCCGGGGATTGAGCAGTCGCAGCTCGGTATCGAGAGCGGCCGGCCGACCCTGAAGCTTTCGGATCTGGTCGTCGCCCTCCGCGCCTACCCGGCGAATACCAAACCGACGAAACTGATCGGATGTTCGATCGACCCGACTAAAGAGGGGCTTGCCGAAATGCAGAATTTCCTTCGGACCGCCGCTCAGCCGAACGTCGAAGACGCCGCGCAGGTTGAAGATTACGCCGAAGGGATTCGCGAGTCGCTCGGTTTGCAAGACGTCAACGTCTGGGGGATTTCGCCGAACACCCATTTCGCACTGACCATGGTCGCCGCCGACTATCGGATGAAACTGATCGGAATCGGTCTGGAAGAGAAACCGGTCGCGATGACCAACTACGTCGAAAAGTCGAACCCGCAGGCGATGGCCAAAAACGCGCTGGTCCGCTGGTACTTCCAGCCCGACTACGACTGCGTCGTACAGGCGAAAGACGGGCTGGGGATCGCCATTCAGGGGGACGGCGTGAAACTGGTCGGTGAAGACGAACTGGTCGCCTCGCAGGGGAAACGGTTCGCCACCGGAAAAGCGAATAAGGCGAGCCGCAGCTACACAAAAAGCTTTACCGAGCATTTCGCGAAGATCGCCTCGGTCGTTCCGGTTTACGCCGATTTGCGGAACCTGATCGATATGTCGGTCGTCGCCGCGTGGCTCCAGAAAGAGGACATCTACACCAAGGCCGACTGGGCGATGGACTTCTTCGGCGATGAAGAGTCGTTCTCGGTGGAAACCGTTCAGCCGGTCAAACAGGCCGAGACCGCGGTCAATATCGTCTCGCACGGTAAGAGCACCGTCTCGTTCCCCGTCGGGGGTGGCGTGATGATCGAGCCGGTCAACGCGCTGGCCGCCGAACATCTCCGCATCGACGAGGACGGGCAAGTCGCCCAAAAGAAAGCCGAAACGACGCAAAACGCCGAGTCTTGGTGGTGGGACTGATCCCGCCGCCGCGCTGAAAAGCGCGAGCCGTCGAAACAAAAACGCGCCGGAGGGCCGGTTAGAAGCTCTCCGGCGCGTTTTGCGTCTCGGGGGACGCGGTGTTTCTGTCGCCGCGCGCCGGGTATCCGTCGATTTTCCGATTTTCGTCTTGTATTGGACTCTGATTTCCCGTTATAATTCTCTCTCGCGGGGTTTTGTTTTTCTGCGCGAAAACAACAGTCTTCTAAGAGATTGGTCATCTCGATTTTCTGTGCCGTGCAAAATCCCTTTCACCACCGTCGCAGGAGAAGAAAAATGGGTAAACGCGGAATAGCGAACCTCCTTCTGATCGCAGTCGGAATTTTTTGTTCGTTCCTATTGGGCTGGGGTTGTTACGGGTTGCTCGGAGGCCAAGCGGCCTGTCCGGCCTGGCTGCGGTATTTATTGATTGAGTCAATATCCGCGACTTCCTTCTGTTTCGGTCTGATCGGTTTGGCGGCGGTTTTTGCCTTTTTGCCGAAAACCCGAGGCGCGTCCGGGAACGAAAGCGCCGAAGCCGGAAACCAAAAGGAAAAAGAGGAAGAGGCCGCCGAACGGAAATCCCGGAATATCATTCCGCTCGCCGCCATCC
>CADBQY010000045.1 GCA_902796885.1 uncultured Planctomycetota bacterium
CTGTCGGTTCAGATTCCCGTCGTCGTAGTGGAGAAAGTGAAGGTTCTCTTCGGGAAGTCCAAGCATCTTAAACGAGGCGGCGCATTCGTCGCGGCGAATCGCGGCGATCGTCTCTTTCTGTTCGGGCCGACAATAGCCCATTTTGCCGTTCGTCACCACGCCGGCGGAAGTTTTCACGCCGATATTGAGTGCCGAAAGGAACGTCAGTCCGCAGCCGCAAACAATGTCGTCGTCGTGCGGCGACATGAAAAGCCACGACTCGTCCTTCCCGCGCCAGTCGGGCCAGATTTCCGCCGGATTTTCGGATTCGACACGCCGATCCCCGACGAGCCGCTGAAACAGAACCTGTTTTAAACTTTTCATTTCAACCTTTTCTAACTGTGAAAAACTGTCCCGATCAACCTTGTTGACTTTCAAGATCGAAAGAATCGGTCTCGACATAGAGGACCGCGTCGGGATGACGGCGGAGTATGGTGGCCGGGCATTCGCCGGAAATATCGCCGGAAACGGTACGCATCACCGCGGCGCGTTTGGTCGCGGCGGGAACGGAACAGACAAGCGCCTTGGCGCGGAACAGTGCGGTCACGCTCAACGAAACCGCCTGTTTCGGCACCGCGTCGAATTCGGGAAAACAGCCGTCGTTCACCTGCTGCTGCCGACAGACGTCGTCGAGATCGACGACCTTAACCAAACGCGGTTCGTTAAAGTCGACCGGCGGGTCGTTGAACGCGATATGCCCGTTTTCGCCTATTCCCATACAGACCAGGTCGACCGGAGCCGCATGAAGGATTTCCGTATAGCGGTCAATGATTTCGCCGGGCCCCATTTTCAAGGCGGTGTCGTCCAGATAAAGAAATTCTTTAAACGGCACTTTCTTAACGATATGGTCGTAGAGATAACGCGAAAAACGCTGGGGCGCCCCGGGTGCCAGACCGATATACTCGTCCATATGCAGACCGACCACCCGGCTCCAATCGATGCCGTCGGCCCGGGCCAGAGTTTCCAAGGTTTCGTTCTGACTGGGCGCGGCGGCAAAGATAACGCGAACCTCGTCCTGCTGAGCAAGCGCCGCTCGGATCTTCTCGGCGGCACGGTGTCCTGCGGCCGAACCGAGCTCTTGCCGGTCGCGATAAACTTCGACTTTTAACTTATCAACCTGAAAGGAATGGATCGGTTCGTTCGCCATAGCGTTTCTATCACATTTCTGGGGGTCGGAAAACTAATCTTGGGGGAGAAACCGAAAGAGCGGCAGGAAGTTTAAAACCGCGTCCCTGCGGCGAGTGCTCCTCCGGATCCTCTCCATTATGCGGCTTGTCGATAAAAAAGTAAAGGGGAATCTCCTCCACTCATTCTAAAAAAAGGGTTTTGATGTATAATAATGGGACGCTTCGACGGACGTTTGATTCTCTATGCAGTTGAAGGAAACCGAAATGCCCCAGACATCCAAACGCGTTACCCCGAATTCACTCCGCAAGATGAAGGAAAACGGCTCCAAAATCGTCATGATGACGGCTTACGATTTTCCGTCGGCCGAACTGATCGACGCGGCGGGGATCGATGTCATCCTGATCGGTGACAGTCTCGGCACGGTCATTCAGGGAAAGAAAACCACCCTTTCGGTAACCCTCGACGAGATGATCTACCACACTCGCCTTGTCGCGCGCGCCTCGAACCGTGCGCTGGTTGTGGCCGATCTCCCCTTCCCGTACGCCCAGCTCGGCCCGGCCGACGCGGTTCGCGCTTGTGCCGAAATTCTCAAAGAGAGCGGCGCGGGTGCCGTCAAAATCGAAGGAGGCGAAAAGCGCGCCGATGTCATTCGCGCCGTCACCGACGCGGGAATCCCCGTGATGGGGCATTGCGGGCTGATGCCACAAGAAATTCGCAAACTGGGCGGCTATAAAGTTCAGCGCGACGAGACCGCTCTCCAGCGCGACCTGGCCGTGATTCAAGAAAACGGCGCGTTTTCGGTCGTTCTGGAATGCGTTCCCCATGAAATTGCCGCGCGGCAAACCGCTCGGCTCGTCATCCCCACCATCGGAATCGGCGCGGGAAAAGGATGCGACGGGCAGGTTCTCGTTTTTCACGATCTGCTCGGCTATCATCTCCCCGAAAACGCCGCGCCGAAACATGCCCGCGCCTATGCCAATCTGGGAAGTATCATTACCGGGGCCGTACAGACGTTCGCCAAAGATGTCCGGAACGGGAACTTTCCGTCAGACGCCGAGTCATTCTGAACTCTTCCCCCTTTACAGGAAAGAGAAAATCAAATAGAATGACGTCAGTTTAGCAAGATTTGTCTCTCTGGTACCCACCGGGAATTCCCTCCGTTCGCGCGACAGGGCGAGATTCGTGTCTTCGGTTCGGTAAGCTGCACGCCGAACCGCGACGTGTGCGGCTCGGAAGGAATTTCCTCATTCTTCCTTCTGTGTGCAGTCATTCAAGTTCGGTTTCGTCCGGCGCGGCGTTTCGTTTTGCGCGGTTCCGTACGAACCGTTTTCTCCGAACGTTTTTTACCGGTCTTTGCGGTTTCGCACGCATAAGACGAATTATTCCCAAGTAAGGAAAGGATCATCAACATGAAGTATCGTTGCAAGGTTTGCGGTTACATTCACGAAGGCGACACTCCTCCGGAAAAGTGCCCTCAGTGCAAAGCGCCGGCCTCGAAATTCGAAGAGGTGAAAGAAGATTCGGGCGAAGCGACCTACGCCACGGTCCACAAGATCGGCGACGGCGTGGTTGAGGACGCCGAGATCGTCGAAGGGCTCAAAGCGAATTTCATGGGCGAATGTACCGAAGTCGGTATGTACCTGGCGATGAGCCGTCAGGCCGACCGCGAAGGGTTCCCCGAAATCGCCGAAGCCTACAAACGGATCGCGTTCGAAGAAGCCGAACATGCCGCCAAGTTCGCCGAACTGCTCGGCGACGTCGTCGCTCCCTGCACCAAAACGAACCTGCAGAAGCGCGTTGAAGCCGAAGCCGGAGCATGTGCCGGAAAATTCGAAATCGCCAAAAAGGCGAAACAGCTCAACTACGACGCCGTTCATGACACCGTTCACGAAATGGCGAAAGACGAAGCACGTCACGGCGCCGCGTTCAAGGGGCTCCTGGACCGCTACTTCGGCTGATCCGCCTAACCGCCGATGAGGTCTTTCCCGGACCGATTCGCCCATTTTTCGACCGATCCGATTTCGGATTGGTCTTTTTTTATTTTCACGAAGAATTCCTTCGCCCACAAAAAAAGCCGCACGCGGTTTCGGCATGCGGCACAAGCGAACGCTTAGCGTTTCGAATTGATCTGCGGGAACAAACGGTCGGTCGAAACATCGACGGGATAAATCGCCCGCCGCGGCTCGCGGAC
>CADBQY010000046.1 GCA_902796885.1 uncultured Planctomycetota bacterium
CGCGAAACATCGCACAGGCTCCGGACTAAGCCCGGCCAACGAGCCGGGCGCTTCCGGCTAGCTGAGACATCGACGGGAATAATCGCCCGCCGCGGCTCGCGGACGGCCAACGAGCCGGGCGCTTCCGGCTAGCCGAGACATCGACGGGAATAATCGCCCGCCGCGGCTCGCGGACCGGGTTGGCAATAAAGGCTCCCGACCCTGCGGGCGGTCGCAGCAGCTAGGCGAGGGGCCGGGGAGTATACACGCCGAGGGCTGTTCTGTAGTCGCGAAACATCGCACAGGCTCCGGACTAAGCCCGGCCAACGAGCCGGGCGCTTCCGGCTAGCTGAGCAAACGACGGGAATATATTGCCCGCCGCGGCTCGCGGACCCGGAGCCCGGGTAGGCAATAAAAGGCTCCCGGCCCTACGGGCGGTCGCAGCAGCTAGGCGAGGGGCGCGAGCGGGAAAGCGCAAACCTTGAACCAAGCCCGGCCAGCGAGCCGGGCGCTATCGGCTAGCTGAGCTAACGACGGGAATATATTGCCCTGTCCCGGCTCGGGACCGCCCGCCGCGGCTCGCGGACCCGGAGCCCGGGTAGGCAATAAAGGCTCCCGGCCCTACGGGCGGTCGCAGTAGCCAGGCGAGGAGCGCGAGCGGGAAAGCGCAAACCTTGAACTAAGCCCGGCCAACGAGCCGGGCGCTTCCGGCTAGCCGAAACTTCGACGGGAACATATCGCCCGTGCGGCTTCGCACCCCGCCGCGGCTCGCGGACGGCCAAACTTATCTTGTGTGTTATGTCTCGTTTTGTTCGTCATCCTTGCTATACCGATCGTCAGCGCGAAGCGCTCCGCTTTCTGGGCGGCGGCGCCGAGACGTTCATGCTGTTCGGCGGCGCCGGGTCGGGTAAGACGTATCTGCTCACGTCGTTTCTGGCGCTGGCGATTTCGGCGTTTCCGGGGCTCCGCGCGGCGATCCTCCGCCGCCAGTTCAAGGACGCGCGCGAATCGGTCATGGGCCAGACGTTCCCCGCCGTCATGAAACAAATCTACGGTCTGCCGCGTCCGGCGCTCGACGAGCGGATCAACAAACGCGACAACCGCTACGCTCATCCGAACGGTTCCGAAATCTGGTTCGGCGGTCTCGACGACGCCAAAGGGATGGACAACATCCTGGGCAAGGAATACGGCGTCATCTATTTCAACGAATGTTCCCAGATCAGTTACGCGTCGTTCCAGATCGCGCTCGGCCGTATCCGGCAGACGGTGCCCGGCTGGCGAAACCGCGCGCTGCTGGACTGCAATCCGCCGAGCAAATCGCATTGGGTCTATAAGACGTTCGTCCTGAAACGGAATCCCGACGGCACCCCCCTGGCGCGGCCCGACGATTACGCCGCCATGAAGATGAATCCCGCCGACAACGCGCGGTTCCTCCCGCCCGGATATATCGACAAACGTCTGGCGACCATGACGGGGAAGGAATACAAACGCTTCTTTCTGGGCGAGTTCACCGACGACGCCGAAAACGCCCTCTGGACCCGCGCCATGATCGATCCGTACCGCGCCGACGCCGCGCCCGCCGATCTCGAAAAGGTCGTGATCGGCGTCGATCCGGCGGTCACGTGCGGCGAGACCTCCGATCTGACCGGGATCGTCGCCGTCGGACGCCGGTTCGCCGAAGGGCGGACCGACTACTACGTCCTGGAAGACGCTTCCGGCCGAATGTCACCCGGCGAATGGGCTGCGGCGGTCCGCCGTCTCTACGCGAAATACTCCGCCAACGAGGTGATCTGCGAAGCGAATCAGGGGGGCGACCTGGTAACCGAAATCCTGCGCGGGCCCGATTACGCGCTCCCCGTCCGCGCCGTACGCGCGTCGAAAGGAAAACGGACCCGCGCCGAACCGATCGCCGTTCTCTATCAGAACGGCGCGGTTCATCACGTCGGTCCGAATCTGCGCGAACTCGAAGACGAGCTCACCGGCTGGACCGGAGCGCCGGGCGAAAAGTCGCCCGATCGGATGGACGCGCTCGTCTGGGCCCTGACCGGCCTAACCGAAGAACATTCCGTCGCCGGCGGCCATTTCTGGTTCGTGTAGCCCGTGTCCGGCAGGAAGTTCCCGCACCCGTGTACATCCGGCGAAGTTTCAGCCGGCGGGCGCTTCCGGCTAGCCGAGCAAACGACGGGAATATATTGCCCTGTCCCGGCTCGGGACCGCCCGCCGCGGCTCGCGGTTTTTCAAATATTTCTCTTTGAAAGGATACAGTGATGCAAGACGATTACCGCAACATTACGGACGAGCAGATCGAACGGTTCGTGCCCTACCTGAACGGCCATCTGCGCAAGAAATACGCCGCCCATCCCGATCCCGACGAGCTGTACGCCGCCGGTCTGATCGGGATCGCCGAGGGGATCCGCCGATTCGATCCCGCGAAGAACGTTCCCTACGAGTACTGGGTGCAGCGTTACGCCGCGCACTACGTGCAGAACCGCGCCGCCGCACTGGCCCGCGACGTCTCGGCCGCCGACGGCGACCCGCCGCCGATCGACGCGATCGCCGATCCCGCTTCCGACGCCGATCCGCTCGAGTCGCTCGCGCGGCGCGAACTCGTCGAGCTGGCGCTGGCCGCGCTCGACGACCGCGAAAGACGCGTCGTCGACGCGATCTATCTGCGCGGCCTGTCGCAGCGCGCCGCCGCCCGCGAACTGAAAATGTCGACCGACCAGGTCTTCCGAATCCACCGCCGCGCCCTCGAAAAGATGCGGGCCGCGGCCGTCCGCGGCTCGGGAAATCGTGAAACCCATTAGCCGCGCGATTTATCGTCCCCCGGCTGGTAGGGGGTTTCCTTCCCCCGTCCGCGAGCCGCGACTGTCACGCCCCGCCTTCCACGCTCCACGCCGCGCGCGTATACACGCCTAGCTGCAGCGACCGCCCGCAGGGCCGGGAGCCTTTATCGCCCGTGCGGCTACGCACCCCGTGCGGCTATGCACCCCGTGCGGCTACGCACCCCGTGCGGCTACGCGCCCGGCCGGAGCGGGCCGTAGTAGTAGCTGGCCGTCGCGCCGCCGTCGGCCAGGAACGTCGAACCGGTAATGAACGCGCCGGCCTCGCTCAGCAGGAGTTCGGCGATATTGGCCATCTCGTCGGCGGTCCCCGGTCGGCCGGCCGGGCATTTGGCGAACATGTTCTTATAGAAATCGCCGCGCGGGCCGTTGAACTCGTCGATCGCCAGCGGCGTCACGATAATGCCGGGCGCGATAGCGTTAAGCCGCGCGCCCCGTTCGCCCCAGCGGACGCATTCGTACATGACGCGCTTTTCGTTACACCGTTTCGCCATCTGATACGCATGGAGCGTGTCCCTGATATTTTCGGGTTTCAGCATTTCCAGACCGAGCAGCTCTTCGGTCGGCGCCGTCGCCAGGAGCCGGTCCTGTTCGGCGGTGAGCTGGGGCATGCGCCAGCCGGACTGCGACGAGACGGTGAGTCCCGCGCCCCATTCGGCGATCGCTTTACCCGCCTCTTCGAGCAGAACGGCGGTTCCGTAAAGATCGACTTTCAGAATCGACTCGACGGGCGCCTGCGACGGCGAGACGCCGGCCGCGTTCACCACGTATTTAATCTCCCCGTATTTCAGAGCCTCGCCGATCGCCGCGAGAATCGAGCCGCGGTTTGAAATGTCGGTCTCGATCGGCGCGACGTCGTATCCCGCGCCGTTCATGATGCCGGCGACGGCCCGGGCGTTCTCGACGTTCCGGTCGCCGAGCACAATCTTTTTACCGAACCCGACGCGCCGGGCGATCGCCATACCGATCTGACCCGCGCCGGTAACGAGCATAACGTCTTTTTTCATATTAAGGGTCTCCCGCAATTCCCGTCGCGTCTTTGCGCCGCGCTTACTCTTTGTGAATGTCGAACGCCGCCAGGAGCGTTTCCGCGACGCCGTCGGCGTCCGGGTCGTGGCTCCCTCGGCCGGTATCCATCTTGCGGATCGCGTTCATTTCGTCTTCGGTCAGCTCGAAGCCGAACAGATCGAGATTCCCCGCGATCCTGGCGGGATTGACCGATTTCGGGAGGACGACGAACCCTTCCTGCACCTCGAACCGCAGAACGATCTGACCGGCGTTCTTGCCGTATTTCGCGGCGAGCCGCACAATCTCGGGGTTCTCGAGCAGTTCCTTATTGCCGTGACCGAGCGGGTACCACGCTTCGAGCCGAACGTCCTTTTCGTCGAGAAGGTTCCGGAGTTCCTTCTGCTGGAACAGAGGGTTGCATTCCACCTGGTTGACGGCGGGAATCGTATCGAACCGCGGGATCCACTCGGACCAGAGTTTCGGCGTCATGTTGGAAACGCCGATCGACCTGATCTTCCCGGCCCGTTTCGCCTCTTCGAGCGCCCGCCACGCGCCGGCCAGGTCGCCGTAAGGCTGATGGAGCAGATAGAGATCGACGTAGTCCGTGCCAAGTTTCCGCAGCGAAGCGTCGATACCCGCGCGGGCCGCCTCGAACCCGTAATCCTGAAGCCAGAGTTTACTTGTCACGAAAAATTCTTCGCGCGGAACGCCGCTCGCGCGGATCGCGCGGCCGACGTCGGCTTCGTTGAAATACGCCGCCGCGGTGTCGATATGACGGTAGCCCGCCCGAACGGCTTCGGTCACCGCGTCGAACGCCGGGCCGTTCGGCTCGATCATAAAGACGCCGAACCCGACCGCGGGAATTTCGTTGCCGTCGTTTAATCTGAATGTTTTCATGGGAAAACCGATCTCCTTTCCAACCGTCGATAAAACGCCCGCCGCACGCGCGCGGCCGACGCCTAGCCCCATTCTACCCGGTCCCGACGCCCCCCGCAAGCAGGAAGTTCCCGCACCCGTGTACTCCCGTCGTCAGCTTAGCTAGCCGGAAGCGGCAGGAAGTTCCTGCACCCGTGTACTCCCGTCGAAGTTTCAGCTAGCCGGAAGCGCCCGGCTCGTTGGCCGTCCGCGAGCCGCGGCGGGCGGTCCCGAGCCGGGACAGGGCAATATATTCCCGTCGTTAGCTCAGCTAGCCGGAAGCGCCCGGCTCGTTGGCCGGGCTTGGTTCGGGGCCTGTGCGGTGTTCGCGGCTACGGAACATCGCCCGACTCGTATACTCCCGAGCCCATCCGCCCCACGCCCGGCTCCTGCGACCGCGCAGCCGGGAGCCTTATATTGCCAGTGCGGCTTCGCACCCCCTTCCCGCCCCAATCACGAAAGGACCAACCCCACCGATGCAACACAACCACAACTACGCGCGGCTCGCCCCGAAATGGGAGTTCGCGCGCGACGCTTACGAAGGGACCGAGGCGGTCAAACGGGGCCGCCGCGCGCTCGAGTACCTGCCGATGACGAAACAGGAGCTCGCCGAAGCGCGCGAGTTCGGCGTCTCGCGCCATTACGAGATACGGCGCGCGTCGGCGAGCTACGAGAACTTCTTCCGGCCGATCGTGAACGATATCGCCGGATTCATGCAGAAGAACCCGCCGACGATCAAATTCGGCGCGGTCAGCGACGGCGAATCGCCCGCCGAGATCCGCGCGATCCGCTGGTACGGGAACCGGTATAACGACGGGCTCGCCGGTCTGAAACAGCGGCTCAATTTCGCCCAGGTCCTGGAAGGGCGGTACGGTCTCCTGCTCGACCTGGTCTGCGGCGCCGACGGGCGGGACGCGCAATTTTCGATCACCGAATATCGCGCCGACGCCATCCTCGACGGCGAAACCGCCCCCTTTTCGCCCGATACGCCGAGCGGCGCCGAATGGATCCTGCTCGACGAGTCAACCCGCGCGTTCGACCGCGCGTCGAAAACGTGGTTCCGGCAGCCCCGGTACCGCGTTCTGGGACTCGACGCGAACCGCGAATTCTACCAGACTCTGCTCGACCGCGCGCCGGACGACGAATGGACGGCGTTCGACCTGAACCGCCCGCCGCGCGTCGGCACCAGGTACCCGACCTACCGCGGGCGGCGTCTTCATTTCATCCCGATGACCGTCTGCAACGTCGGCCGGCTCGGATTCGACGTCTGGGAAGACCCGCCCTATCTGGACGTCGCGCATCTGGCGATCGGCAACTACCAGATCGACTCGTTCTACAAAACCGCGCTCCAGAACCACGCCTCGCCGACCCTGGTCGTCACCAACGCCGACCGGCCCGACCCGAACATCGCCTTGGGCGGCGTCATCTGGCCGACCTCGCGCGGCGGGCAGCCGGTCACCGCCAGTCTGCTCGAAACGTCGGGCCGCGGCCTGGCCGAACTGCGGGCGGCCAAAGAGTTCACGAAAGGCGCGCTCCGGTACACGTCGGTCCGCGACCTGCTGGAAGGGGCCGGCGCGAACAGCAGCGCCGAGGCGATCAAACTCCGCACGTCGACCGGCACCGCCGCCGTCGCCGCGATCGACATGACCGGCGCCCGCGCGATCGAAGAGCAGCTCGTCTACGCCAGTATCTGGGCGGGCGCGACCCGGCACGAAGCGATGGACCGGATCACGTACGAGGCCGACGTCTCCTACGTCGTTACCGAACTCCAGCTGCAGACGGTGGGGAACTTCATCGCGCAGAACGAAAAACACCCCGTTCTCAGCCGGGAAGCGGTCTACCGCCTCCTGAACAAGTCCCTGCCGGGCGTCCTCCCGCCGTACGAGGACAACCGGCGGCAGCTGGCGGGGGAACGGGAGTCGGGAGGAGCCGATTAGACCCGGCGCGGTTCGGAACCGAAACGACGCCTTTCTTCGCGCGCAAGCGGGAGGAAAGGCGTTTTTTAACGGAATGCGGCGGACTTTGCGACCGGCGAAAGCCGGCCCGGCGTTCCGAAATTCACCTTGTACGGCGCGGGAAAAGATGGAATAATAGGACCGGTTCGGACGGCGGGGCGGCGCGTTCCGAACCCGCCGGACACCGAATCCGAAGAGACGCAACCCGCCGCGGGCGAAATCCCCGAATTTCGACGAAAGAAAAACGATGTACAAACTTTATCTTGCCCTGGCGCTGATCGGCATGACCTTCCTGAACCTGTCGGCCCGTACCGGCGCCGTTTCGGCGGAACCCGAAACCGCGAGCCGCGCGCCCGACTATTCCGACGAAGACTGCTGGATGCGGATTCCGAAAATCACCAAAGACGTCGATACGTTCTACATCTACTCGACGGTATACGTCGAATCGAGCTTTCTGGAAGGCGCGCCCGATTACGCGGCGCTCCGCAACTTCGAGATGCTGCTGGGCGCGCTGGGCGAATACGTGACGAACGCGAACGTCTACGAGGAGTCGACCAACGTGTTCGTGCCGTACTACCGGCAGTCGGGGATGCGGTATGCGGCGGAAATCACGAATAAGACCGGCGACCTCGACGCCGCGCTGGGCGGCCTGTCCTACCGGGATATCCGCGCCGCGCTCGACTACTACTTCGAAAACTACAACGAAGGCCGGCCGTTCGTCATCGCGGGGCACAGCCAGGGCTCGGCCATGGTCAAGTACGTCCTGAAGCACTATTTCGCGGAACATCCCGAATACTACGAGCGGATGGTCGCGGCCTACGCGATCGGCTATTCCGTAACGAAAGACGACCTCGACGCCTACCCGCACCTGAAGTTCGCGACCGGCGAAACCGATACGGGCGTTATCGTCAGCTGGAACACCGAGGGACCGAAGAACGTCGAAGAGAACGCGCGAAACGGCGCGGTCCTGCCGAACGCGATCAGCATCAACCCGCTGAACTGGAAACGCGACGAAACCTACGCGCCGGCGAGCGAAAATCTCGGCTCGCTCATGCCGAACTATCGAACCGGCGAGTACGAAATTACCGACGTCGGCGCGGACGCGCAAATCGTCCTCAGCCGCGGCGTGATCGTAACGACCACCGAATACGACCAGACGGCGGCGCCCGAATTCTTCGGCCCGCAGAGTTTCCACGAAGACGACTACACCCTCTACTACAACAACCTCAAAGAGAACGTGGCGAAACGCGTCGCGGCTTATTTGGGCGGGGGGGAGTAAGGGGGCGAGGTTTCGCCCAGACGGACCCCGCGGCGGGGTTGGCCCCTAAAAAACGCCTTTCTTCACGCGAAAGCGGGAGGAAAGGCGTTTTTTTGCAGGAAGAATCAACGGCAAATAGGGTCAGAGAGTTCCGCACTGTCGGGCGCTCCTCGTATTTGAACGCTATAGCCACGGCTTAGGTGAACCGCCACATGTCGAATAGACGGAATCTCTACGTGATGAAGAGAAATAGTTTCTGGCGTCCCGACGGCACGCAGTTTATCACCAGATTCTACGACAATAACGACTGGCTCGACCCCGACCGGGAAATCGAGGGGTTCGTCACGATCAGCGGGGTACAATATATCGCCATTTGGAAGGACACGGAGGACGAATGACGCGCGGGTGCGAAAAAGACCGTTCGGCGGCTCAGGTCAGGTCAAACGGATGCCGGTTCTGCTGTCCGACCGCGGTTTGGTGGCGTCCGAAAGTCTCCTGCTACGCCTGGCGGTGCTATAACCCGCTTATGCTGACCCAGCCGCCGGAATGGGCGTTTGGGAACGCGCGGAAAGCCACTGTCGGGGACGCTTTTGACGGGGAGATCATCGAGGGGGCGGACTACATCATCGTCCGTTCTTGCTTTTGCCGGAGAGAAAGGTGTCCGCTTTTTGAGGCGGAACAGAAGATACTCCGGGAAAATCGGTAAGTCAATAACTGAATCGGCGCGGAATGGCCTTGTTTTCAGAGATTTGAGGGGGGCGTGTTCCGGGCGGGGCAAGAGTGTTTGAGCTCTTGCCCCTTTTTTTGCGGCATTTCAGGCTGAAAATAGGGTTTTCGACTGTTGCTAACTCGATCGAATCTGAAAGAAAATCCCTCAAATCGTTTGACCGTTGCAGCTTTTGCTTTTTATTGCTAGAATGGTGGGTAAAATCTAGGGAGTGGCAGAAAGTGGAGATTGAGAGTGCCCGTTTCTTACGAAGGATTTTGGAATATTCTTGCAGATAAATCTATCAGCCCATCAAGCATATCTAAGCTTGCTGGGATTAGCACCTCAACGCTAAAAAGATTAAGACAAAACGAAGAGGTAAGCCTATCGACCCTTTGTAAACTTTGCTCGTTTTTAGATTGTGATCTTGGGAAACTAGTTTGTTATATACCAGGAGAAGAGCCAGTCACCAACAAAAAGGTCTCGACTTTCAATATTGGCAGTAGGAGATTTCTTGGAAACAAATATAAATTATTATCATTTATAACCAGAGTTGTTGATTCACATTGTGAAGATGTTCGCTCGATAGCTGACATATTTTCAGGGACAGGTTCTGTTGCATCAGCATTTACAGACAGACAGGTGATTACTAATGATTTAATGTATAGTAGTTATCTGTGTAATTACGCTTGCTTTGGCAGTCAAAAATATCGGAAATCGAAGCTTCTCGGAATCATCGCACGATACAACGCGTTGTATTCATCAGAAGAGAATTACATGACAGAGAATTTTGCCGATACATACTTCAGTAGAGAAGACTGTTCAAAAATCGGATACATTAGAGAAGATATCGAATCTCGGTTTAGCGATAATGAAATTAACCAGAGAGAAAGAGCAATTTTAATTATGTCCTTGATCTACGCAATGGACAGAATCGCTAACACTTGTGGACACTACGATGCCTTTATTCGGAACTCAGTCTTTGACCGGCACCTTATTATGAGCTTACCAGACGTTGGCAATTCAAACAATCCGGGAAACGAGTGTTTTAACGAAGATGCTAATGAACTGGTAAAAAGGATATATGCTGATCTAGTCTATATTGACCCTCCATATAATTCCAGGCAATACTGTGACACTTACCATCTTTTGGAAAATGTTGCTAGATGGGAAAAGCCTCAAGTTTACGGCGTTGCGAGAAAGATGGACCGGAGTAAGATGAAAAGCCTTTATTGTACAAGATCAGCAGAGTCGGCATTTAAGGATTTAATTAAAAACATCAGTGCTCGATACATTCTTTTTTCGTATAATAACATGTCGCAAAAAGGAGATGACCGATCAAACGCGAGAATTTCCGATACTGTCATATACAACGTGTTTAATGAAAAAGGCAGACTAACTGTTTTTGAAGAGGAGTATAGGCCATTTACAACTGGAAAATCGGACATTAAGGACAATGCAGAGCGCTTATTCCTTTGTGAGTGTTGCCATGACTAACCATATATATCAATCACCTTTAAATTATACAGGCGGAAAATACCGCCTGCTCCCACAAATACTTCCATATTTTCCAAAAGGCATTAACACATTTATTGATTTATTTTGCGGCGGTTGTAATGTCGGTCTAAATGTTATAGCAACTAATCACACATACAATGACATTAACCCATGGCTTATCGGGCTATACAGCGCTTTTAAAAATAACGACAAAGGATTAATGCTTAACACTGTATATGAAATTATCAACAAACACAATCTCTCTTTGGTTAGTAAATATGGATATGCTTATTATAACTGTGACAGCAGTTCAGGATTAGGTCCTTACAATAGAGACCATTTTCGCAATTTAAAAATTCACTTCAATCAATACACAGGAATAAAGGATTACTATTATTATGCAATGCTCTACGTATTGATTGTTTATTCATTCAATAACCAGATCCGTTTTAACAAAGATGGTGAGTTTAACCTGCCTATTGGCAAGCGAGACTTTAACTCCAAAATGGAGAGTAAACTTCTAGCCTTTATAGACATAATCAAATCGCAAAATGCGAGTTTCACCTGTTTAGATTTTACTGGAATTGATTCCTCATTATTATCTACCTCTGATTTTGTTTATATTGATCCACCATACTTGATTACTTGTGCAACATACAATGAACAAAATGCTTGGAACGAAGAAAAGGAGCACCTACTTTTAAAGTATATAGACAATCTTACGGCCAGACATATCAGGTGTGCTTTGTCAAATGTCCTGAGTAGTAAAGGAAAAATCAATATCATCTTGAACAACTGGCTTAAGTGCAACGTCTCAAAGTATAATGTACACCATCTTCGCAAAAGCTATGCTAACTCAAGTTACCACACAAGTGAGATTGAAGGAATATCAGACGAAGTTCTGATTACAAATTATTAATGAGGTTCTCCATGCAACTAACCAGTTCCGATCAGGTTTTTAATCTATTCGACACAAATGGCAGAAGGAACGATATCGCTAATGCCATTGACATATACATAAGAATACTTGACTATCTGTTAAAAAATGCCGACTGGAAGAATCTCCCCGAAAGCACAACACAGCTTTCTTTTTACCAAAAAGCCATTGAAGCATCACCAGACGTTTTCAGAAAACATGAAGCATACGATCAATTGTTGCAGAAACTAAATTCAGATCAAGAACTACGTGCTGCCATTGATTCACAGAATACGTCTTGGTTAGTTACTCATAAAAATGATCCCTCATACCAAAACTGGTTTATTGAAATCGACAAAACGGCGGAACAGAGAGCAAGACATTACACAAGTAACCTCGTTAAGCTCGGATTCGCAACAAATGAACGTAAGATCACCGCTGTCGGTAGAATGTTAATTGAAAATGGTAGCCTCTCAAGAGATGAGCTAGAGGACGTTTTTCCCCTTGATAATACAAACATCATCTATTTGCGTCAAGCACTAAAACTGCGAATTTACACCGCTGATGGTTCTAAGTATTTTTCTCCATTTTGCATGGGACTGTATGCATTACTCTCACACCAGCGTATTTCAAAAGATGACTTTCGTTTAATCGTTCAGGCTTGCTCTCCGTACAATATAATCAAAGAATCAGACATTGACAAATACATTAACAAAATTATTAAGACCCATGATGTTTCAAGTACGAACAGAAAAATCACTATACCAAATGAACTTGACACCAATAGCAAACTATCACATGACGTATTTGCAAGATATTTTACTAATCGCAAATCAAAAAAAGTAATAGATGTCTATTACGAGTTCTACAATCAACTTTTTAAGTTTAGAGAAACACGATCACAGGCTAAACTTGACCATTTTTTGTTATTTTACAAAAACAACAAGACGATGTTAAATAAAGCATTCGGTTTTGGAGGTGCCATATTCAAGATTACACCATCAAAAAGAATTCAAGTTTCCGACTTTTTGACAAAGAATTCACACTCAGATTTGCTTGACGAGCGTTCAAAACTTAATGTGGTCTTATTCAAAAGGATTTACTTTTCTAAAATTTATGACGACACCTGCGAATACTTTGATACTACAATGAGAATATTCAAAACTACTGGCATCATCAAAGACGAAAATGGTTATATTGAGTTAGCATATGCAGAGCTCTGTAATGAGATTTTCGACAAAGACACCATAAAGTCGTTCATTTTCGGAACAAGCCCAAATGTTTCTTCCCCAATCCTAAGATGGGAATCTAGTCAGTTTTATAACAATACTACAATTTCAGAGATCTTGCAGTATAACAAAAAGAAAAAAGCAAGTATTTTTGCAAACATCATAAAACAGAATCCTCAGATTCAAAAGTCAGATATCCACTCCTATTTCAAAAATATCCGTAATACTGAATTTAAACAGTACATAGACAAAAACTACCCTGAAGACAAGATCAAGAAAATACTGGCTTTGTTTGCCAATCGGAACAGTAGCAACGACAAGCTGATACATGAACTTGTTTCTAAAGATGCAACTGTCCCAACCATCTACGAATATATAGTTGGCATAGCATGGTATTATTTCTCAAAAAAATCCATCGACCTTTTGGATAGCCTAAACCTTACGCTTTCTGCCGATTTTGAACCACTTGTTCACGCACGTGGCGGCATGCCTGACATTCTTATTAATGACAGTAGTTTTGTAATACTTCTTGAAGCGACCCTATTAGATCCCAGTGGACAGGCCCGTAATGAATTAGAACCAGTTCAAAGGCATTCAATAAATTGCAAAATCGACGAAGAAGAGAACGGTTCAGGTAGAACAGTTACAACATTCTTTGTCACCAATACACTAGACGCCAACACGGTTAATATATGGCGAGGACTTGCTAATATCCAATTACAATCATCTGTCGATAGGACTAAATACACATCAGGAGTTGTGATTATGTCCTTAGAAACAAACGAGCTTATACGTCTTATTGATGAAAAAGATCGTTATAATCAGATACTGAATACCGTTGTTTCTGCGTTTAAGACCCAAAATCCTGGTCCAAAATGGAGAAGTAACCTCATGAGTACTATTTTGCCCTAACATATTTTAATATACAATCATATAAGCGGATAAAAAAACGCCCCGGATCCGATTAGGGATTCCGGGGGCGGCTGATTCGGCACTCTCATGACTGTTGCCGGACTAGACCAGTTCGGCGTCAAGCACAGCAGGATCGAGAACCTGCGCTTCCGACCGCCATTTATCGTAATCCAAGACCACTTTCTTAAATGTTTCGTTTTTTTTGAGGGGGCGTTTCGGATTTTCCGACGGGACAGGAAGCGGCTTGCCGTCTGCCCGGCAGTTCGCCACACAGTTGCCGAGCAAATCTTGCGCCATGCCGTAGGCGTCGGCCATATCGGTTCCGAAAGTGTGGGTCCCAAAGTCAATCAGTTCCACCAAATACGCCTTGTCGAAAGGACTCCATCGGAAAATCGCGGGATATTCGATTCGTTCGGTCATTGTTCAGCCTCACTTCTTCGGTTTTCGGCTTCAGTTGCCCGCACGGCTTTTTTCACCACCGCCGGCTTTAGCTCAGGGCTAATCTCAATTCGTCGAACGCCTTCTTGTGACGGTCGTGACCCAGCCGCCCCACGACGATACCGGGATGAACCCCGATCCTGTCGGCAAATTCCGCGATCTGTTGCGACGTTTTCAAAGACGGCAGTTCAGATTCGTATTTCTTGGGGATGAGCAGCGACCGCGCAAAGTCGTTCGCTTTCCGCTCTTCCTCTTCTAAACGGTTCCGATCCGACTCTTTGCGCGACCCCCACCCTTCGATATACCGAAAATTTCTCATAGTTTTCAGAATATGTCCGGCTTCGTGAAAGAAGGAAAACCAAAAGATATCGGCGAACGGAACATGACCGTTCAGCATGATAAAGGCTTTTTCCTTTCGCCGTTCCGCCGCGCCTTTCACATCGGCGTTTTTAAACTGATCGACGGCGACGACCGCAACGCCGCATTCGGCGCACATCTTTTGGATTTGCTCGAAACATTCGGACGGTCTGCGGGACGTCATTGAACGAATCTTTTGAACGGCCGCCTTGAATTTGGAAGCGTCGTAGTTCCGGCACGCAATCTTTTCGCACTCCAGTTCACAGCACCGCCACCAGCAGAGAAGAGCAAGCGGATCCCTCTTCGCTTTGGCTGACTGTGACTGACGCAAACTCACGCCGATAGGAAATTGCGATTGCAACACCGAGACCGAGCCGACCCGAAAAAACCGCAATATATTGTTGACACTCTCTTCGGCCGTTTTGGATTTGGGAACGAAGCGGCGGGATACAAGTTCTTTGAGCGCCGGTTCTTTCAAAAAGTTCTTGTGCTCTTCCAATTCCTCCAACCGCTTTTTCCGGGTCTGGTAAATGGACTCCGCGTTCATCCAAAAAGAAGCGGGGACACCGAGAACACGCTCCAGCCCAACCGAGGTGCCGTAGGTAATAGCGGCCGTGCCGTTTACGATATCGTTGATCGTCTTCTTATTGATCCCCGTCCGCTCGGCAAGTTCCTTCTGCGTCATTTCACGCTGTTTCAAAACGCGGGCAAGAAGCCTGCCGGGATAAACGGCAAAATCGGGTTCAATTGTGTTAGTCTCTTTCATCGTTAATCGTCTCAATGGTAATCTTCAATTTTTAGTATTGTGATTCCGGTCACTTTATTCCAGTCAAGGCCGCCGTCCGGCTTGAGTGGAATCGGACGGATCGGTTCGAAGACCAACCGCAAACCGCCTCGGCCATGCGATTCGTTTAGGTCTACCGCAAGCTGAAATTTGCGCGTTCCTTTAAGTTCATGGCATGACCTTTCCACCATGCCGTAAATGGCTAGGTTGTCGGCGGCTTCCAGTGATGAATATTGGTCCTGGAAATTCTCAGCGGCGCGCGGACCATACTTGCCGCGCATCTTTTTCGTATTCAGCAAAAACGCTTTGAGCTTGGGCGTCTTGTATTCGATAATTATTTTTCACCAAAAACGATACTACTTTTACTTGTATCATAATTATTTTATCGGAATCGTCAAGGGGAATATCAAGACAAAAGCAAGGTTTACTCTTTCGGCAGTATTCTATCCCCCTACCCCAAAACCACCTGCCACCCCCTCGAGACGGTGTTCCGATACAGAAGCGCTTTTCGGCCGGCGTCGTCGGCGGTAAGCGGGGTCAGCGGGCTCGTCGCCGTGACGCCGCAGGCCATTTCGGCGGTTCCCGCCGTGACGTCGACCGAAACGATCCGGTCGACCGCGGGTCCGGCGGGCGCGGGCGTGACGAGCGAAAAGACGTTGCCGCCGCCGTCGGGCGCGGCGGCGTCGACCACCGTAAAGTCGCCGGGATATCTGACGAACGAAAGACGGCGGATCCGGCGCGAGACGCCTTGCGGGTCGGTCCAGTCGGTCGTGCGCCAGTCGGCGCGTTCCAGAAAACGGCGCTCCTCGCCGATGACCGCCGGGTCGCGCCAGACCAGCGCCATGAAGACGAACGGCGCCTCGCCGCGGCCGGTCTCGCCCGGCGGGATGTCGTCCAGCGCGACGCCGCGGGCCAGCCAGGCGGCGTTGGCGTCGTCGATCAGACCGATCCGCTTGACGCGGAGCCGTAACCCGTCGCGCCGCCAGTTCTCGACCGCTTCGGCGGTCGAAAGACCGGAGTCGGTCATGCCGACCACGCCGACCTGTTCGCCCGCGTCGACGGGCCAGCGCCCCTCGTTGGTAAACCAACATCGCCATCGGTCGCGTACCGGCGGGACGTGCCGCGGCGGCGCGATCCGCTGAACGTCGTAAAGAACGGGATCGGTTCCCGCGCCGACGATGCGGCGCGCGGTCTCGGCGGTCAGAATGAGTCGGTTCATCTCGAAAAACTCCTTTCCGAAAAAAAATGCGGACGAAACGGAGGACGGTCGAATGAAACGGCGCCACCCCCTCAAACTATAAGGGAAAATCGCGCGGGCGTTCGGAATCGCGGCCAAACGAATGACCCGCCGAAAGTTATAGTAGTAGGGGACCCGGAGCCCGGGTTGGCAATAAAGGCTCCCGGCCCTACGGGCGGACCCGGAGCCCGGGTTGGGTGCGAAGCCGCACTGGCAATGATCGCTCCCAGCCCTGCGGGCGGTCGCAGTAGCCGGGCGTGGGGCGTGGAAGGGGGGGCGGGAAGGTCGCAGCTCGGCGGTGGTCTAGTGAGTATATGTGCCGAGTGTGAAGCGTGGAAGGCGGGCCGGGGAGTATAGTAGCCGGACGTGGGGCGTGGCCGGGAGTATACGTGCCTGGCGTGAGGAGGGGCGGATGAGCCAGGGGAGTATATGCGCCTGGCGTGGCGCGGGCGGGAAGGCGCTTCGCTGTTCCCGCGTTGTTTTAGGAGTTTTTAGTATGTCTGTTCTTTTTGCCGACGCTTCGGTTTCGTTCGACGGGAAAACCTTCGCCGATCTGGCTTCGGCCGGCGACAAGGGGGTGATCGTCGCGCTCATTATCGCCTATATCGCGCTGATTCTCATTTTCGCCGCCCTCTATTCGTTCTCGTCCTGGTGCGAGACGCGCCGGTACGAACGGAAGGAGATCGAACGCGACAAGGAACTCGTTCGCCTGCGGACCGAAGAGAACGCCGGCCGCGAACGGCTCGTTCAGACGCAGTCGGAACTCGCCGCGCGGATCGAAGAACTCGCCGACTCGGTCGGCGCCGTCGTCGGCGAAGTGCGCCGCGCGGGCGAAAAGATCGATCGGCTCGCCGCCGTCTGGGAGAAGTGATCCCCGCCCGGCTTTTCGTTTTTTTTCGCGGCGTCCGGCTCCGGCCGCGCCGAAATCCTGTCGAAAGTGTGTGTGTCAATATGGCTCTTTTGGAAGGGTCGCTCGACATGACCGGTTACGTCGACGCCGCGGAATACCGCGGTCTGCGGTTCGAGTCGCCCGTGGTCGGCGACGGCCGGACGCGGCAGTTCCGGATTCGGCACGGGCTCGGCGTCCGCCCGGCGCAGGTCGCGCTCTACGACGGCGCCGGACGCGCCGCCCGCGCGGCGTACCGGTGTCTCGACGACGCGGAACTGGTTCTCTCGTTTTACTATCCCCCCGCCGCGGGGGAATCGTTCGTCGCCGTCGTGCGGCGGTAAGAAAGGAAAAATCTGTATGGCACTGAAGTATTATCTGGTCTATTCGGTCTCGGTCGACGAAAACGCCGGGACGCCGTCGAGCCGCCTGAGCCTCGTTTCGGACTCCTACGGCACCCCGTCGATGACCGGCCGGACCCTCGCCGTCTATACCGGGGCGGGCCCGAACCTGGCCGCCGCCCTGGTCGACGGCGAGTACCGGCCGAACAAAACCGCGTGGACCGAAACGATGTCGGGCGACGGCGGCGCCTCGCTCGACGTCGCCGTTTCCGGCGCGGGAACACCGTCGGCGTCGATCCGGCTGACGTACGACGGAACCGAAATGACGTTCGACGCGTCGGCGCTGACCTTCGAACGGTCGGCGAACTATCCGGAACTCTACTCGTATAACAAGAACCGCGCGATGATCGAAGAGACGGCGGCCTATGCGAGCTCGATCTCCGCCGCGGCCGCGCTCGGCGCCGACGGCGCGCGCGTCGAAGGAACGCTCGATCCCGCCGCCGAAACGCACACGCTCCGATGGCGGACGGCCGGCGCGCCCGAAACGGCGGGCGAAATCCGCCTGACGGGAACCGACGCCGAAGTCTTTCCGGTACTGGTTTACGGGCTCGCGCCGGAAACGGCCTATACGTTCGAAATCGTCTCGAGCGGACCGCGGGGGACGTGGACGAGCGCGCCGGTCACCGTGACGACCGGCGCGGCCGCCGCGCTCGCCGTCCCGACGTTCGAAATCGCCGACACCGACGCCGCCGCCGTCAAACGCGTGTCGATCGCCGACGAGGACGGCGCGGCGTATTTCGAACTGCAGATCGCCGCGGGGAACGATTTTACCGGCGCCGAAACGGTGCGCGTTACGAATTCCGGCGGCGCCGATGTCTATCTGCGCCGATGGCCCGAGTCGGCCGACGGCGCGTACTCGATCCGCGTCCGCGCCGTGAGCGGGTCGGCCGCGCGGCTCGATTCGGCGTGGTCGGCGCCCGCCGCCGTGTCGGTCGACGCCGACGGCGGCGGGGAACCGGCCGAAAGCGCCGCCGAAATGGCGGTCTACTCGAACCTGGCCATCCACGCCGCGCCCAGCGCGCCGTACCACGCGGCGACCGTCTCGAAAGTGTCGGAACTGATCGCCGGCGCCGTCGGCTCGACCGTCAGCGACGTCGGCGGATATACCGGGTCGGTGACGATCGCGCAGCTGGCCGCCGGCGCCGCGCGCGACGGCGTGCTGCTGCTGCACGACGGCGGTTCCGCGCCGAACGCGAACAATACGCCGGTCATCACCGCGTCGTCGACCGACGCCCAGATCGCCAGCGCCCGCGCGGTCTACTATTACGTGCAGAACGTGCGCGGCGCGCTCGCCGCGCTCGTCGCCGATCACCGCCACACCTATCTCGACGCGCCCGGCGGCGGCGCGATCGCCGCCGCGCCGGAACTCGACGAGGACGGGACGCTCGTACCCGACGCCGCGCTGGCCGCGCCGTTCGATCCGAGCGCGACGTATCCGGCCGGGGCGGTCGCCGCGTCGGAAGGGTTCCTGTACCAAAACACGAGCGGCGCGGCGTCGGTCGGAAACGCCGATTTCGCGCGGAAATGGACGCGGGTGACCGCCGCCGAACTGATCGCGCGGGCGGCGTCGGGCGGCTCGGCCGCCGGACGGTTCGAAACCGAGTTCTACGGCGCCGATCTCGACGCCGACCGCTCCGTGACCGTGACCCATAACCTGGGCGTTCGGTACGTCTCGGTCGAACTGATCGATCTGACCGACGGCGCCGGCGCGCAAATCGTCGGCGCGCTCGTGAACCTGACGAGCGAAAACGCCCTGAAACTGACCTTCAGCGACGGACTCGCCGCCGCGCGGCGGATCAAGGCGGTCGTCCGCGCCTGATCGCCGCGCCCAATCGTCTCGCCCCCTTTCCCGCGTGGGAAAGGGGGTCTTTTTTTAGGCCGCGCGCCCCGCGCGGCGTGTTTCGACCCTCTGTATATAGGAGCTTTTTATGACGCTTAACCTTTCGCTCGGATGCCTCCCCCTGACCGGCGCGCGCCGCAAAGCGCTCGAACGCGCCGCCGCCGACGCCGTCTCAATGCCCGAATACCTCTGGCAGCGGCGCGGCGAGATGCCCGTGATCAAATGGGACGCGCGGTTCGACGCGTGGCTCGACCGCCGCGCCGCCCTGGCCGACGCCTACGCCGCGCGCGGCTTCTCGCTCTATCCGTGGGACGTCTTCCGCGCTCTCCCC
>CADBQY010000047.1 GCA_902796885.1 uncultured Planctomycetota bacterium
AGTCCCGTTCCGTTGTTATACATTCCGCTAACGAACATCACCCCGCCGGTTTCGGCGGTATTGTCGTAGACGTCGCAGTCTACGAGGTACAGCTTACCGAAAACATAGAAGGCGCCGCCTTCCGTTTCGGCGGCGTTACCGTGAACGGAGCAATTGACCAAAGTGGCGGACGTGCTGCTTTCAATCGAAAAGACGCCGCCGGAGGTATCGGAATGTCCGCCGGTCAGTTCGAGATCGTTAAGGTTGAACCACCGAACGCCTCCCCCGACTTCAAAAATGCGGCTGTTGCCGCCCGCATCGATCGTGACCTTACTTTCCCCGTTGATCGTGATGTTCTTATTGATCGAAATCGCGCTCGAAAGGGAGATCGTTCCCGACTTGCCGAACATAATGATCGAACCGGCCTCGGCGTTATCGATCGCCGTCTGCAACGCCGCCTGCGTCAGATCGGCGACGACGACCGTCGCTTCGGTCGGCTGTGCCGGCGCGATGAGCGCCACCGCCGCCTCGTCTCCCCCCGCGGTCACCGCGAGAAGCATGCGGTCTTCGAGAGACTCCATACGAAGCGAACGTTTCGCGACGGCGTTTTTACGGCCGCGATTTCCGAAAAAGAACTTTTTCATTCTGATACTCCTGGTAAAAATAACAACGCCAACGCGGTTCGTCAGACCGACAAACCGACCGGCGCGCCTTCCCCGCCCCGCCGATTCCGGCGGAGAAACGAAAAAGGCGCAAGACTAAAACTAAAAACGACTTACGAAGAGATTATCCCAAATCTCCCGGAAAAAGTAAAGAGGTGAAGCCGGGAACCGCGAAAAAAATTTACTAAACGACTGAATCACATAGAATCTTTCGGACAGCGTCCCGAATTGAAACAACTCACCTCTCTACGGCAAAGACCGACGCCTCCCCCTTCTCTGCGTCGTCACCTTCGGTAACGACAAAGCGGATCGTTTCGATATCGGCAAGTTCGTCCCTGCCGACCCCCAAAATCAGCGGCGAGGCGAACCGAGCCGAAGGGTTCGGCGTTCCCGTTTTGACGACCTTCACGATGAGTTCGCTTTCCGACCTTTCCGCCGACGAAACGGCATACTCCCACGGGGTATCCCCCCAAAAGATCAAAACGCCGATCTCGTGCGTTTTGAAGTAATCTTCGTCGACCAATTTCGGACGCTTCCCCATCACCATTCCGACCCCGAAAATCTCGTTGAAATTCTCCAGCGAGTCGATCCGCAAAACGAGGGCCTCTTCTCCTTCGGGCGGCGAGACCGTATTCTTTACAAAGTAGGGATAGGCGAACACCTCGCACGAAACCGCCTCGGAATCCGCGCCGTTGGGCGAATCGGCCGACAGTCGGAAAAACGCCGCCGCAAAGAAACAGACCCCCGCCGTTACCGAAAGAAGAACAAGTCTCATCGATCACTCCTTGAAATTCATTCACGCCAGCTCTTCAATCAACCGCTCGAGGGAAGCGAACCGCTCGAGCGAGACGCCCAGCGCCCCGCCGCCGTCGTGGATATCGATAAATTCCGGATCCGGATGGATATCGAATCGGCGGTAAAACGCTTTACGCATAAACTCTTTGACATCATCGACCGAACAGAGCGCGCGGTCAATATGGATTTGGAAATAATCCCCCTGCCCGGCGGCGTTTACGCGAACCGCGACCGCCGCCGCCCCGAACGTCCGTTTCAAAAAGAGCTCGGCCAGGTCGACCAGAGCCAGCCCGCGGAAAAAGTTTCCTCCGCGCAAGGCATAAAACCGGGGATTCCCCTTTCGGAGCGACTCGTCGTCCAATCCCGCGTTAAAGTCAAACGGCCACGCGTCAAGCCGCCGAAGCCATTCTTCGAGGCGGGCCGAACCGCGAAGTCCCTTCTCCCAATCCAGCTGCGTCTCAAGCTCCGCCCGTTCCGGAAGCGACTCGTCCTCGAAATCAAAACAGCGGTCTCCCCGCTGCGACGCGGTGACAAATTCTATCCAGCGATCCGGATGGTGAATCATATAGAAATTTTTCGCCATCTCGCCGTAAAGATACGCCAACATCGCTCGAAGCGGCACCCCCGCCTTTTCCGTCCCGTCGGGAAGCCGGAAAAGCGGCTCGCGCCACCCGGCAAGGAGAAGATCGAGCGTTTTTTTCGCCTGGTCGGCCGCGGCGGCGCGCGGCATCCGCCGGCATCGAACCAACTCGTCCTCGTAAAAACGGGTCGACTCGGCAATTCGATCGGCGAGCTCTCTTTTTTCGATCCAGAGCGGGAGTCGCAGAAGGATATCGGTAATATGCCGGCGATTCTCTTCCGAAAGGAGTCCGTCGTCGGTCAAGTCATCCTGAATCTCGTCGAAGAAATCGACGTCCAGCGGCTGGCGAACCAGCAGCGCGGCGACCTCCGCCGCCTTGCCGGTTAATTTGCGCATTTCCGACGTCGTCAGCCGCCCGGCCCCTCCGCCCTGACTTCGGGTGTCCGAAGCGTAGAACCCGCCCGACCATTTCCACGCGCCGCTGTCGCGCGGCGTTGTATACGGGAAAATCACGCTGATCCGATCCGAGGGGAACGGAAATTCGCCCAAAATCGCGTAATGGTCGCGCGGATTCGACGAGATCAGCGTACCGACCCCCGGACGGCCTTTCTGGACCGTCGCCTGATCGAGCGAACCGGCGCGCACCCCGGTCCCGTACTCCGCCTGCGCCGCCAGTTCGATCATCTCGTCGGCGGTCAGGTCGAAATGATAAAGAGCCGAAAGGGCGTTCTTAACGGCGATCGTCAGCGCGCTCGAACAGGAGAAGCCGCCCTGCGGGATCAGCCCGGTACTGACCATTCGAAGCCCGGTAAACCCGCCCCGCCCGAGCTGCTCGGCGATCCGTTTCCCCTTCTCGCCCGCGCGATAGGTACGCAGAGACGCCAGGGCGTTTCCGACCAGCGAAAAGGGACGGCGCATACTGTTACTCACCCAGAGCGATTCGGGAGGGAGCGGAACATTTTCGGCTCGGCGGCGATCGATCTCCTCGTCGCTGAAATATCCCAGAGAGAGAAGAAGCCGCTCGCTCATATGCGTACCGAACTCCTCGTAGGCGTACCAGTCCGAAATCGATCCGTCCGGATACATCTCTTCCCGATCCGAATCGATCGAATCGACCGTCTCGCGAAACTGCTCGGCCAGGGGATAGAGATGGAGCCGGCGGTCGTCGGCGCGCTGGAGAAAGACGACGATCTGTTCGCACCCCGCCTCACGGCACGCGCCGATCGGCACCTGCCACGCCGGCCCGAAAAAGCGCCCCATATCGGGATGCATGAACGCGATGCGAAACCGTCCTCCCGCCACGCCGATCGAAAAGGGCGCGTTGGGGTCGAATCCGAGTTTTTGGCGGCCGATCGCCTGTCGGAGTTCCTCAAGCTGGCGGCGAATCGACGCCACCTGTCCGGCCGGCCGATCGCGGCGGATCAGTTCGGCGGCACGGGCGATCTCGTCCTGCTGCCGGCCCACTTCGACCAGGATCGATTCCAAACGGGGAATGTCGTCGGGACGCGTCACGTCGGCGCAGACGATCCCGAACTCCGGATCGGACGGCCGGATCGTCACCGACCGAATCACGCCCCCTTCCGCCGCGATCTTTTCGACGATATCGGTCAGGTAATACTGACTTTGCGCGTTATCGTTGGAAAGGAGCATCAACAGCTCCATCAGCCGTTTGGCGCGGATCACATAGAGGGGGCAGTTCCCCTCGTTCAGACTCAGAAAGGCGTTCCGAAGCAGTTTCTTTTCACTTCCGTCCTCGGGAGAATCGGAATCGGCCAACGCCAGAATATCCCGTTCTTCCATGATTCGCACAATCCGCTTCCGTTCGTCGCGAACGACGCGTCCTTTCCCCTTGATCCGCGCTTCATCGTAGACGGCGGTCAGCATCGTCAGGTCGGCCTGTCGGCTCCCCTCGGCATCCGACGCCGGCTCGTTCCCCGCCTCTTCGCCGAAATGAACCGCCATGATCCGCCGGAACAACTCGCTCGGCACCACGCGATCCCCCATCGAAATCACCACAGGCGGATTCTTTTCGATCAGTTCCGAAACCGAGAACGCCTCGTAGACCGCCCAAGCGGTTCCGCCGACCGGATTTTCGGAAACGACGTAGACGGCGCCGTCCCCCAGCGCGGCCGAAACTTCGTCGTGCTTATACCCGACCACTCCCAAAACGATCGCCCGCGGTTGAGTACGGCAAAACGCGTCGATCGAATGGCGCGCCAGCGGTTTGCCGAGTACCGGCGCGATACATTTCGGACTGGTTCCGAACCGCGTTCCCTTCCCCGCGGCCAGAAGGATGAGTACCGGAGTTTCGGACGTGATCGATCGGCGCAGATTTTGCGGATCGCGGATTTTTTCGCTGCTGAGCCCGACCTGCTGATAGATAAAACTGGCCATCAGTACCCTCGTTGGGAAAAGTTCCTATTTTGACTGTGTTACGTTCTGACTCGTCGGAGGCGCGTTCCTCCTTTTTGCGGCAAACTGAACCCGGTTCAACCCCGTCCTCCGACAGAGCCCGTACAAGTCGAGAACTTGTTCCACCGAAGATGTCTCGATCGGATGGATCACCACCGTCGAACGCGGATCGACGCCGGCCAGCGCCGCGACCAGTTTCCCTTCGTCGGCGCAGACGACCTCGCCGACGCTCCATACCGCCCGTCCGTCGGCGCCTTCGGAGGCGCGAATATGAAGAACTTCCGGCTGCGGTTGAACCGGCGCCGAGACGTTCGCCCCTTTCCCCGGCGCGGCAAGGTTCATTCGGAGAAACATTTCGATTTCGTTGAAGTTCGCCGTCAGAACAAAAAAGACCAGAAGCAGGAAGATGACGTCGATCATCGGCGTCATTTTCAGTTCCGGAGCGCGAGCCTTTTCGGTCCAGCGGGAAAGGGTCCGTTTCATCTTCGGTCAATCCCCCAGATGCAGAAAGAGAGCGGCGGCCGTAATCGCTGCGGTTTCGACCCGATAGACCTCTTTCCCCAGATCAAGGATCGGCCAGCCGTCGTCGACGGCCTCCCGCACCTCCCGATCCGAAAACCCGCCGACCGGTCCGACCGCCAGAAAGAGATGTTTCGCCATCGTCCACCGGCCGTCCTGAAATCCGCGGCTCAAAAAATCGCGGAACGACCACTGCCCGAACTCTCCGTCCGAAATCGGGTGCGCCAGCATACAGAGGGGTTCGCAGTCCGATTCCTTTCGGCACGCCGCCGCGGCCTCGCGGCGCGGCATCGGTGGAAGGATTTCCATAAAGCGGGATCGGCCGCACTGTTTCGAGGCCTCGACCACCTGCCGGCGCAGACGCGCCAAAACGCCGTCGTCAGTCTTGATATCGGCGCGTTCGACCTCGAGAGGAATGAACCGGCGCACCCCCAGCTCGGTCAGCTTTTCGATCAGCCATTTCTGCCGATCCCCTTTCGGCAGAGCGACCGCCGCCGAGAGTTCGATTTCCGGATCGTTACAGATCTCCCGCGTCTCGACGACCTGCAGACGTACCGACCCGCGCCCGATCTCCGTCGCGCGGGCTCGGTATTCGAATCCTTTCCCGTCGAAAAGGAGGAACTCGTCTCCAGGCTTGGCGCGCATGACACGGATCAGGTGATGCGCCTCGTCCCCCGCGAGGATCGCCGTCGCCGAGTCGAACCCGTTCCCTTCTTCCCAATAATAACGCGCGCTCACTTTTTGTATTCCCTCGTCAGTTCGACTACCTGATCAAAGAGGAGACGGTTACAGGCGAACCCGTCTCCGCCGTAGATCGTCTCGCAACCCGACCAGTCGGCGAAAATCCCCCCCGCCTCGGCGAGAATCGTCGACAGGGGCCCGGCGTCCCACGGGCTCAATTCCGGATCGATCATCAGGTCGGCGCGTCCCGTCGCCGTCAGATAATAACCATACGCGTCACCCCAAGTGCGGGCCAGTCGGCATCGGCGTTGCATCTCGCGGTACAGCTCGATTCGGCCCGTTTCGGTAAACGTCTTCACCTCGCTCGTCAGAAAGAGAGCGTCTTCGAGCCGCGCGGTCCGCGACACCCGGGCCGGACGAACGGCGCCGTCTTTCCCCCACTCGTACGCTCCTTCCCCCGTTTCGGCATAGATCCCCTTGCCAAGCGCGGGAATGACGATCACTCCGGCGAACGGCCGACTCTCTTTTTCAATCCCGACCAAGGTCGTGTAGAGAGGAACCCCGTGAATGAACGACTTCGTCCCGTCGATCGGATCCAAAACCCACTTATATCCGCTTGTGCCGGCGCGATCGGGCATCTCCTCGCCCAGAATCGCGTCGTCCGGGAACCGTTCCGAAATCCGTCGGCGGAGAAGTTCTTCCGCGCCGCGGTCCGCAAGGGTCACCGGGGTCCCGTCCTTTTTTCGATCGATTCGAAGTTCGGGATCGTCGAAATAGCGGAGCGTGAACTCTCCCGCCTCTTTGGCAATCGCCAGCGCCCAGTCGCCCCGTTCGGTCATTTTCTCCCCCCGATTCCGTATTTCACAATACACCAGATCGCCTGAACGCCGTCTTTCCAGCCGATTTTCTTCCCCTCCTTGTAGGTTCGTCCCGAGTAGCTGACCGACATCTCGTAAACGCGCAGTCCGTGCCGGGCCACGTAGGCTGTCACCTCCGGTTCGAAACCGAAACGATCCTGCTGAAGTTTCGGCAGGATTGTTTGGATCACGTCCCGGCGAAACAGTTTATAACAGGTCTCCATGTCGGTCAGGTTCAAGTTCGTAAAACAGTTCGAAAGAAAGGTCAGGAACTTATTCCCCACCGAGTGCCAAAAATAGAGCACCCGGTGCGACTCGCTCCCCAAAAAACGGCTCCCGTAGACAACGTCGGCTCGGCCGTCCAACAAGGGGCGCAGAAGGCGGATATATTCGTTCGGGTCATATTCCAGATCGGCGTCCTGAACAATCACCGCGTCCCCCGTCGCCGCCGCGAACCCGGTTCGAAGGGCGGCTCCTTTCCCGCGGTTGACGGAATGACTTTTCACGACAACTCGGTTCAGGGGATCCTCGCCGCGGCTTTCAGAAATCCGTTTCAGAATTTCGGCAGACCCGTCGGTACTGCAATCGTCGACCAGAATAATCTCTTTCGGGATCGGAACCTCGGCCACCGTTTGAAAGAGTTTGGCCAGAGTTCGCTCCTCGTTGTAGACGGGAATCACCACCGACAGGACGAAATCGTCGGGAATCGCGAAAAGCCCGAGCGCTCGGCAAGCCGACTCGCCGAGGGTCTCGCGAACCTTTTCGTACCATCCCTGTGTCCAACAAACCGCGTCGCCGGCGGCCGATGTACTCCGCTCGTATTCTGTCATAATCCCGATAGGAACTCCCGGGGTTAAAAATGTTTCGTTTCTCCCAAAAAGAAAGAGGTCTGCGCCGTCGCGAAAAACCCCGTCTTTTTTCCGCGCCCATTCTACCAGATTACCGGATACGGGTCAATCTGACGACAAAAATGCCGGTCTGCCCAAACGGCAAAAAAATGCTAAAATGACGGCAAAAGAAATTAACGGGCGGGAAATCAGTCTTTCCCGTCGATAAGACATCAGAACCGAACCCGCGCCATGACCGAACAGAACGAAACAAAGACATCCCGACTTCTTTTCTGGTTTCGCGCCGCGTTCGCCGCTTACTTCATCTTTTCCGTTTACGCCCTTCTCTCTCCCAGGCCGACTTTCGGAAAGGTCGAAATACCGACTTTTTCGCTTCTTCACGCGGCGGCGTTTTCCGTGCTGGGGGCTCTGGCGGAACTGGCGCGGGGAAAATTTCCCGCGGTCGCCGCTTACACTCTCTTGCTGATCTACGGTCCGCTGACCGAAATCATTCAGCCGATCACCGGACGCTGTTTCCAGTGGGTCGACATTCTGGAAGACACCGTCGGAATCATCGCGGGTGTCGCGGCGGCGTGGCTCCTGAAATTATATCTCGCCCGGCGGGAGGCAAAGCGGCAGACGGACGGTGAAACGGCATGCTCGGCGGAACGGGAACTGAAATAGTGAAGTCCCCGTTCCGATCCCGAGGCGGTCTCCCTTGACGAATAGGAAAATAGTATTAAAATCGGCGCAACGAGGGGCAATAGCTCAGTTGGGAGAGCGCAACGTTCGCAATGTTGAGGTCGTGGGTTCGATTCCCATTTGCTCCACTAAGCCGCCGCC
>CADBQY010000048.1 GCA_902796885.1 uncultured Planctomycetota bacterium
CCCGCGCCGGGCGGCCACGCCCAGTGTTTCACCGCCTGGCGCTCCGTCGGCGGCGCCGAATACGTCTTCAACCTGAACTCGCACGGCGACCTCTACGGCGCGACCGACGAGGGCGAGCCCGCCGCCGGCGCGTGGGTCTCGGCCGAACAGCTCGACCTCTACGCCCGCGATATGGAACTCTACGGGTTCCCCTATGTCGTCTTCCCCGAAGGCGAACTCCGACGCCCCCCCGCCATGCTCAACGAGTTCCCCCTGCCGCGAGCCGCAGCGGGCGCGGCGTGAAATCCGGGAGCCCCAGCGGGCAATCCGGGAGCCCCGGCGGGCAATCCGGGAGCCCCGGCGGGCAATAAAAGGCTCCCGGCCCTTCGGGCGGTCGCGAGCCGCGGCGGGCGATATATTCCCCCGGTTAGCTTCGCTAGGCCGGAAGCGGCGGCCTCGTTGGGCCGCCTTGGTTCGGGACCACCTCTTCTGACCCGGAGCCCGGGTTGGCAATATAGGCTCCCGGCCCTTCGGGCGGTCGCAGTAGCCGAGCGTGGGGCGGGGAGGGCGGCGGGCTCGAGAGTATACGCCTCGGGCGATGTTCTGTTGTCGCGAAACATCGTACAGGCCCCGGACTAAGCCCGGCCAACGAGCCGGGCGCTACCGGCTAGCCGAGCAAACGGCGGGAATAATCGCCCTGTCCCGGCTCGGGACCGCCCTGTCCCGGCTCGGGACCGCCGGGCGCGGCTTCTAGTAGAAGAAGGCCCTTTTGACCGCGGGGAAGCGGCCGCCCAGGATGTTGACGATTTCGCGCAGGGCGGCGGTGCGGAAACAGCGGTTGAGGACGAGGTAGACCAGCACGCCGGCGAACCCGCCGGCGACGAATCCCGTCCAGGGAGAAAGGGGACTGATCACGCTGTAAAACTCCCACGCCGCCAGACACGAGGGGAACGTGATCGCCGCGTAGGGAAGAACGTCGCCGAGCTGTTTCAGAAGACCGTAATGAAGGTCGCGGCCCGAAAAATAGGAGTTCAGATAGACGCCGACGAACGAGAAGAAGATCTCGCCGATCAGCATCGGAACGATCCCGTAGAGAAGAAGGATCGCCACCTGGATCGCGTAGAACGACTTTTTGACGATTTCCAGGAGGAGATAGAGGTCCGACCGGCCGCGCGCCTTGAGAAGCTGCATGTTGAGGACCTGGATCGGATAGAAGACGACCGTGCAGGTGATCAGCCACCAGTAGGGAATACAGCCGAGCCACTTCTCGCCGAGAACCAGAAGAATGAACGGCTTGCAGAGCGTGCAGATCAAGAACGGCAGAAAGACGACCGCGAAAGTCGAAACGGCCAGAGAACGGCCGAACGCGACGCGGAGCCGGGGAAGATCGTCCTGAATCTTCGAATAGGCGGGAAAGAGGACGCGGCCGACCGCCCCCTGAACGCTCGTCGGCCAGAGGTGCGCGTATTTCTTGGCGCGCGTGTAGACGCCGAGCTGCGAGGTCGGGTACTTCTTGCCGATGATCAGGTTGCTGAAATGGGTCGTGAAGACGTTCAGGATTTCGATCAGAAGAAGCTTCGAGCCGAACGAAAAGAGAGAGCCGAGCGCCTTGAAACTGAACCGGAGTTTCGGGATCCAGCGGGCGAAACAGAAGACCGAAACGGCCGAAAGGAACGTGGCGATCAGCTGCTGCCAGACGATCGCCCAGAGGCCGTAGCCGCGCCGGGCGATGAAAATGGCGATCACGCTGGCGATCAGGTGCGAGGCGAGCGTGCTGATCGTGACGAAGAACTGTTTCAGACGGCGGTCGAGCAGCGCGATCTGGACCGAAACCAGCGCGCTGATCGGCAGGGTCCACGCCGTGACGTAGATCGTCTGTTCGAGAACGGGCTCGTTGTAGAACAGGGCGATCTTTTTCGCGAACCCGATCAGGAGCGCGAAACAGACCAGGCTCAGAAAGATGTTGTAGTAGAAGACCGAACAGAGGTCGATTTCGGTGACCTCTTTCCGCTGAATCAGCGCCTGACCGAACCCGCCCTGAATGAAAACGTAACTGATCGACCAGAAAAGGGTCAGAATCCCGATCACGCCGTAATCGTGCGGCGTGAGAAGACGCAGAAGACAGATCTCGAGAAAGATCTGAATGAACTGCGAGGCGAACTTCACGATCAAGACCCAGCCGGCGGCCTTAAACGACCGGCGGGCGATGTTCGTGGCGTCGTTCCCCAAACGAGATTCGGCCATAAAAACGACGAAATGCTGGGCGCGCCCCGCGGCGCGCCGACGACGAAACGAAAGCGGAAGGGAACGGCCCCTCCCGCCGACGGGCCGCCGCGGACGCGGCGGCCGTTTAGCGCCCGAGCCGCGCCGAAACGGCGTCGGCGGCCAGCTCGAACGAGGTCTTCCCCGCGCCGTCCGAGGCGACCCGCGCGCGAAGCGCGGCGAGCCGGGCGCGCGCGGCCTCGAGCGCGGCCGGATCGGTCAGCCAGCCGAGCAGAAAGCGCGCGGCGTCGGCCGAACGATCGCGGCCGGTCAGAAGTTCCGGGAAGAGGACCGGCTCGAGGTCCCGCGCCGAAAGCTCGGCGGGGGCGCGGCGCCCCTCGCAGAAGATCGAACGCCCCGCGGCGTCGGCCGCCAGAAGGTTGACCAGCGAGATGTATTTCACGCGGCGGAAGAAACGGGAGAACCAGAGCGCGAACCGGCCGACCCGGTAATAGACCACCGCCGGTTTGGCGAACGCCAAGAGCTCGATCGAGACCGAGCCGGAAACCGCCAGGGCGCAGACGCCCGCGGCGATCAGCTCGCGCGTGCGGCCGGCGTGGACGGGAAACGGCGCGTTTTCGCGCCGGAGAATCTCGCGGATCTGCGGGATCTGCTCCGAACGGTACGCGGCGACCGTCGGCCGAAGGGCGGGAACCGCCTTCTGAGCCAGAAGGGCGGCGCGCGCCATTTCGGGAAGGTTCGCGGCGATTTCCGAACGGCGCGAACCGGGCAGAAGGGTCAAAATCGGCGCGGCGGAGTCGTCCCCGCCGACCCGTGCGAGGAACTCGCGGTCGAGCGGCTCGGCGTTCAGCTCGTCGAAAAAGGGATGCGGAACGGCCACCGTCTCGACCCCGCGCGCGCGAAACCACTCCTGCTCGAAAGGGAGCGGCGAGATCACGAAATCGACGTCGCGGCGCGTCTTCTCGATACGGCCCTGCGCCCACGCCCAGATTTGCGGCGGAACGAAGAAACAGACGGGGATCCCCTCGGCTTTGGCCAGTTTCGCCAGACGGTAGTTGAAACCGGGATAATCGACCAGGATCAAAACGTCGGGCCGGTCGCGGCGGAACGTCTCGCGCGCCCGTTTCAGAAGACGCGCGAAAAGGGGAACGTTCGCCAGCGCCTGGAGGAACCACATGACCGCCAGAGAGGTCAGATCGTACTCGATCCGGCAGCCGGCTTTTCGCATTTCCGGGCCGCCGAACCCGCGGAACTCGGCTTCGGGGAACCGGTTCCGGAGTTCGCGGATCAGGCCGGCGGCGTGCTGATCGCCGCTCGGTTCGCCGGCCGAAACGTAGAAAAACGGACGCGCCATACGTTTAGAGCTTCGAGGTGAACTTCCAGACGCCGCTGCCGATTTCGAACTCGACCCGGCCGTCGGTTTCGACGTACGGAAGGTCGACCGCCTCGCCGGCGGCGTTCTCGACGCGGACCGACGCCGGATCGGACGTCGGCACGCTCGCCAAAGCCGAGGAGTTGACCGGAACCGCGACGGACCAGGCGAAGACGCCGTTTTCGGCCTTCCACGACGACGCGATTCGGCCGCGGATCGAATCGTACGCGGCGTCGACCCAGGTCAGGTCGCCGACGACGTGAGGCGCCATCAGAACGCGCTTAAAGCCGGGGTTCGCCGGATCGGCCTTGATCCCCGCCAGGTACTCGTAATACCAGATCGCCAGGTCGCCGACCAGCATGACGTGGTTGCCGCTGTTCATCGCCGGGTCGGCGGTGTCGCCGTTCCAGAGCTCCCAGACGGTCGTCGCGCCCTTTTCGACCATATAGCCCCAGCTCGGATAGGTGGTGTTCGTCGTGAAGGCGTAGGCCAGGTCGTCGCGGCCCCCTTCGGAAAGGACGCGGTTGATCCACTGCCCGCCGATCAGGCCGGTGCCGATGTGGCGGTCGGTCACGTTTTCGATGTTGTCGACCAGCGCGGCGAAGACCCTCGGCTCGTCGCCGGGGGGAACCAGGCCGAACGCCAGCGGCAGAACGGACGACGTCTGCGAGCCGTTGCTGTATTTACCGGCGGCGGCGTCGTAATTCACGTTGTTGAACGCGGTTTTCGCCGCCTCGGCGCGCGCGCGGAAATCGGCGGCGTCGTCGGCGCGGCCGAGCATGTCGGCGAATTGCGCCGAAAGCTCAAGGTCTTTGAAGTAATACGCGGTCGCCAGGAGCCCCTGGTTCGTCGTACGGGAGGGGTCGCCGGAATGGATCAGCTCGGGACTTTCGGGCGGAACGCACCAGTCGGCGTAGTTGTCCTTGTCGACCGTGCCGTCCGGCTTAACGAACGAGGCGATGTGGGCGAGCCACTTCTTGCGCGAGTCGTAATGCTTGGCGATCGCGCTCTCGTCGCCGTACATGAGCCAGAGCGATTCGGGAACGAGGAACTGCGTGCTCGGCCAGGTGACGTTGGTGTTGTAGCACTCCCAGTAGTTCGGCGCGACGTCCGAGACGTTCCCGTCGTCGCGCTGGCTGTCTTCGATGTCCTGAAGCCATTTGCGGTAGAGCGTGATGTTGTCGAAGAGGAACATCTCGCCTTTCGATTCCGCGGCGCGGTCGCCCTGCCACCCCTGCCGCTCGTCGCGCTGCGGGCAGTCGGTCGGCATGCTCAGGTAGTTCCCGCGCGTGCCCCAGAAGATATTGTGATAGATCTTGTTGATCGTTTCGTTCGAGGTCTGGAACCGCCCGACCGGCTTGAGGTCGGTCCCGACGACGCAGCCGACGAAATCGTCGAGCGACGGCCGGCCGGGATAGCCCTCGATCTTGAGATACCGGAACCCGTGATAGGTGAACCGCGGCTGGTAATACTGCGGCGCGCCGCCGGTCTCGCGAAGCGTGTAAACGTCGCGCGCCTGGGCGGTGCGAAGGTTGGCTGTGTAGAGGTCGCCGGCGTTCTCGCCGTCGGGAATCAGCGTCTCGGCGTGGCGGAGCGTCACGACGGTTCCGGCGGGCCCGGCGACTTTCATCCAGACCCAGCCGACGAAGTTCTGGCCGAAATCGACGATGTAGACGTTCGGCTGATACTCGGTGATCGAAATCGGGCGGATCAGGTCGTTCACGCGCATCGGGGGCATCATCTGCGCGACGAGTTTGCCGCGCGGCGCGTCGAGAATCTCGACCGCGTCGGGGGTCGGCACCGCGTAGGAAACCTGTTCCGACTCTTCCAGGAAATAGTCGCCGTCCGGATCGGCGGCGGCCTCTTCCAGCGTGACCGCGCGGGTCATGTCGCAGATTTCGCCGTCGAAGTCGTTGTTCCCGCGAATCGGACCGTCGGTCGACATCTTCCACGACTCGTCGCTGACGACCAGGTCGCTCGTGCCGTCGGCGTATTCGACGACCAGCTGGAACAGGAGGCGCGGCGCGCGGTCGGCCTTCGGATTGCGCGGGGCGTAGTAGCGGCCGTTGCCCAAAATCACGCCGATCGGGAAATCGACCGACTCGACCTCGTCGGGGTTGTCCGCCTCGTACGCGCCGCTCTGGACGCGGGTCATCAGGTCGGTGACGTCGTACGTGTTGTAAGCCACGCGCTTTTCGTAATCGGTGTAGATCGGGTCGAGGACGTGGTCGCCGACCTTCTCGCCGGCGATGTAAAGCTCGTTATAGCCGAGCCCGGCGATATACGCGGTGGCGCGGACGATCGTCTTGCGCGTCGGCGAGGCGACGGAGGCCTTTTTCGACAGGTAGCGGGCGGGGAGATCCGGTTTCGCCTCCGACTCGGATTTGCCGATCCACTTTCCCTTCCACGGGTTCGGGTCGGCGTCGGTCGGCCACAGGCCGGTCGAAAAGGCGCTCGTGATCGTGTCGGAAAGCGTGCCGTCCTCGTTCCAGACGGTCAGATCGACCAGATACGCCGTGCCCGGCGTCAGGTCGGCGCCGGTGTACGGGACGAACGTCTGCCGGTCGCTTTCGACTTTGCCGGAAGTCCAGAGGATCTCGTCGCCCGCCGGAGAGCCGCGCAGAACGAGCTGATACGCCGACTGCGACCGGTTGTTGACCGCGTCCGCCGCGGCCGGAGTCTGATACGCCCAGCCGAAATGGGGACGCGGATCGTCGATCCCCAGCGGCGCGGGGAGATCGTCGACGGTGAACGAGGCGAGCGCGAACGAATCCGCGCCGCCGGACCCCGCCGCGGCGGGGACGCCGCCGAAGGCGGCCAACGGAAGAAGGAGAAGAAGGAGCGCGCCGAAGGCGAGCCGGATCGTCGTTGTACGTTTCATGGGATCAAGCGCAACTTTCTTGTCAGAGGTGTTCTGTCGGGGGTGAACGAAAAACAAACCGCGCCGAAAACCCGCCGCGGAACCTTCCGCCGGCCGAACCGCCCGTCTCGCCGAAGCCGCGCCCGAAAGAAGAAGGGAAGATCGGTTTCCGCCGGAAGAAGACAAGTCGATTCTACCACCCCGGACGACGAAAAACAAGCCGGACGCGCCCGCCGAACGAAAAATCCGCCCCCAAGCGCCGATTTTCATTGACTTTCGGCGGGGCGAGACGTAAAATCGAAGGTGGAGACGAATTCGGTTCTCTTTTCACTTCCGGCGGCGCGGCCGCCGGACGGGCCGAACGCGTCGGCTCGGGCCTTCCGCCGATCGAAGATTTCCCATACGGCAGATTCCATTCCTGACCGAGGTTAACTATGTCCGAAGATATGAACATCGACCGAAATCAAGCTCTTTTCGACGCCGCCGCCGAAGGGAACGAGGCGCAAGTGCGGATTCTGGTAGACGAAGGAGCCGATCCGGGATACCGTACCAAGACCGGATGGAGCGTTCTGCACAACGCCGCCCGCGCCTGCGGGGTCGAGACGCTCCGATTCCTGGTCGAACGGGGCGCGCCGGCCGACCTGAGCGACAACAACGACTGGACGGTCCTCCACTGCGCCGCCGCCGCCGGACGGCTCGACTCGATCGTCTACCTGACCGACGAACTGAAACTCGACGCCGCCGCCTCCGATAAAAACGGCTGGACGGTTCTCCACAGCGCCGCCAGCGCCGGCTCGCTCGACGCGGTCAACGCGCTGATCACGCGCGGCGCGTTCCCGCCGGTCACCGACGACGACGGCGTGACGATCCTCCACTGCGCCGCCGGAAGCGGCAACGTCGATCTGGTGCGGTATCTCGTCGAGACGCGCAAACTCGACCCCGCCGCCGTCACCCACGACGGCGAGACGATCCTCCACAAAGCCGTACGCGCAAGCCGCCTCGAGATGGTCCGGTATCTGCTCGACCATCTGCCGGAAGCGGGAACGGTCGACGACGTCTTCTGGACCGCGCTCTGCCTGGGAACCGCGCAGGAGATCACCCCGCTGGACGACGACGGCAAGCCCGCCGCCGAAGGCTCGTTCGAGTCCGACACCCACTACAAGATCGTCAACTTCCTGATCTCGCGCGGCGGCGACATCAACGCGGTCGGCTCCAAAGGGAGATCGCTCCTGCACCGGGCCGTCCTGACGCGCCGTTGGAAGATCGCCCGGTTCCTGATCGAACGGGGCGCCGACCTCACCCTTCGCGACGACCTCGGACGCACCCCCCTGTTCGTCGCCGCGCGGCGCGGCAAACCGGCATTCGTCCGCCGCCTTTTGAGCCGGGGCGCCTCGATCGCCGACCGCGACACGTACGGGCAGACGATTCTGCACGCCGCCGCCAAGAGCGGACGGCTCGACGTGGTTCGCGCCGTCGTCGACCAGGGCGCCGACATCAACGCGCGCGACAGCCGCCGCCACACGCCGCTGCACTACGCCGTCAAACACGGACCCGCGCAGCTGGTTCAGTTCCTGACGGGCCGGGGCGCCGACGTCAACGCCAAAGACGTGAACGACCGCAACCCGCTGCACTACGCCGCCAACTTCAAAAAGTGGAAGAGCCTCCGCCTCCTGGCGGGTCTGGGCGCCGAACTGAACGTACGCGATCGAAACGGCGACACCCCCCTGGCGATCGTCGCCCGCGCGCGAAAATGGTCGGTGGTGAAATACATGGTCGGGCTCGGCGCGTCGGCCGCCGCCGCCGACGCCGACGGCGTCACCGTTCTGCACGCCGCCGCCGAAACGGGGAACCTGCCGATCGTCCGCTACCTGGTCAGCCGGGGCGCCGACGTCAACGCCAAGACGAACCGCGGCTGGACGGTCCTCCGCTGCGCCGCGGTCAGCGGCGACGTCGACCTGGTCCGCTACCTCGTTCAGTCGGGCGCCGACCCGAACGCCGTCGACGAGAAAGGCGAGACCGCCCTCCACCGCGCGGCGCAGACGGGGAACTTCGAGCTGGTCCGCTACCTGATCTCCAACGGCGCCGACGCCAATCTCCAAGACGACGCCGGCTGGACCCCGCTCCATCTGGCCGCCGGCCGGGGCGACCTCGATATCGTCAAGTACATGATCGACGAACGCGGCGCGAAATCGAACGCGCGGAACAACTGGGGCCGAACCGTCCTCCATCGCGCGGCGCAGAGCGGAAGCCTGCCGCTGGTCCGCTACCTGATCGAAAAGTGCGGGTGCAACCCGAACGCCAAAGACAACGGCGGTTGGACGGTTCTGCACAGCGCCGCCGAAAGCCGGAATCCCGAAATGATCCGCTTTCTGGTCGAACGGCAGGGGGTCGACACCTCCGCGAAAGACACCTGGGGCCGGACGCCCCTCTACGTGGCGCAGGCCGAAGAACAGGACGAAATGATCCGCCTGCTGGCCGATCCCGCCGCCGAAACCGCCGAACGCGCCCCCCAAGCCAAAACCGGCTTTTTCGCCCGTCTGTTCGGGAAGAAAAAGGACGCCTGACGCGCGCGGCACCGCGCCCGCCGAGCCGCCCTTCCGGCGCGCTCGGGTGGTCAAAGTCCGCGCGTCGGCTATAATGAGCGGGTCACGACGGGGAAGAAAAGGGAGCCGCGGCCCCCCGCCCGGCCCGAACCACAAAAAAACAACGCGACATCGATGTACAAATCCTTCCGACTTCCGGCGGCGTCGGCCGTCCTGGCCGCTCTCCTTTCGGTCTGCGGTCTCTTCGCCGAAGAGACCGGCGCCGAACGAATCGCCCGACTGAACGCCGAACGCTTCGACTGGCTCGAAGACGTCGCCTTTTACGCGAACTACACCTTCTCGCGCGCGGCCTTCCCCAGCGAAGAAGAAGCGCGAACGAAAGAGCTCGGCGCGGAAGACGTCGTGGCGAGCGGTTTTTTATGCAAGGCGAAGGGGAAATGCCGCGTACAGATTCTCTACCGGAACGGAACGGCCCACTCGGCGGAGCAAGGCGGAGCGAGCCGCACCGTCGATATCCTCGCCAGCGACGACTACGTCGTGACCTACACGCCGCAGCAGGGGAGCCGCCGCGTGCCGAGCGGTTCGCTGAACCGCGTCTACGATAAGGCGCTGACCACCATGACCCACGCGCTGGCGGCCATCGACGCGCCGGTCTCGATTTTCTTTTCTCCGGTCGACGCTCTTCCGTACGAGACCCCCGCGGATCCCGATTACCGGGCCGACGAAACGGAAGACGGGCGTCTCCGGCTCACCTTGACCGGAACCAACGCCGACGGCGAAACGAAATACGTCAAAGAGGTCGTTCTGCGCGCCGACACCCGCCCGATCACCGTCGAAGAGTCGATCGTGCGAACCTACAAGGGGGAAGACGCGAAACTCCTGACCGTCTCCGCCGTCAAGGGGTACGACTGGGAAAAGCACGGCGCTTTTTTCATCCCGGCGCGGGTCAGGTCGTATACGGGGCTGTACGACCCGTCCGCCGGGGAGATCGACCGATGGCTCGTTTCGGAATGGAAAAGTCCCGGGCTTTCGGATATCCGCTCGATACACGAAGCCTTCGTCCTCAAGCTGGATCCCGACGTGAAACTGGAAGGCCTGAACGTCTCGCCCGATCAAAACGTCATCGATCTCGACAAGATCACCGACGCCGATCTCGATTCGGACGCGAAACCGGCGATTCCCGTTCTCGCGCCGAAAAAAAACGAGTCCGAGACGTCGGCGTTCAAATTCGCGGCGCTCGCGGCCGCGATCGCCGCGATCGCGGCGCTGATCGTCTGGGGCGGAGCGCGGCTCCGCCGAAAGGGGCGGAAACACGCGTCCCCCGCCGACGCGGAAGGAGACGGCCGATGAACCGCCGCGCCGCCGCGCCGACCCTTTTCCGGCGGGTCCTGCCCGCGCTTCTTTTTCTTTCCGCGCTTTGTTGCGGCGCCGCGCGGGGCGAGGCGACCGACGAGTCCCTCGCCGCGCGCCTGAAGACCGAGGCGGCCGCGTCGCTCCGCGCCCGCCGAAACGCGCCCGACGCCCTTCACCTGAAATGGTTCGTCTCGGCCGAAGACGGCGCGCGGCAATACGAGCTCTTCTCCCAGGGCGAAAACGGTCTGATCCGCTCCGAACGCGTCCCGAACGGGGGGGACGAAGACGCGTCTCCGCAGGCGGCCTGCCGCGTCGCGACCGCCGTCTGCGCCTTCGAACTGTCGCGCGGCGCCGAGTCCGCCCCCTGGAAACTCGAGTCATACAAAAAATTCCGCGGCGGCGCTCCCCGCGACGACGCGGCGGCGCGCGCGATCCGGGAACTCTCCCCCTATTACGTCGGGGATCTCCCGCTGGCCGAGTTCCTCGAAAGCGAGAATCTGCATATCGCGCGGGCCGAGTCGAAGACCGACCGGGGGGGCGAAACGGTCGCCGTCGATTTCGACGTCCCCGCAAGCGAGATCTTCGAAGGCGCCGCCGACGGAACGGTCGCCGGACGCGTCTCGCTCCTGCCGGCCAAAGGATGGGGAATCGCCGAACTCGCGCTTCGATACGAAAAAGACGGGATTCCGCTCCTCGTCGAAAAGAAATTCGACTATGCCGACGGGGACGACTCGCCGCTGCCGGTCAAAACGATGGAAACGAAAACCGTCTCGAGACCGGAAAGCGATCGGAGCGAAACGCTCCGCGAAGAGCGCGTACGCTACCTGGAGTGCGACGGCGTCCGCGCGGCGCAAAAAGAGTTTTCCCTGAAATACTACGGTCTAAAGCGGCCCGATCTCCGCACGCCGCACGAAAAGCGGCTCGGCCGGTCGCTGATGGCCCTGGGGGGCGCGGTCCTCCTTTTCGGACTCGCGCGGCAATACAAAATACTTCGCCGCCGCCAAGGGGCGAAAAGGAGAAGCCGCCGCCGGTTCCGGCGGCGGGAAGACCGCGCGGCCGGGCCGGGACGGGAAGAGACGCCCCGCGTTTGAGCTACTCTTTCGGCGCGGCGAGGACGGCGTCGAGCAGATCGGCGGCGTAACGGACGCAGTCGGGGCAGGAACAGAGGACTTTGCCGGTGTCGCGTCCTTTGATCTCTTTACAGAGAGACGAACCGCACTTGGCGGTAAACGCGCGATGGAGCGCGGCGGCGTCCCCCCTGACGGGACCGTCCCCCGCCTTGACCAGACCCAGAATCGTCTCGGCGCCGCAGAGCGCGCCGCACGTCCCTTCCATACATCCCATTCCGCCGCCGAACGGCGCGCCGATCTTTTTGAGAACGTCCGGCGAAAGACCGGTCAGGTCGGCGAACGCCAGAAGAACCGACTGGCAGCAGTTGTTTTTCTCACGCATCAGAGCGACGGCATTTTCACTTCGACTCATCGTCGCGAATCCTTATGAAAAAAATTGAGACCGCGCCGGACGAAAGAAACGCCCGGCGCGGAAAAAAAGGGAAACGAAGAGAGAAGGCGCGGATCGAACCGCTTACTCTTCGATCTTGGTAAACATATCCTTGCCGACGCCGCAGATCGGGCAGACCCAATCGTCGGGCAGATCGGCAAACGAGGTGCCGGGGGCGATCCCGGAATCGGGATCCCCTTCGGCGGGATCGTAAACGTAACCGCAAGGTTCGCACTGATACTTGTCCATGGCAAGACTCCTGTGTTGGGGTGAGCGAGGATTATTCTTTCGGCGGCGCCGCAAGAAGACTTGAAACCAACGCCGGAACCGCGGCGAAATCGTTCTCGTCCGGATTCCAGAGAGAACGGACTTCCTCTTCGACCACGTCGAAACCCGCGCCGGCGAGAAGCTGTTTTAAGATTTTCACCGACTCGCCGCTCCAGCCGTAACAGCCGAACGCGGCGGCTTTTTTGTTTTTGAATTTGAGCTGTTTCAGGAACTCGAGCCAGCCGGCGACGCTCGAAAGGACGCTGTTGCCGACGGTGGGCGAGCCGACCGCGATCGCCTTCGATTTGAAGACTTCGGTCATCACCTCGTTCTTGTCGGCCTTGGCGACGTTGAAGACCTTCACGACCGTGTCGGGCGACTGGCGCGAGATTTCGCCGGCGATCGCGTGCGCGAGTTTCGCCGTCCCCTCCCACATCGTGTCGTAGGCGACCGTGACCTGGTTTTCCTGGTAGGCGTCGGCCCACTGAACGTATTTTTCGACGATCTGCATCGGGTTCTCGCGCCAGATCGCGCCGTGCGACGGGGCGATGACGTCGAACGGAAGGTTGAGCGCGGCGATTTCGGCGAGTTTCTTTTTCAGAATCGGCGCGAACGGATTGAGGATGTTCACGAAATATTTGAGCGCCTCTTTATAGAGGAGACACCGGTCCGCCTTGTCGTTGAAGAGTTCCTCGACCGCGAAGTGCTGGCCGAACGCGTCGTTGGCGAAAAGGATGTTCTCGCCGGTCATGTACGCCGCCATCGAGTCGGGCCAATGGAGCATCCGCATTTCGACGAAAACGAGTTTCTTTCCGCCGCCGAGCTCGAGTTCGTCCCCCGTCTTCACGACGTTGAAATTCCAGCCCCGTTTTCCGTACTGCCCTTCGAGACTCTTCACGCAGTTGGCGGTGCAGTAGATCGGCTTGTCGGGTATTTCGTCCATCAGCGCGGTGAGCGCGCCCGAATGGTCGCATTCGCCGTGATTGGCGACGATATAGTCGATCTTGTTCAGATCGATCTCTTTTTTAAGGTTTTCGACAAAATCGAAACGATGCGGCGTCCAGACCGTGTCGATCAGAACGGTTTTCTCCTCTTCGACGAGGTAGGCGTTCTGACTCGAGCCGTTCATAATGGAATAGTCGTCGCCGTGGAACGTTTCGAGTTCCCAGTCGATGTATCCCACCCAGCTGACGTTCCCTTTCACATGTTTTCTCATTCGGAAAACCTCCTTTATCCAGTCAATTCAAACGACGTCCGTCCGATCGCCGGCCGGACGGCCCCCGCAGGTTATTCTACCACACCGCGCGGCCGAAAGAAACCGCCGCCGCGAAAAGAAAAGGCCGATTCCGAATCGCCTCCGCGGCGCCGGCCCGGCCCGCCAAAAGACGCGGGAGAAGAATCCCGCCGAAAAGATTCCCGCCGAAAGACGCGGTTTACCTCAGACTCGACGCGATCAGACGGCGGACTTCTTCTTTCTGCTGGCCGATCTCGACGAGGACTTTTTCGGAACGCGCGCGGAACGATTCGATCTTCTGCCTCAGCGCCGACTCGCGCGCGTCGAGTTCGGCGGCTTTCCGCGCGACGAACTCTTCGCGCCGCCGCAGATCGTCTTCCCTGCCGGTCAGCGCGTCGATCGCCTCGCGCAGTTCGTCCCAGCGCGCCGAAAGCTCCGATTCCCCCGCGGTCAGATGCTCGATCCGTTCGGCGGTCGAAATCTTCGTCTTTCGAACGATATTCTCAAAGGCCGCAATCCGCGCGTTCAGCGCGTTTTCGCGCCGATCGAGGTCGTCCTCTTCGGGCGCGGGACAGACGCGGCCGAACAAATCGTCGTCGTACATAGGCTCTTTTCCCCGTTGTCAATGCGCCGCGCGGGCGTCAAACCCGCCGCAATCGTTATTATCGGCACATTTTCACAGAAAATTTAACGGGGTACCCTTCCCCGCCGCCGGAGACGGCGGAAGCGCGGCGGAGACGCAAAAGATCGGGACTAGTCCCATTTCAGGCGATAAGCGTCGAAGACGGGCCCGTCGACGCAGGTTCGGCGGTAATCGAACTTCCCGTCCTTTCCCATGTACTCGACCACGCAGCCGAAACAGAGTCCCATCCCGCACGACATCGGCGTCTCGAGCGAGGTCCAGCAGGGGACGTTTCCCAGACTCTTCGCCGTTTCGAAGACGGCGAAGAGCATCGGACGGGGTCCGCACGCGGCGACGAGCGCGTCTTTCGCCCCCTCGAGCCGTTCGGCTTTCAGCAGGTCGCCGACCGTCCCCTTCGCTCCCAGCGAGCCGTCGTCGGTCGCCACTTTCACGTCGACCCCCAGGGCGCGAAAATCGTCGAGGTTCGGCACGCGGCTTTTCGTCCGCGCGCCGTAGAGGAGATGCAGTTCGGGCTTCGGCTCCAGCGCGGCGTACTTCTCGGCGAGCAGATAGAACGGCGTGTAGCCGATCCCGCCGGCGGCCATGTAGATCCGGCGGGCGGCGGGTCGGTCCCCCTCTTCGATCGGCGCCCAGCCGCGTCCCAAAGGCCCCCACCACTCGAGCGGTGTTCCCGGCGCGATTTGCGAAAGGCGTTCGGTCATGTTTCCGACGACCAGATAGATCACCTGAACGCGGCCCGAAGCGCGGTCGGCGCGATAGACGGCGAACGGCCGCCCCAAAAGGGGCGAATAGAGTTCCGGCAGCCGGAGCATGACGAAGTGTCCCGGCTCGACCGCTTCGGCGAGGGCCGGCGCGGTAAACTCGACCAGCCAGGTCGACTCGGCGGCCGGACGGCTCGCGACGACCGAACCGGTCCCGGTTTTCAGACGGGGATGTTCCCCTTCAAAGACGTTCTTGTCAGCGGCGGTCATCGATAAACCCTCTTCTGGCGTATTACTCGGCGGCGGGGGCGGCGACATAGTCCCGAACTCTCTTTTCGAACGCGCCGAACGCGAACGCCGACTGTTCGTCGGTCAGATACCGTTCGTCGTAACGCATGCCGAACCCGAGCCGGCCGGCGTAGGTCCAGACCCCGCAGCCGGTGAAAGTTTTGGCGCGGAACGGCGGCATGCCGCAGAACGATTCCAGAACCGCGTCGGCGACGATCAGGCGGCCGTCTTCGGTGTGGGGGAGCGGGGTTTTGTCGAAAAGAACCCCCAGGTTCGAAAGAACCGTGGTCGACCAACAGCGGCGTCCGTGCAGCACGATCTTGATTCCGCCGAGCGTGTTCCGCTTCGAACGGAGATTGACCAAAAGCGCGTACCCCTGGTCGGTCCTCTTAATCCAATCGGTCTCGCGGTGGATCCCCCGCGCGAACGCGTCGTCTTCGGTGATCTGCGACGGACGGCGGTCGAGAAAGACCATCGAAACCACGTTCGCGGCGAACAGATCGGGCAGGTCCGCCGAACGCATGTTGATCGGCATCGCCACGCGGATCCAGCGGTTTTTCGCCGGCACGAACTTCCGTTCGAAATCGCCGCACGCGCGGAAGAAATCGCACATCAGCCGGTCGTTGAGCGAAAGGCCCTCGGCTTTCGCCCGAGCGCGGTAGACGCGGGTCTCTTCCTGAGTCAAATAGAAGAGATCCGTTCGGTTCGGATGGACGACCGGCGTGTCGTAGTCGATCTTCCTGATCGGCAGAAACGGCTTGGCGTCGTGCAGAAGCAAATCGCGCGTCGTCTTGATCCCGTGCGAAAGGAGTTTGAAATACCTTTTCCACGTCTGGTTCGGCGCCAGACGCAACTTCATGCTCTCCGGCGAAAGCGTCCGGTACGCCTCCGGCGGAACCTCGACCCCCTTCTTTGACGCGTAGTTGAGAAAGGCGTCTTCGAAAAAGGACATGTTCCCCATTCCGTCCGACACCGAATGATGAACCGAAAAGCCCAGGTCGGTCATCGGCCGGCCGTCCTCTTCCCACGCGCGGTAAAAGACCCCCAGACCGTGCGTCTTTCTGATATCCGGGGGGATCAGCCCCTTCTCCTCGTCGGCGGTTTGATAGAAGAGAATGTCCGGTTCCGCCGAATCGAACCGCCAGTACGGTCTGCCGCACCGCAGTTCGATCCGGGCGTTCATCAGGGGATGCCGCGCCGCGGCGGCGCGAAGCGAGTCGCGAAGGAGTTCCGGATCGAGCCGGCCCGAAAAGCGGAACCGCTGCCAGCTGGTCATCGGGAACGCCGGGGTCTCGTCCCAGAACATATACTCTTCGAAAGGGGTCAGACGATACTCTTTGCGAAATCGGCTCATTTCAACACCTGCGATCCCAGACCGGCGCGGCGCGCCGGTCGTTCAAGTGATTTACCGCGGACCATTGGCCAGACGCGAACGCTGAGCGAACCGTTCGCGCAGAGCTTTCAGGCGGGGATATTCCTCTTCCAGGGGATTGGCGGCGGCGCTCGCCGCGTTCCCCTCGTCGATCACCGAAACGGCGAACCAACCGTCCGTCACGCGGCAGAGTCCGGTCGAAAGACCGGCGAAGCGTTCGTCCCGATCGAAGAGTTTCGGACGGAGGGGAATCCGCTGTTCCGGCGCGAAGATTTTGGAAAAGAGTCCGCGCAGCGGAATCTGCGCCCTGATGTTCGTCGGCCCGACGATTCCGATCACGCCGTCCCGTCTCAGGCAGGGCGCGCCGCTTTCGTCGCTGTCGACGGCGTAGGTCACGACCGCCTCCACGTCCTCCCAGCTCCGGTCGCCCAACTCGATGTAGTCGAACCGCAGACACAGTTTGATCGTCTGTTCGCGGAACGACACCGAAATCGGGTCGTTTTTACACATTTCGAACTCGACCCACAAACCTTCGTCGTATTCGAGTTTCGGCGGGTCGCGGCGGAATTTCGCGGCGAGATGCGCGGCGAGGTCTTCGGGCGTCCAGCTGCGGCCGCCCAGTTCGAGGCTGGCGAGAAAGACGTTGATCGCCGACTCGTGGACTTTCAGGTCGGCGAACGCGCCGCGCAGCGTCGGCGGCTCGACGGTCTGGCTTCCGAGCGATGAGGGCTGCGAAAGGCGCAGCGAGGCCAAAAGCCAGTCGTTCGTCGTCCGCGCGTCCTGAAGGGTCAGACTCAGACCGAGCTCTTCCAGACGGCTGAAGAAATTGTTCGAAAGACGTTCGTTCAGCAGTTCGAACCGATCGGTCGACTCGGTGTCGATGCGGCGTTTGACTTCGGCGGTGATCTTTTCGCGCGTCTCCTGCCGGAGCGCCTCCTGCCGCGACTGGTATTCCCCTTTCACCATCTCGCGGGTCAGGCCCCCCAGGATCGGCACGAAATCGATGTTCGTACGCACGTCGCTCAGGACGTTGCTGTTGTTGACGTCGATCCGCGAATCCGCCCAGCCCATGCCGCGGTTCCCCCACTCGAGCGGTTTGACCCCGACGTAGTTGGCGTAACTTTCGTTGAAGATTTTCGCGGGAAAGACTTCGCTCTTGGTCGAAGCGACGATCCGGCCGGTCACGACCAGGTTCATCAGAAGGCGTTTCGGGTCGGGGACCAGCTGAATCCGGACCTGCGTGTCGGTCCGCCGCGAGCCGGCGACCGGATTCCCCAGGATTTTTTCCTGCACCACGTCGAATTCGGGATCGCGGATCGGCAGGAACCGGTTGATAAACGCCTGCGAGATGTAAACCTTCAGGTTCGGGTTGTTGTAGATCGTTCCGACCGCCTCGCCCATCGCGCGGCTCGAGGCCAGAGGCGAAGTCTTCATGCGGTACGCCGCCCGGCCGAGCTCCCGGCCGGTGTCGCCGCCGCCGCGGCGCTCGTACTCCTCGTAGAGAGCCAGAACCGCGTACGGGTCCGACTGGTCGGCGGCCAGCTCCCGAAGCGTCTCGTACCACTGCCGGGGCGCGGCGTGCCGGAACACCTCTTTCTGGGCGGCGGTCAAAAGGGGCGAGTCGATCTTGCAGCAGATCGAATTGATATGTTCGCGCAAAAGAGAGAGATTCGCCTGCCGCTCTTCGGTCTCGCGCGCGGCGCCTTCGGTCAGATAGGGGCGGAAAAGGGCGTCGGTGTCGCTCCCGTCCTTCTGGAGACGGTCGAGAACCGACATGAGGGCGTCGACTTCAAAATTCGCGCGCCAGCGGCGTCCGGCGGGAGTGATCCCGAAATAGTTTCTCACCGCCGTCGTTTTCTGTTTCAGATCGGCGATCTCGCGGGCGTCGATCGGACGCGCTTCCGGACGGGAGGCGAACCGATTCCGCTCGAAATAGTCGGCGGCGGCCGACCAGAGGAAGACCCGCCGGTCAAGCGAATGACGGAACGAGCGCATCTGCGCCGCCCGCTCTTCGGGAGAAAACGCCGCCAGCCCCGAGGCGTCGTCCGCCGGCTCGATCCGGTCGGCGTACTTTTCGGAAGAGAACGCCTGCGAAAACGCGTTCTCGCCCAGAGGGAGCCGGCCGAACCGTTTCGAATGCGCTTCGAGGAACTTCGCCTCGTCTTCGGTCAAGAGCGCGGTTTCGGAATGGTCGTCCTGCACGATTTCGCCGCTCAGACGGCGGAGAGCCAGCCGCGCTTTCGCGGGATTCTCTTCCAGAAGGGGGAACGCGTCGCGGAGCTGCCCTTCGACCGACGCCGACCATTCGGCGGTCGGTTCGAATTCGGCGAAAAGGGCGAATCGGGCGTCGAGCTCCCCTTCGCTCATCAGGCGGACCAGATCGCCGCGAAGGTCTCTCTCGCCGAGAAGGTCGCCGGCCCGGTCGGGGAGCTGGTCGTCGGTCTCGACCGGCGCGCTCAGATGGGGCGCGGCGGCCACGTCGCGCGAAAAGGCGTCGATATCGCCGACGTCGAGCGTCTTCGGTTCGGCGGCCGGGTTCGGTTCGGCGGCCGGTGTTTCGTTTTCGTTTTCAAAACCGGCCGGCACCGGCGCGGTACGCGCCGCTTCGGCCGAATCGGCGGCGGGAGCCGCGTCGATGAAAAGCTCGTCTTGGTACTGGGCCAGAAAAAGATCGTCGTCGGCCGCCTCGAGCGTTCCGGCCGGAACGAACGCCGCCGTCAGCATACCGAACAGGAGCGCCAACAAACAGCCGATTCCCGCCGATTTCGCGGTCACGCGATTCACCATTCGAACTTGTGCGCCCTGTCTCATCGTCAAATTGTTTTTCGACGCCGGCCGTTCAGACTCCGAGCCTGAGCCGCCGGCGCAGACAAAAATATCCTTTCCCATCATCGGAAATCGCGCCGAACCGACTGAAGTTAAAATATGTCGGTTATGCGCTTTTCTCATTTCGCGCGGAAAAGACGGAACGGGAGGCGGCGATCGGAAAAAGGAGAATTTCGGAAACTTCACAGGGGGTTCGGCGGCGGCTTCCCCCCTTCCCTAAAATGAATTCGGGGGTATATTAGGCGTAAATATCGATATTTTACCTGTAACCTTCGGGGGCAGGAGCCGCTTTCGATGCGGTTTCCTCCTCTCAAGAATATCGCGGAGCGAATCATGACCATTGATAAAAGCCTGAAAGTAAAAAAAGGGGTCACCCGGTCCCGCAACGTGCTGACCCGTGTCGAACGGATCGAAAAGATGAAAGAAATGGACAAGTGGCAAGAGGGTGATTCGCCGTTCGGTCTTACCAAGACCCGCGTCTACCGCGTCGTCCTCAAAAAGAAAAAGAAGGCCGTCAAGGCCGAAGACGCCGCCGACGCCAAAGCCAAGAAGTGAGCTTGCCGGCGCGCGCCTTTCCGTTTAAAAAAGCCGTTCGAGTTGCCGAACGGCTTTTTTTTGTCGGTACGCCCCGACTATTCGCCGAAAAGCTCCCCCGCCCAGGGGCGGTTTCCGTAAAATTCGCGCAGACCGGAGCGGATCCGCTCGGCGCGCGCCGGATCGGTCGGTTCGAGCGCGCGGGCGTATTCCAGCTGTTCGGCGACCAGGTCCCGTTCGGCGTCCTCCTGATGCCCGATCCCCTTTTCGAGCCGTTCCAGGCGGCGGCGCGCCAGACGGACGCATTGCGCCGGAACGCTGTTCGGCGAGGTCTGGGACTCGTCCCGTTCGAAGATGTCCAGAAACGCGCGGAACTTGCGAACCCCCTCGTCCGGATCCCGTTCGGCGGCGCGAAGCGCCTCGATATACGCCTCCTCGATCAGCGAGCCGGTCGGGTCGCGCCTAAAGATCGACCGTTCCGCCAGACGCGAAAGACGCGACTCGAGCGCGGCGTATTCAAGGTCGCCGCTCAGACGCCGAACGCGGTCGGCGCGCGGGTCGTTCGGATAGAGCGTGAGGAATTTCGACATGTCCCCCCGCGTCTGACGGAGAGCGTTGACGTAGTCCGATTCGTTCTCGGGAGAAACGCCTTCCAAACACGACTCGATCCGCCCGTAGAGCCGGTCCGCCGAAGGGTGGCGGAGCGCCAGAACGAGCGCCGTGCCCGCCAGAAGGAGAAAGAGCGAAAAGACCAGGGTCCGCAGGGAAAGATAGGGAGGGCGATCCGGGACCGAATAGGGGTCGAATTCCTCTTCGGGAACCGCGGTAAACTCCGGAAGGGGCGCGGACCGGTCGGCGCGGGTCACGTCGGAGGTCGAAACGGGTTCGGACTCGGTCCATTCGAGAGAGAGGCTCCCCGAACGGGCCTTTTCGCTCAAAACGCCGGTCGTGATCGTTCGGTCGCCGTCCGGCGCGTCGGCCGCGGTGTCGGCGGCGGCCAAGTCGACGCGGCTCGGCGTCGGCGCCGCCTCGGCCAGAACGGTCTCGGCCCGGACCGGGTCGTATTCCTCCCCGCCGTCGTCCTCCTCCGGCTCGAAAAAACGCGCCAGTCCGCCCGGCGCGGCGTGCTTTTCGAGGATCGCTTCCAGACGGCGCTGAACGATCAGCGCGTTGGGGGGACGTTTGTCCGCCGAAATTTCCAAAAGATCCGAAAGGAGAGCGTCGAGATCGCGCGGCAGGTCGGGCCGCCGGAGACGCGCCGATTCGACGGGCCCTTCCCGGAACTTGTTCAAAAGTTCCGGCAGGGATTTTTTTTCGAGCGGGAACGGCGGGGTCTTCGTCAGGACGGCGTAAAGAACCGCGCCGAGCGAAAAGAGGTCGGTCTTCGGCGTGATCGGGCCCGACGACGCCTGCTCGGGCGACATGTATTCGAGGGTGCCGATCACCGTGTCGAGCGCGGTCATCCGCTGGCCGCCGAACAGATGCGCGATCCCGTAGTCGGAAACCTTGATTTCCCCCTTGACCGAAAGGAGAATGTTCGCCGGCTTGATGTCGCGGTGAATGATCCCCCGGTCGTGCGCGTGACGCAGGGCGCGCGCCGTGTTAACCCCGATGTGAACCGCCTCTTCCCACGTAAAGCGGTGTTTACGCCGCAGACGCGTCTCGAGCGACGCGCCGTCGACGTATTCCATCGCGAAATAACGGAACCCCTCGGCCTCGCCGAAACCGATCAGACGGACGATGTTCGGATGGCGCAGACGTTTGAGCGTGTCGATTTCGGCCTCGAACCGTTCGCGGCGAACCGAATCCTCGTCGGCGGGCGAAAGGAGCACTTTGAGCGCGACCAGGTCGGGCGTACCGCTCTGCACGGCTTCGTAGACCGCGCCCATCCCCCCCTGACCCAGGAGACGCACCAGACGGAACGGACCAAGCACTTCGGGAATCGGCATCGCGGAAGATCGACTATTTGGGGGGCGTGAACTTGATGTTTTCGACCAGTTTCACCACCTGGTTTTCGTCGTTCACGTAACCCGAAACGGCGGTGATCGCGTCGATCAGATGGCTGTAATGCAATTCGCCGTCGGCGGTGAACGAAGCTTCGGTTTTGGAAATATCCCCGGCGCCGGTCTGCAGATAGTCGAAGACTTCGCGGCGCAGACGCGCCATGTCGGTCCCGAGCGGGAGCTGCCCGAAGACGATCGCCGTCAGGTCGCCCGCCTCGTCGCTGCGCAGGGTAATTTCCAGAGGAACGGTCTCGTCCATCGATTCGGAGGACGGCGGCGCGTTGATCGGCATCTTGATATTGAAATCCCCTTCGACCGCGGGGATGCGGAACGTAATGATAAAGAAGGCCAGCAGATTGAAGACGATGTCGATCATCGGCGTCATCTGCAGTTTCGGCACTTCGGGCGAGACTTTGACGTCGCGAAGACTCATAGCGGCTGAAACCCTCCTTCCGACTCGAGAGACCCGGCGAACCCTTCGCCGCCGTGCTTGGCGCGGAGCGTGAACGTGACGATCCCGAGCGACTGACAGGTCTGGATCACCCGCTGCACAAAGCCGACCGAAGCGTCGGCGTCGGCGCGGATGATCAGCGTGATGTCTTCGGGACGGATTTCGCTGACGACCTTTTTCATGTTCAGCTCTTCGCCGAGGACCTCGCCCAGCGGACGCGCCCCGGGAGCGATCGCCGCCGGGTCGAGCCAGCAGCGCGCCGAACCGAGGTAAATGTTCTCGTCGGCGTCGATCTGAACGGTCATCGGCTCGCTCGGCGGCGTCTCGGGCGGCTGGGCCAGTTCGCTGTCGGGCAGATGAACCGCCTCGTTGCTTTCGGCCTGCGAGAAGTTAATGACCATGATGAAGAACGTCATCAGCAGGAAGACGATGTCGATCATCGGGGTCATGTTCGGCTCGAAAGCCTCGTTTTTAGGGGAAGCGATACGCATAATACGCCGTGTTACTTTTTATGGGCGACCGAGGAGAACCGCCCGATGTAGTTGTCGCTGATGATTCCGATTTCGAGAATGAAGCGTGCCAGGCGGTTTTTGATGATGTCGTAAATCGCCAAAGACGGCAGCGCGATCGTCAGCCCGATCATCGTCGTGAAGAGCGCGGTGGCGATCCCTTCGGCGAGCTTCTGCGGCGACGGGGTCGCGCCGCCGGCGGCGATCACCTGGAACGAGGCGATCATCCCGACCACCGTTCCGAAAAGCCCGACCATCGGGGCGAGGTTCCCGACCAGAGCCAGATAGCCGATCTGATGTTCGAGTTTCATCGTCTCTTCCTGCCCGACGTCCTGCATCGTCTGCACGGCCTTGTCGTAACCGCTGGGGACCTTCGAAAGGCCCGCCGCCAGAACGCGTCCCAGAAGGGAGTTGTCCTCTTTGGCGACCTGATACGCCTCTTGGAACTTCTGGGCGTCCATCAGCTCGCCGAACTCGAGCACGAGATTTTCGGGAACCAGGTTCACGCGGCGGACCGCCATCAGGTTCATGACGATCAGCGCCACGTCGACGAGCGAAAGGATCACGAAGACCGGGCCGAAAACCCATCCCAGCGCCCGGAACATCCAGACCAGGTAGTTTTCTTTTTTCTGGGTCTCGCCGTCGGCGGCGGCGCCGTCCGCCTGGGCCGGCTGGCCCCCTTCGGCGTTCTCGGCGGACGCTTCGGTCGAAGGACCGAGCAGCGATTCGTCGTCGGCGTCGCTGTCAAAGTCGATCTGCGCCGCCAGCGCCAGCGGGAACGCCAAAAAGAGAAAGAGGATCATAAAACGCAAGTATTTACTCATAGGTTTCCTCACATATCAATGCGGATGAATGCGATTGTGATTTTTCTTCGGTTCGGTCCGTCGTACGGGCGGTCAGTTGTTGAGCTTGTATCGTTCGCGCAAAATCGCCAGCGCCTCGGCGGCGCGGTCGTCGCGCAGCTGCTGTTTCCAGAGTTTCGCCAGGTGCCGGAGCGCCGAGATATGTTCGGCGCTCGCCGTCGAATAGAGCAGATCGACGTGCAGAAACGCCACGATGGCGGCTTTCGGGTCGCCGGCGCGTTCGGCGGCTTCCCCCATCGCGTTGTAAAGCGCCGCCTGCAGGTCGACGTCGTCCGGGTCGGAACCGTCGATCACCTCCTGAAAGAGGGCTTTCGACGCGTCTTTCTCTTTCCGGAACGAGGCGATCTTGGCCAGGCCGATCCGCGCGTAGGCTTTCTGCCGGCCGATACCGGGCGCGTCGGCGGCGGCGAGCACCTCATTATACGCTTTTTCGGCGTCGTCGACATTCCCTTCGTTCAGCAGGAGGTTCGCCAGGGCGATGCTCCCCTCCACTTTGACGTCGGGCCAGGGCGCCTTCTGCAGGTTCTCGTAAAACGACTTGGCGTTCGCCGGATCTTCCATCGCGGTCAGGATCCGGCCCAGAAGACGGTTCGCCTCGTAATAGTGCCAGCTGTTGGCGTTGTTCCGCACAAAATCGTTCAGGCGGGCGCCGGCCTTGCGAAGCGTCATTTCGGGATGTCCCGAAAGGGCCAGAAGACCCGAAGCCTGCGCCCAATAGAAATCGATGTCCTGCTTGACGTATTCCGGCGCCGACTCGGCCTCCCCTTTCGGGATGTCGGCGAGCTTCTTGAGCGCGTCTTCGTATTGGGCGGCGTCGATCGCCGAACGGGCGACCTGAAGGTTGACCGGTTCGTCGTTAAAGTGCGTTTCGATCACGCGGTTCGCGGCGATCGCGACGTCGAGTCCGGCTTTGTCTTTAAGGGTCAGCTCGTCGCGGGTGATCTTCGAGATCGTCCCCGACTGAGTCGAGTCGGCCTCGCCGTTATACGGATCGTCGGCGCTCGAAACGATTACCGAGTCGGCGCGGAGGGACGCGGCGGCCAAAACGAAAAGACACGCCGTCCCGAACGCCAGACGCCGAACGAGGCGGAAAATCGAAAGGGGGGAAGACGTCATGATGCGGACTCCTCTTCCTGCGGTTGCTGCTGCGGTTTCGGGAAACCTTCGTCGGACGGTTCGCCGGCGGCTTCGCGGAACGCTTTGAGATAGAATTCGAGTTTTTTCTTATACGCGGCTCCCCCCAGATCGGGATGGAGTTTGTGGAGTTTCAGAAGCTCCGTCTCGCCCCCGCGCGCCTGCTTGACCTTTTCGGCGGGATCGGCGATCCCGGCGAGCCACGCGAGGCGGCACTCCATTTTGTTCACGACGGCGTCGTAAAACTTCTCCTTGAACTGGGGCGACTTGTCGATGTTGCGCGAAAGGAGCGCGATGAGACGGTTCCACCCCCAGACGAGGTTCCTCCCCCCCTTTTTCGGAACGGCGCCCTGGATCGCGCGGGGGTAGACGCTGCGTTTCTTCCTCCCCCATTCCTGCAAGATGAGCGCGGCTCCGGTCTGGAGCTCCAGGTTCGTCTCGTTCGTTTCGAGGATCGGGACGAGAACCTTCACGGCGCTTCCGTAACGGCCGAGTTCGCGGAGCGACTCGGACATCCGCAGCGTGGTGGCGATTTTCGCGTTGGGGGACGTCGCCCACTGCGGCTCGGCTTCGATCCGCTGAAGGATCGTCTGGTACGTCTTCCCCGCCTTCTTGAAATAATCGGCGGCGTTTTGCGCGTCGTCCCGCTCCGCCGAAAGTTCGGCCGGCGCCTCGCCCCCTTCGGCCGACGCGGCGGCTCCGGCGGCGGCCGGCTTCAGGCCGAGCCCGAAGTTGAAATACGTGTCGGCGACCCAGCGGAGCGTCAGGTAGGTGTTCCCCTGGGTCCGCGCCGAGATCCGGTCGAGGAACCCTTCGAACCCGCGGGTGATCGCGCGGAGCGTTTCGGTCTCGCCGTTCTGGCGCAGGGTCTGAATCTGCTCTTGGAGCTGTTTGCCGAGCTGAAGGTAGACCAGCGTCAGGCGCTCTTCGCTTCCGACGCCGGTGTTGACGAACAGCTCGAGACAGTTCATCACCTTTTCGGCATGGTCGAAATCCTGGGTCGCCACCAGCACGCGAAGCCCGAGCGTGAGCGCCGAAAGCTGGAACGGATCGCTCAGCGGCGAGGGGGGCAGGGTCAGATCTTGCGCCGCCGAGTCGGCGGTTTCGGATTCGGCGGTTTGGGATTCGGCGGTTTCGGATTCGCCGGTTTCGGCGTTCTCGCCGGACTCTTCCCCTTCGGGGGCGGCCTCTTCGGGCTCCGCCGCCTCGTCGGCGACGCCGGCAAACCGCCGTTCAACCAGGGTCAGGGGCCCGACGTTCGGATGAAGGAGCCACTCGCGCGCCTCTTCGGCCCGGCCCGAAAGGAGGTCGATCTGAGCCAGCGAAAGGGCGGCGTTCACCGTCGGCAGATCGTCGCCGCGGCCGCCGGAAGTCAGTTCGAGTTTCTTTTCCAGACCCGCTTCGAGCGAACGGCGCGAGCTTTCCAGAACCTCTTGAAGCGCGGCGTCGTCGACCGAATCGGGCTCTTCGTTCTTTTGGTTCAGCAATTCGATATACGCGGACCAGAGGGACTGGCCGAACTGAATCGCCGCGTCGGCGTACGCCGCCGACGACGGCGGGATCGCCCCCAGCAATTCTTTCGCCTTCTCGATATCCCCCGCGGTCACGGCGGTGTCCATCCGGACGATCAGCGCCTCGCGCACCACCGGCAGGAGATTGTCGCCCGTCAGGTCGCCCCCCCACTTCTGCACGATATACTCGGCGCGCGACTGCACGTCCCGGCTGAGCTCGTCCAGCGCGTCGTCTTCGAAGCCCTCCTTTTTCCCCTCCCGGAACGCGCTTTTGGCCGCCAGGAGCGAAATCTCCGCCGCCTTCGGGGCGATCGCGCTCCCCCCCCGCCGATAGAGGAGGAAATCGCCGAGAACCTCGGCGTCGGTCCATCGGCCGGTCATGAAGAAGAGGGTCGCCCACTGGAGCCGGAGTTTGTCGAGTTGCCCCGGCTCGGCGCTGTACCGGCCGGCGGTCCGGAACGCGGCGCGCATCGCGCGGTCGACGGCGCGGGCGGTTTCGTTCTTCCGCGCCGCCGTCTTCGCCGACGCCTCGGCGGTCAGGGCGTTCCCCGCGTCGGCGCTGGCCTGCGTGAAATTCGTCCACGCGCGGTTGAGCCGCTCGACCGCCTCTTCGAACGTGGCGGGCTCCTCCTCGGAAAGGGGGTTCCCGCGTCCGGCGAAGATCGGGTCGGCCAGAAGCTTTTCCGCCTCGGCGCTGAAAGGACTCTTCTGGCGATAGACAAAGTCGAACCACTCGTACGCCTGCTTGTCCGGCTTGGAAATCAGCTTGGTCACCGCCTTGAGAACGGCGGGCTTCTGGTCGTTAAAGACCGTTTTCGCCGCCTCGGCGTATTTCTTCGGGTCGGACGTTTTCGCCTTGTCGAGCTTCAGCACCGCCTGACCGGCGAGAAGATGAATCTGAAGCCCTTCGGCGGTGATGTAGAAGACCGGCGGGAGATCGTTGGCGTATTTCCAGTCGTAAAACGCGATCATCAGGCGAAACAGATCGGCCGGATCCCCCTTTTCGACGACCATACGACCGTATAGCAGGATCGTCTCGGTCTTGATCGCGTAGAGCGACTTGTTCATCGGCAGGGAGAGAAGCTCGTCGAGATATTCGGCGGCCGCGGTCTGATCGCCGAGGGCCAGCGCGGCTTTCGTCTCCAAAAGCCGGGCCTTGAACCCGCCCGGATATTTGCTGTATTTCTCGTAAAGGGCGTCGAACGCGGCGCGCGCCGCTTCCAGACCGTCTTTCCGTTCGGCGGACCCTTCGGGATACGTTTCGGCGAGCTTCATCAGAAGGTCGTTCTCTTTGATCCGCAAACCGAGGTAGTCGGCGTAGACGATCTGCGCTTCGGGCGAGCGGCTCGTCGCGTCGCTCGACTTCATTCGCTGGGCGACCTCTTTCGCCTGGGCGACGGCGGTCCGCGCGTAGTCGAGCGCCTTGGCGTAGTCGTCCTGAACCGTCTGCTCGATCTTTTTCCGTTCCGTCTCGGAAAGCCCCTTTTGCAGACGCGCCTGCTCGTCGTTCCCCTCTTCGGTGTAGAGATCGGCCAGGGCGCTGTTCGCCTTATACGCGTGCTCGCCGCCGGCGTTCCGGCTCAAATAGCGGTCGAGGTATTCCTTCGCCTGTTCGCCGTAGAGCTGCCGTTCGGCCTTCGTCGCCGAGGCGCGCATCAGTTCCAGCGCCGTCTCGCCCAAATAATTGTCGAGTTCGGGCGCCAGATCGTCGGGGATCGAAGGATTGTCCCGAAACGACTCGAGATAGGTCACGGCGACGTCGTAATAGCCCCGGTTCATCAGCGCGTCGTAAAACGCTTCCCAATCCTCCGCCGCCGAAACGAACGCGGCCGCGGCTGAAAGAAGAACGCCTGCCAGGAAGAAGCGGAAAATCGGAAAACGGCGAAGAAAGAACATCGGGCCGACAGTCTTTTAAGTTACGGGAACAAAGAAGCGCCGCAAAAAAACGGGAGAGACGCTTCGGTTTACAACTCATCCTATAGTATACTATAATTACCCCGTTAAACAACCTGAAACGAACCCCCGATCCCAAAAAATCGCGCGGCGCGCGTTCCGGATTTCCGGCGGATTTTCCGCCGCGGCCCCGGTCCGCCGCGGCGCGGCAGGTAAACCGCATGACCCGAACCGCTTTGACCCCCCTCCGCGGCGCGCCTTGGCGCCTTTTCTTCCTCCTGCTGACCGCGTCCGCATTTCTCTCGCTGAGCGCCGAAGAAATCTCGGACGGGCTCCCCTTCTTCCTCGAAAGGGAACGCGGCCCGATCGACCGTCTCCGCAGCCGCCTCGAAAACGAAACGCCGTCCGATCCGATCGACGTCGGTTTTATCCCCCTTTCGCGCCAGAGCCGCGCCTACCGCGGCCGCTGGATCCGCGTCGAAGGACGCCTTCTGCGCGTGAGCGAGATCACCCTTCCCGCCGAAAAGGAAGACGGCCTGAACCTCGAAACCTACTACGAGTCGTGGGTCCTTCTCGACGACCAGCGCCGGATCCCGATCCGTCTGATCACCCTTTCCCTCCCGCCGGGCGTCGCGCCGTCGGAATCCGACGCTCCCCTCCGGCGCGAGCGAATCGCCGCCGAAGGGATCTTCTACCGGCTCGCCTCCTACGACGCCGGGGACGACTTCTACACCTCGCCGGTCGTCGCCGCCGCCGCTTTCACCCTCCTGACGCCGGCCGCGTCAGGCGCCGAATCCCCTTCCCGCCCCGGCGCCCGGCGATGGAAAGGGATCGCCCTCTTCGCCCTTTTTACGCTCTGGGTCCTCGTCCGTTTCGTCCTCCTTCCGCGGAAGAGACGTTCCTCCGCCCCGCGCTTTCGGCGCGTCCCGACGCGCGGCGGCGAAGCTCCGTTCGACCCCGCCCTCCTCGACGCGCTTAAAGAGGCGCCGCCCCCGACGCTCCCGGCCGACGGCTCGTCGCCCGAGACGGCGTCGGACGATCCCGGCGGAAACGACGCTCCCTCCTCTCCCGTTTCGGGGGGGCCGCTTCTTCTTCTCCTCGCGGCGCTCGCCCTCTCGGCGGGAACCGCCTCGGCCGACGAGCCCGACGCCCCCTCGATCGACCGCGTTTTCTGGGAAGAGGTCACGCCGATCGAGACCGATCTCCTTTTCGCCGCCGAATCGGAAGACGCCCCCGCCTTCGCCGAATCGCTCCAGATCGTCCTGACCCGCCTCAAAAGCGGCGTCTCGCCCGGTCTTCTGGCGCGCGCCCTTCCGGCCGACGGCGACCCGTTCGGCCGGTTCCCCGAACGATTCGGCGTCCCGGTACGCGTCGAAGGGGAAGTGACCGCCGTCGCCCCGGCGCGGCTCGACGCTCGCGCCGACTTCCCGCCGCTCGACGCCTGGCGCGTGGAACTGGGCCGTCACGACCCGCCCCTGATTCTCTGGACCGCCTCGATTCCGAAAGGGTGGGGTTCCGACGGCTCGGCGGGAATCGGACGGAAATGCGGCGGGATCGGCGTATTCTTCGAAGAGTTCGCCGCGCCGATCGTCGCCCTTTCGCGTCTGGCGTGGCTCGACGCCCCCGCGCCGCTCGGCCGATTGGGAATCGACGTCTCGCTCTTCGACACGGTCGAGGCGCACGCGATCGCCGAACTTTCGTCCCTTCCCGCCGGAGCCGAACGGAAGAAGATTCTTCAAAATTTCCGCCTCACCCCCGCCGACCGCTACCCCTTCTACGGTCTGCTGGCGGGGGCGGCCCGCGCCGCGGGCCGCCCGATCCCTCCCGCGGCCGATCCTCCCGGCGCGGCGGGTCTTTTCAACCGCCCCGCCGAATTTCAGGGGGTTCCCGTCACGCTGACCGGCCATTTGCGCCGCGCCCAGCCGGTTCTGATTCCCGACGAAGAGATCGTTTCCCTCTACGGAATCGACCGCTACTACGAGCTCTACCTTTTTACCGGCGACTCGCAGGATTACCCGATCCTCTTCTGTCTCCCGGAACTTCCGACCGACTCCGGCGGCCGTCCGCTCCCCCTGGGTACGGGACCGGAGTACCGCGAAGAGGTCACCCTGACCGGATTCCTCTACAAGCCGTGGGCGTACCGGATCGACCCGGCCAACTCGCGGCTGGCGCCCGTCCCTTCCGACGCCGAAGTCGAAGAGGGAAAATCGTGGATCGCCGTTCCCTTAATGATCGGCCTTCGGGGAACGTGGAATTCCGACGCCTCGCCGTCCGAAAAGTGGGATTCCCCCTTCTCGCCGAAAATCTATCCGCTTCTGGGCGGGTTCATCTTTTTGGTGATTCTCTACCTGATGCTTCGCCGCCGGTCGAAACCGCTCCGCTTCCGCGTCGGCGGGGGACCGGAGAATCCGTAAGGTTCGTTTCAATCGGTCCGACCCTTCTTTTCACGTTTATTCGAAAGAATCCGAAAACCGACGCGACTCGGACGCCGCGCCGGTTTTTCTTCGGTTTTCTCCTTCGTCGCCGCGGAATTCCGTCAAGCTTTTTCCGATAGTGGGGATACGGCGTTTTGACGTCGGAAAGGCCGCGGCGGTCTTTCCGAGGAATAAACGCGCCCCGTGCCGGAACGTCCGTTCCGGTCCCGCGGGGGAGTACGCGTCCGCCGAACCGGGAGGAGAACCATCGAAGAGCCGATCGACGAACTCTGGCGGCGTTACGCCGCAAGCCGCGGCAGTCTCGAACTGCGGAATCGGCTCGCGGAGCGTTACGCCCCGATGGTCCGCCGCCTCGCCGACGAGGCCGCCGGCGAGATCCGCCGGTTCCTGGACGCGCGGCTGCGCGAGCGAATCGCCGCCGACGAGTTGGAGTCGGCCGGAATCCCCGCGCTCCTCGACGCCGTGTCGAACTTCGACCCGGCGGGGGGGGAGCGGTTCGAGGACTACGCGGCCCCCCTGATCCGGGACGCGATCGACGACGAAGTCCGTTCGCTCGACTGGCTTCCCCTTTCGTTTTTCGCCAGGGGGATCCGCCGTCAGAACGGCCCGGCGGAAAGGGAGGAACCAAGAACGTAAAAATCGTTCTTTACAACCGGAGGAAAATTCGCTAACCTCTGCCGAAAGCGAATGGGGAGTTCCGAACGCGGACTCCGTTTCGTTTCGCGCAGATACGATTTCGTCGCTATTTAAAACAACGCGATTTACAGAGCTTCGAATGTTTAAAACCAAAAAGAATCACGCCTACCAGCCGTCCACCGCGTCGGTTTCCGTCCGCGAAAACATCGACGAGATGTGGATGGAGTACAAACGGGAACCGGGCAACATCGAGTTGCGGAACCGGCTCATCGAACATTACATGCCGATCGTCTATCATCGCGCCGACCGGCTCCGCCGTCAGCTCCCCCCGGAAATCGAACGGGACGATCTCATTTCCGCCGGTTCCTCCGGTCTGATGGACGCCGTCGCGGCGTTCGACCCGACCCGCGGCGTCAAATTCGAAACCTTCTGCATTCCGCGCATCCAGGGCGCCATCGTCGACGAACTCCGTTCCGTCGACTGGGTTCCGCGCAAGGTTCGCGCCAAGACGACCAAACTGAACGAGGCGTACCGCGTTCTCGAGGGGAAATTCGGCCGCCGCCCGTCCGAAGAAGAGCTCGCCGTTTTCCTGGAAATGCCGGTCGACGAGGTTCATCGGACGATCAGCCAGACGAGCACCGTCAACATCACCAGTCTCGACAAATCGTGGTCCGACGGTTCTGGCGACAACGACGTCACCGAAATGGACATTCTCGCCGACAAAAAGGGGGAGGCGCCTTCCGAACGGATCGCCAAACAAGAGCTGATCCGAATGTGCACCAAGGGGCTTTCGAAAAACGAACGGCTGATCATCATCCTCTACTACTACGAAGAGCTGACGATGAAAGAGATCGGCGCGACGCTCGGTCTGAGCGAAAGCCGGGTCAGCCAGATCCACAGCTCGATCATCGAACGGATCAAAAAACTTCACGCCAAATACCGGGGCGATTTCTGAGACGCCGTTTTCACCCGGCCGATAAAAAAAGGCAGAACTTTCGTTCTGCCTTTTTTCTTTTAGAGGAAGTTTGCGCGGTCGAACGCGCCCCTTTCCGTAGAAAGGGATCGAGAAGATTAGGAAAAGAGATTGTGCGTTTCGCCGCCCGCCGGGGGGCGGCGTCTTCGACAATCAGGTGATCCCGCCGTGGGTCCGATAGGGCGTCATGTGGCTCGGCTGATCGATCATCCAGAACCGATCCCAGCAGTCGCGCGCCTGACGCAGGTCTTCCGACGTATTGTAGAGCTGTTCGGTACGGGTCGCCGGGTCGCCGGAATACGCGGGAATGATGCAGCCGGTGCTCCCGATCAGAAGCATCCCCAAGAGACCTAAAAGAATATATTTTTTCATCCTTAAAACTCCTCCCTGAAGTTTAACGGCGTTTCTCGGCATCCTTGCTTTGAACCGTTTCGATTCGCGTCGAATGAAGGTTTCCCTTCTCAACTCCTTATGGTTATCGGGTATCGTCCGGCGCGAACTGAAACAAATTCGGAAATAAAATCAAAATTATCCGAAGCGTTTCGCCATTCTTCCTATTTTTTGCAATCCTCAAAACCGAATCGTCCGCGGCGCAAAAAAAGACGGGGGAGATTTGCCGTCTCCCCCGCCCGATAGAGCGCCGCGAAACGCCGGTTCCGGCTCAGTGAGGTCCGCCCCAGTTCCGGGCCAGGTCAAAAATGAGCGGATGGCACGCCATAATCATCGCCGCGACCGCCATCGCCAGCATGAACATAAAGAGGGTGTACTCGGTCAGCTTCGTGTCCTCGGCGTACCGCTTTCGGAACGCGCGCAGAAGCGCCGGCAGGAGGAAAAGAACGAATCCCGTTCCGTTGAACGCCAGAAGGAAGAACGGCAGGGTGAAAAATTCCGCTCCTTTCCCGTGCCATTCCAGGATCCCCTTGATATTCCCCAAGATCATGTAGACGATGAAAAAGACCTGCGGAATTACCAAGAGCTTGCTGACCGGATCAAGCTGTTCCTGCTTCCGGCGGCGTCGGCTCTTCTCTTTCTTCGGTCCTTTCTCCTTCTTCTTTTTCTTTCCCTTCCCGGACTCCGCCGATTCCTCCTCTTCCTCTTCGGCCGTTGCGTCTTCGGCCGGCACGGCCCCGAACTCGTCTCCGAATCCGCCCCCTTCGCCGGTAAACTCCGACAGATCGTCGGCCGGCGCGGAATCGTCCCCCGCCCCAATACCGAACTCGTCTCCGAACCCGGCGTCGTCGAACGCGGGGAAGTCGGCGGCGCCGCTCTCGGAAGCGGCGTCCCCGTCGGTCAAGATGTCGTCCAGGGACCGTTCGTCGGGAGACTCGTCCTCTTCCTGTTCGTCGGCCAGGTGCGACAGGCGGACCGCGGTCTCTTCGTCCCGGTCGTCCCCCGATCCCAGGAGATTTTCAAGGCCCGCCAGCCCCGCGGTGGTACTCTCGTCTTTGGCCGGTTCCCCTTCGCCGGTCAGCGCCCCAAGGAGCGCCGCGGTGTCGTCGCCCGCCGCCGGGCCGTCGGACGAAACGAGTCCTTCAAACCCGGCCAGCGCCGCGGTCGTCGATTCCCCTTCGCCGGAGTCGCCGGTATTGAGCGCGGCGAACTCGTCCGTCCCTTCGTCGTCGAACGCGGGGAAGTCGTCCCCGCCGTCCGCGTCGGCCGGCACCGTCTTGGTGTCGATGCCGTCTTCAGCGTCGTCGAACGGGAACTCGCCGTCGGTCTGATCGTTCCGAGCCGCGCCGCTCTCTTCGGCCGAACCGCCGAAAAAGTCGGGATCGAGCTCCCCCTCCCCGCCGGATTCCGCCGAAAGACTCCCCAGGCGCGCCGCGGTGTCGTCGGAACTCTCCGAGCCGAGCATATCTTCAAGACCGCCCAGCCGCGCCGCGGTGTCGTCGGAACTCTCCGGGCCGAGCATATCTTCGAGACCGCCCAGCCGCGCCGCGGTGTCGTCGGGCGCGCCGATCTCTCCCCCCAAAAGATCGTCAAGCGAAGGTTCCGCCCCGCTCTTTTCGGACGGGGCGCCAAGCACGTCTTCGAGAGGATGTTCGTTTTCCCCCGCAAAAGACGCGTCCGACGCGGCGTCGGAAAAGTCGATTCCCGAAGCGGGAGATTCCGCGTCCGTCCCGGCGTTTTCGTCACGAGACACGTCGAACACGTCTTCCCCTTCGAGGTCTTTCAAGAAATCGTCGTCCGACTCTTGCGGGAAATCGAACGGGTCTTTCGATCCCTCTTCGGTCGGCGCTTCTTCGCTGGCGCGAAGCGAGTCGTCGCCGAAACCGCCGATCACGTTCGAGTCGAGATCGAACTCTTCGCTCGCGGAGGGCTCTCCCGCGGCGCCGGCGCTTTCGGGCGCGGCGAAATCAAAATCAAAATCGGCGTCCGGCGCGCTTTCCGCGGCTCCGCCGGATTCCGGTGCGTCGGCGAAATCGGGAAGCTCCGGTTTGAGTTCCGAGACGCCGCCCTCCGCGGCGGCCGGGGAATCGCCGTCCCCGACTTGGAGGTTTTTGAAGAAGTCGGAATCAAGACCCGCGTCAACATCAGGCGCGGAGCTTTCCCCCTCGGAACCGTCGAGCAGATCTCCAAGGTCGTCCAGGCGCGGGGCGGAGCCGCCCTCCGCGGAAGCCGGGGATTCGCCGTCCCCGACTTGGAGGTTTTTGAAGAAGTTGGAATCAAGACCCGCGTCGGCGAAATCGGGAAACTCCGGTTTGAGATCGGAGCCG
>CADBQY010000049.1 GCA_902796885.1 uncultured Planctomycetota bacterium
ATGATTTACTTTTACCTGATTGTCAATGTTCTGAGCCGCCCCCCTTGCGACGGGCGACAGGTAAGAGTTTACCCCAGGAAAAATTTCGGTCAAGGGGGGTAAGAATGAGATTTTTAAAAAATTTTCCCCGCCACTTCCGCTTCCGGTTTCAGAGGGGAGGCGCGGCGGCTCGTTTCAAAAAAATTTCCGCGGCTTTCCGAAAAAAGACGCGGAAGGGAAACAGGGTCTCCGCCGGACGAAACGTTCCTTTTGAAGGGACGCTCTGGCGGTCGACTAAGATCTTCTTCGTATCGGAACGACCAGATCGTCTTTCAGAAGAAGACGAACCACCACGCCCAAGAGGGTCGATTCCAGATCCGAAGTCTGGGTCCACTCGTCAGGTGCGGCGCCGCTGTCGTCCTGGTCAAGCTCGTCGAGGTAGGAAATAATCTTTTTCCGAGGCATGGACGTGTACTTGTAATCGTTGAGCATACCGACGGTGAAGACGGCTTCAGCCGTCGACAACAAAGTCGGAGAAGGAGTCAGTCCGTCCATCCGGTAACCGCCGTTGGGAGCGAGCATACTCTCGATAAAGCCGAGCGTCGCGGTGGCAAACGCGGGATCGGATTTCACGGTGATGCGGTCTTCGGGACTGTCGAGAACGTGCGAAAGATAGACGCCGGCAAACGTACTCTGGATCGTCGGAATCTTTTCGTCGGGAACGTCGCTGAACCCACCCACGGGGCACCGCCGCGCCATGAGAGCATTGCGAATCGCGTCGGGCAGTTTCGGGTCGAACTCTTTGAGAGGCATCCCGTAGGCGTAGAGGATCGAGACGGCGCGGCGAGTGTCGGCAAGCGTCGAATCTTTCCCCGACTCGGCAAAGAGGGAATCGGAAGTGCGGAACCTGAGGAGGAAGTCCTTGATCAGGTCGTCGGAGCGGCACCCGAACGCCTCAAAAATCTCCCGCTGGGTAACGTATTCCAGAAGCCTGACCATATAGGCAAACTTGTTGAACTGGCTGAGCGTGAAGAGGGAACCCGCCGCTGCGGCCTTTTGATTCGCTTTGAGATCGATCTGCGGCTTGATCAGCGGAACCAGATCGGCAAGTGATTTACAAACGAAACGCTCGGTCAATCGAAGCGACATGAACCGCAGCTGAAACGCCGCGCTTGTCTCCATCACATCGAGCGCTCCGTCCTGGGAAAGAACCGCGCCGAAACTGTTCGTCCGCGAAAGCAGATACCGATAGAGCTCCAACTGAATGATTTCAGCCAACTGCAGATTGTTCGCTTCGGACACCTTCGGTATCCAATCAACAAACGGAGAGTAATCCGAGATAAATTGCGTCATAAAGCCCTTCCAACTCCCTACGGACGCCGCAAACCGATGCAAAACCGCGTACACGGAGAATACGCCTCACCGAGTACTTTATGGCCCGCGGAGACCTCAGCTCGAACCAATTGCCGCACCGACACCACGCCGGAACGATCCCCCCTATACATTACTATGCCCTGCACAGGCCGGTCCGTCAATCGCAAGACAACCCGGCTCGGTCGAGGCCCCCCAAAGCACTAATATAACAGACAAGAGAAAAAAATCAAGAGATTAATACCTATGATTCATTGACTTTTTTAAAAAACAAATTATATTTTGGCCAAAACCGGAGAATTTCTTTTTTCGGGAGATTTTAAACAAGCCGTTCGCTATGACCAAGGAAAATTTTCATTTCTTCGAACTTTCGCCGAGCGAATTTCAAGAGGTTCTCACCCGAAACGGGTTCCCCAAATTTCGCGCGCCTCAAATCCGCCGCTGGGTCTTTTCGCGCAAAACCGTCTCGTTCGACGAAATGACCGACATTTCGAAACAGGACCGTGCTAATTTGACAAACCTGTTCGGAAGAACCGTTTTTTCCGGAAATTTAGTCGCGGAAACGACTTCCGACGACGGCACCAAAAAGATTCTGATCGAATGGCCCGACGGGCATCGGGTCGAAGCGGTACTTCTGCGCGACGAGCGGGACCACCGAACCGGCTGTATCAGCACCCAGGTCGGCTGCGCGATGGGGTGCCGATTCTGCGCCAGCGGGCTCGACGGTTTCGTGCGGAACCTTTCGCGCGGCGAGATTCTCGAACAGATCGTCCGGCTCAACACGCTTCTTGAAGAACCTCTGCGTCTGACCCACCTGGTGATCATGGGAACCGGCGAACCGACACTCAATCTCGGCGCGCTCCTCCCGGCGCTGGCCGAGGCGACTTCGTCCGACGGTCTCGATATCGGAAACCGGCGGGTCACGATCTCGACGGTCGGAGTCCCCGGCGGGATCGACAAAATGACCGCCGCCGACCTGCCGTACAAACTGGCGGTTTCGCTTCACGCCGCCGACGACGCCACCCGAACGCAAATCATTCCGCAGAATCGTTTTTTCGGGATCAAGGCGATCCTGGCCGCGGCCGAACGGTACTTTCAGAAAACCGGCCGGCGGGTCACCTTCGAATATATCCTGATCGCGGGGGTGAACGATTCGGCCGCCGACGCCCGCCGTCTGGCCGACCTGCTCAACCGCAAGACGGCGATCGTTAACGTCATCCCCTACAATCCGGTTCCCGAACTCCCCTGGAAGACCCCGTCGTCCCGCGCCACTGTCGCGTTCGTCCGGGCCCTGGAAGGGGCGGGCGTTCAGGTCAAGGTCCGGTTCCGCAAAGGGGACGGAATCAACGCCGCCTGCGGCCAATTGCGCCGCAGTTACCGTCCTCCGGCCTGATCGGTTTCCCGGCGCGTACGGCGAAAGCGCCCGAACCGGAATACCGGCTCGGGCGCTTTCGCCGTACGGTTCGGAGGGGTCGCCGCTTCAAAGAGATCAGGCGTTCTTCTTCCGGAAATCTTCCATAAACGCGGCGAGCTTTTCGACGCCCGCTTTCGGCATGGCGTTGTAGATCGAAGCGCGCAGACCGCCGACGCTCCGGTGCCCGCCCAAGGTCGAAAGCCCGACTTCCTGAGCTTCCGTCTTGAACTTGTTGTCGAGCTCTTCGGAGGGGAGCCGGAACGGAACGTTCATCATCGAGCGGTATTCCTTGGCGGCGTGCCCACGGTAGAACCCGTTCGAATCGTCGATCACCTGATAGAGGATCGCGGCTTTTTCCTGGTTGAGTTTCTTCATCGCTTCGAGACCGCCGATATCGTTGATCAGCCATTCGGTCACGAGCTTAAGCATGTAGATCGCGAAACAGGGGGGAGTGTTGACCATCGAGTTGCCGGCGGCCTGTTTCTTGTAGTTGAACATGGTCGGCAGGTCGTCGCCGGAGGATTCGAGAAGATCGTCGCGGATAATGATCATCGTCACGCCCGCCGGCCCGGCGTTTTTCTGAGCGCAGGCGAACAGAACGCCGTAGCGGTTGATGTCGATCGGGCGGCTGAAAACATCGCTCGACGAATCGCAGACGAGCGGCAGTCCGTTCGATTCCGGTTCGGTCGGCCACTGAACCCCTTCGATCGTCTCGTTCGAGGTAAAGTAGACGTATTTGGCGTCCGCGTCGATCTTGTATTCGTTCGGGAGCGGATCGCGGGTGAAATTACTTTCGGCTTTCCCGTCCCAGACAACGTTGACTTCGCCCTGGGTTTTCGCTTCGCCGGAAGCCTTTTTGCTCCAGGTTCCGGTCACGATATAGTCGGCCTTCTTCCCGGAATTGCGCAGGATGTTCATCGGAATCATCGCGAAATGGGTCAGCGCGCCCCCCTGCATCAGAAGGATCTTGTAGTTTTCGGGAATGTTGTAGAGTTTGCGGATATTCTCCTGAGCGCCGTTGATGATCGCGTCGAACGTCTTGGACCGATGGCTGATTTCCAGAATCGAAGCTCCGGCGCCGGGAAGACAGAGGAGTTCTTCCTGAGCCTTTTTGAGAACCGGAAGAGGAAGCACGGCGGGACCGGCGGCAAAGTTGTAAACGCGTTCGTTCATGATGACGACCTTTCTCTGAAAAATGTCATAACGGTTGGCAATCGTTCCTTTGAGGGGAAGAAGGGAGACCTCGTCTCTCTTGCTCAAAAACACCCCGTCAATTATAATAACATTAACGGCAAAATTGACCAGAGGGCGGGCTCCGGCGCCCCCTCTTACGGTCAGAAAAAGTATCGGCAAAGAAGTTTCTGGAGTTTTATCAAGTGACGCGAAAAATCGGTTTTATCGGTATGGGGCAGATGGCATCGGCGCTGGCGGCGGGGTTCGTCCGTTCGGGGAAACTCGCGCCGAACAACCTTTTCGCCTACGACATTTCGCCCGACGCCGCCGCCCGTTTCGTCGAAACGGTCGGCGGGGGGGACGTCTGCTCCTCGATTTCCGACGTGGTTCTTCAGGCCGATACCGTTTTTCTCTGCGTCAAACCGCAGCAGATGGGGGCGGTCGTCGCCGCGTTGGGCGAATTGGGCCAAAGCGAACTGGCCGCCAAACTCTTCGTCACGATCGCCGCGGGTCTTCCGATCGCGTATTTCCAAGGCGCGCTGGGCGGGTCGCTCCGCGTCGTTCGCGTCATGCCGAACACCCCCTGCCTGGTCGGGGAAGCGGCGAGCGGATTCTCGCGCGGCGAATTCGCCGCCGACTCGGACGCTCTGCTGGTCAAGGAACTCTTAGAGACCGTCGGCGTCGCCTTTGAACTTCCCGAAAAACTTCTCGACGCCGTCACCGGTCTTTCCGGTTCCGGTCCGGCGTTCGTCTACATGATGATCGAAGCGTTGGCCGACGGCGGGGTCAAAGCGGGGCTTCCCCGCGCCGCGGCGCTGTCTCTGGCGGCGCAGACGCTTAAAGGGGGCGCCGAAATGGTTCTCCGGACGGGGGAACATCCCGGCGCGCTCAAAGACAAAGTCACCAGTCCCGCCGGCACGACAATCGCCGGCGTCGCCGAACTCGAAAACCGCGGCCTCCGCGGCGCGCTGATCGCCGCCGTCGAAGCCGCCGCCCGCCGCAGCGCCGAACTCGGCCGGTAAACGCCGTCCCTTTTCGACAAAAACGCCCCTTCGATTTCCCGCCGGAAACGAAGGGGCGTTTTTTTTGAAACGTGCCGCTCAAACGCGGCGCGTCCCGAACGGCTTATCTGACCGAATCTCCTTTCTGCTGAGTCCGGCTCTTGTTCGCCCTGGCCCGCATCATTTTGCGGGCGGTGTTCCAAACGCCCTCGTTTTCGACCGCTTCGGCTTCGTCGGCAATTTCCTTGGCCAATACGGGCGAGTAACAAGCAAACATTTGGCTACTTTCAAGGCGAGCCTGCGCCCCGACGATATCGCCCCGGTCGCGAAGCTGAATCGCTTCCTCGCGCGCTTCGGCCACCTTCTGTTCGGCGTAATCCTTCATCACATCCTCGTTTTCGGAGGCTTTCACCGCCCTTTCGGACGCCGAATAGGCGACCTCGATCGTTTTCGTCACGGTCTCGGCGCGGCGCGTGACCATATTGGCGTAGGTCAGTTTCGCCTCGGCGACGGAAAGCTTCTCGCCGTCTTTCCCGGCGGGAACCTCGACTTCGAGCAGAACATATCTTTCGTGCCCGGAATAGATCTGGTTCCAGCTGAAGCTGACCTTCTGACCGCGGATTTTAGCGTCCCGATTCAGAACGCGGATCGGACGGACCCCTTCGGCGCAGGTGACTTCGCACGCGACTTCGGAAGCGACGACTTTGGTCGCCGTTTTGAACTCCTCGTCGAAGACCTCGACGAGCTTTCTCTCGGACGTCACGAAGAAGTGGTTCCCGTCCGAGGCCCGCGCCAGTCTCTGCATCAGGTCTTCGTCGTAGCCTTCGCCCAGACCGAGCGTCGTCACGCAGATCCCCTTACCGCCGAGTTTCCGGCCGAGCTTTTCGAGCTCTTCGGGCGTACTCGGACCGACGTTCGCCAGACCGTCGCTCAGCAGGACGACGCGGTTCACATATCCTTTCTCGAAGAATTTTTTCACCTCGCGTCCGCCTTTTTCGGTTCCGGCGTAAAGGGCGGTACACCCGCCGATTCCGATCGAGTCGATTTTCGAAAGGATATCCCTTTTGTTCGAAACTTTGGTCGCGGGAACCAAAACTTCAACTTCGTCGTCGTAGATGACCACCGAGACGATGTCGTCCTCGCGGAGCAGGTTCACCGCGTGAGAGGCGGCGTGTTTTGCCTGTTCGATATTACTGCCGGCCATCGAACCGGAACGGTCGATCACCAGCGCGACGTTCAGCCGGGGTCTCTTCATTTCCGATTCCGTCTCGAAGCCGGTCACGCCGATTTTCAGACAGAGCGTCGATTTTTCGCCGGCGGCGAGGAGCGAACGCCCCGCGGCAAGGTTGAGAGAACACTCCGTTGCGGCCGCGTCGACAGAATGGTTCACTGACTTCTTTCTCATCATGGCAAGACTCCTTAAAACAAAAGTTGTTATGATAAATCTAAATCGGAAAACTTTTTACCGATTAAAAGATTTATCCGTAAAGATATAATATCATATCTTTCATTTATGACAATAGCCTTCTTAAAAAATAGATAAAAAATTTTCGAGAAGGCCTATTTCGACACCAACAAAGAAAATAGACAAAACAAAAAGATTATAGAAGTGACAAAGAAGGCTTCCCGCGCCGAAAAAAATCCCCGCCGTCGGCCGAACCGCACGGCGGTGGAGTAAGATGCGGCCGATTTCTATTTCACCGGCGCCGACATTTGCTGATTCATCAGACTGTTCGATTTGGCGCGGATCGACTTGCGGGCTCCCTTCCAGACGGAGCCCGGAGCGTCCATGGCTTCGGATTCCTCGCGAAGTTCGTCCGCCATCCCCCCCAAACCGGCCCTCATCGCGCCGCTTCCCGCGACACCGAGTACCCTCTGAGCCCCTTTGACGTCTCCGGAATCGCGCAGCCGGATCGCCTCGTCGCGGGCGAGCGCCACCGACTGCGACGCGTAATCCTTCA
>CADBQY010000050.1 GCA_902796885.1 uncultured Planctomycetota bacterium
GTCGTCAGACCCCATTCCGTAAAGGAGCGGCTGGTCGTGCGTGACGCGGTAGGCGTTGACGATATCCCACATCTGTTCGGGAAGCCACGCCTTTTCGACCCGGGTCGAGTCTTCCGGCGTAAAAATGTTGTTGGTCAGTTCGTAAAGGGTGATTTGAGGGAGCCGGATCAGGTCGCTCGGCTGGAAGTCGTAGTAGGGCCAGAGCGGGTGGTTGGCGGTCACGAGGTAGTCCTGACCCTCGTAGACTTCTTCGGCTTTCCGGAAGTTCTGATCCAAAATGCCGAACGGGTCTTTCGGATCGATGGTCGGAAACGCTTCGCGAACGTTGACGAAATTCAGATGAACGTGATACCCCTGTTCGCCCGGCATCGTGGTCTGTTCAAAACCGGGGATCATCAGGAATTTTCCCGGATCGTTTTTTTCGGCCTCGAGCTCGCGGAACGTCTTTAGGCGGACAAACGTGGTTCCCTCAAAATCGCGGGTTTCGACGGAGTCGCCGCCGTAGATCTTTTTGTGTTCGTCCACGATCTCCCGTGTGAGTCCCGTCCAGAGACCTTCGCGGCGAATCGGTTTCCAGTAAGAAGTCGCCCCTTCAAAGACGCGGCGGAACGCCTCTTTGTCTTTGATCTCCGGCGTCTCCGAAATACTCCAGTCGCGCTGATATCGGAAATCGTCGTTCTGAAAGAAGTTGTGGTCGGACGGACAGATAAAATGGTAGCCGTTTTCACGGTAGAAATCCGCCATCCGTTCCGGGAAATGAATCCCGTCGGACCACTGGCTGTGCTGATGGAGATTCCCTTTATACCAATTCTTAACCGGTTCGGCCTCTTTGGCGCCGACGCCCTCTAAAAGAGGGGCGGCGGTCATCGCCGCGGCCGACATTTTCAGAAAATCCCGCCGTGTGATCGGTGTCGTCATCGTTCGGTTCCTTCGTTTGATACGGGGTGCAGTGGGAGTTCGGATAAAAGGGAACTAATCCTTTTGACTGTCATACGCCTCGCGTACGGCGCGGGCGAGCTGGTCGGCACACGAAGTCGGGCGCGGTCCGCAGGTGTTCCCTTTCAGCTTGCTTTCGATTTCTTCGACGGTCGCCCCTTCGAGAAGTTTCGAGATCGCTTTCAGATTGCCGTTGCACCCGCCGTAGAAACGGATGTTGCTGACGACGTTGCCGTCGATGTCAAAGTCGATCTGTTGGGCGCAGGTGCCGGCGGTTTTATAAGAGTATTCCATTTTCTACCTTTCTTTTGCCGATTCGCGGGGAACGATCTCCGCCGCGTCCCTTATATTCTACGTTTTTTTACCGGACTTTCAATCTTTTGGCGGCACGGAAGAGAACGCGTTGTCTTGACGCGCGGCGGCTCGGCGCGGATAATGGAGGCGGAGCGGGCGCGCGCTCGGCGCGGTCCGTTTCTTTCACATTTCGGAGGTTTTCAGCGTGTCCCTTTCTCTGACCGATACGGCGATTTCCCTTTGGCAAACCGGCGTCGGCGCGGTTCAGCCCGAGCGGCTGATCGAGAGCCGTCTGGCCTTTTCCGGCGACCCGGCCGGCCCGGCGGACGTGACGGTCTGCGGCGAGGCGTTTCGCCTGCCGGCCGGCGCCCGGGTGATCGTCGTCGGTATGGGAAAGGCGACCGGCGCGATGGCCGCCGGGGCCGAAAAGGCTCTCGCGCCTCTGATCGAGACGGGCCGTCTGACCGGCTGGGTCAACCTTCCGGCGAACGCGCTTGTTCCGCTGCGCGCCGTTCACGCGCATCCTGGCCGGCCGGCGGGATTGAACGAGCCGACCGACGCGGGGGCGGCGGGAGCGCGCGAAATCGCGCGGCTGATCGAATCGGCGGGGCCGGACGACCTGATCCTGGCGCTCATTTCCGGAGGCGGGTCGGCCTTGGCTCCGTTGCCGATTCCCGAAATCTCCCTCGAAAAGAAGGCGCTGGTGACCCGGCTCCTTTCGGGCGCGGGGGCGAATATCGTCGAACTGAACACGGTCCGCAAACAGCTGAGCCTGATGAAAGGGGGAGGAATGCGCCGAATGGCGCGCGGAAAACGCCTGGCCGCGCTGATCCTTTCTGACGTGCTGGGCGATCCGCTCGACGTGATCGCCAGCGGCGCGACGGCCGCCGATCCGTCGGCTCCCGCCGACGCGCTGAAAGTTCTCCGCCGATTCGGTCTCGCCGGCCGCGCCGAGCTGACCGACGTGACCGCCGCGCTCGAAAAGCGGGACCGCGATTTTGTACCCGACCCCCTGACCGGCGCGGGATACGAGAATCACCGAAATCTGATCGTCGGAAATAACCGGTCGGCGGTCGACGCCGCCGTCGAGCGCGCCGAACGGCTCGGGTTTCGCGCGATCGGCGAGAGCGCGCCGCGGTCGGAAGGGGACGTCGGCGAGGTCGCCCGGCGGCTGATCGCGGCGATCGGGCGCCAACGTGCCGGCGGAACGCCGACGGCGCTGATCAGCGGCGGCGAACCGACGGTGACCCTCGCGCCCCCCGAAATCCGGGGGGCGGGAGGCAGGAATACTCAGCTTGTCCTTTTGGCTCTGATCGAGGCGTTTCAAAATCGAAATCGATTTCCGGCGCGGTTCGCGTTCCTTTCGGGAGGAACCGACGGCGAGGACGGGCCGACCGACGCCGCCGGGGCCTATTTCGACGACGGGTTCGTCGATCGCGCCGGCGGTTCGGCGGAGGAAAGACTCGCCGCCGCCCGCGACGCCGCGCGTCGGAACGACGCGTACGCCTTTTTTCAAAAGTTCGGCGGTCTTTTCCGGCCCGGGGCGACCGGGACAAACGTCTGCGATCTGCGCGTTCTTTTGGTTGGCGCCGAGCTTGCGGAGGGGAATCGTTCAAGGTAAAATGAGAGAGGTGAAATAATAGTGCGGGGCGCCGCCGACCGGGAGCGTTTCGCCTCCGTCCGGGTCGCCGGTCAAAGACGCGATCGCCTTCCCGTATTCTTCCCCGCGTTCGGCGACGTTCGCCGCGGCGGGGGTTCTTTCAGAAAGGGTCCGATGAAAATGTTCCGTTTTTTATGTGCGTCATTTTTCGTTCTCCTCGCGGCCGCGCGCGCTCTGTCGGCCGCCGACTACTACATCGACAACAACCACGGAAGCGACGCCAGCGACGGACTGTCTCCCAAAACGGCGTGGTCGTCGATCGCGAAGGTGAACGAGTTTGAGTTCGCGCCCGGCGACCGTATCCTGTTCGCCCGCGGCTGCCAGTGGCGCGGGAATCTGCAGCTGAAGTCGGGCGCGGAAGGGGCGCCCCTCTATTACGGCGCTTACGGGAAAGGGGCGAAACCGATCATCCTTGGTTCGACGCCGCTGAACAGCCCGGCCAACTGGGAACCGGCGGGCGATCACCTCTGGGTTTCGTGGAAGAACGCGTCGACGGTCTTCGGCGATTGGGACGTCGGGAACATCATCCTGAACGGGCATCGCGCCGCGTTTAAAAAATGGCGGAAAGAGGACCTGAAAGCGCAGGACGATTTCTGGTATGACATTACCGGCGATCGGCGCGTCTATTATTACTCGGACGTGAATCCCGGAAAGAAGTATATCGACGTCGAGGCCGCGATCGGGCGGCACGTGATCTCTCATTCCGGCGTTTCGTACGCGGTCGTCGACGGGCTGGACGTTCGTTACGGCGCGGCGCACGGGTTCGGAGGCGGCGGGACGGCGCACTACGTGGTTCGCAACTGCGATATTTCGTGGATCGGCGGCGCCGACCAATACCGCGGAGGGGGGGAGGGCCGCCGCGTGCGGTTCGGAAACGGGATCGAGTTCTGGGGGCAGGCCGACGACTGCCTGATCGAAAACAACAAGCTCTGGGAGATTTACGACGCCGCGCTGACGAACCAGGGGGTCGACGGGAACGTCGAGTCGAATATCACCTATCGCGGAAATTTGATCTGGAACGCCGAGTACTCGTTTGAGTACTGGAACGGCGCGGGGTCCCGGACGGAGAACATCCTCTTCGAGAAGAATCTCTGCTACAACGCCGGATTCGGCTGGGGGCACGTTCAGCGGCCCGATCCGAACGGCCGGTGTATCATGATGTACCGCAACGGCGCGCCGACCGAAAACTTCGTGATTCGGGACAACGTCTTCTGCAACGCCACCGAGTCGCTGGTGCGCGTCGATTTTACGCCGGATAACCCCGACTGGCCCGATCGGACCTTGATCCTCGACGGGAACCGGTATTTTAACGACGGCGGCCGCCTTTTCTTCCGATGGAAGAACGACGGGAACTATTCGGGAGCCCAGTTCGACGAGTTCCGCGAAAAGACCGGCAAAGAGGAGCGCGGCGTCGCCGCTCCCCCCGAGAAGCCGCTCGAACGGATGAAGCATTGGAATCACGTCTATTGACCGAAACGCGGCGCGCGTGTCGATCGACGGGCGGCTTGGGTCACGGAACGAGAGCCGCCCTTTTTTATTTTTGCAGGGACGCCTTTTGCGTAACGTATTGAACGACGAGGGGACGATGAAAAAATTTCGATGGACGAGCCTGCTCTTTTTAGCTTTCTTTTTGGCGGCGCGGGCCGCGGCGGCCGCCGACTATTACGTCAATTACGAACACGGCCGCGACACATTCGACGGCCTGACCCCTTACACGCCGTGGTCGTCGCTGTCGAAAGTCAACTCGTTTCCGTTTCGTCCCGGCGATCGCGTTCTGTTCGCCCGCGGGAGCCAATGGCGGGGGAGTCTTCAGCTCCGGTCGGGAGCCGACGGCGCGCCGATCTATTACGGCGCCTACGGGCAGGGGCCGAAACCGAAAATCCTTGGATCCCTTCCGCTGAACAACGAGTGCTGCTGGGAGGCGGCGGGCGAAAATCTCTGGGTCTGTTTCAAGGCGATCGTTCCGGCGTTCGGCAAATGGGATATCGGGAACATCGTCATCGACGGCTCCCGCGCCGCGTTTAAACGGTGGCGGAAAGAAGATTTGAAGTCGCAGGACGATTTCTGGTATGACATTACGGGCGATAAGCGCATCTACTTCTATTCCGACGAGAATCCCGGCGTGAAATACGATCGTCTGGAAGCCGCGATTTCGAAATACGTGATCTCTCATTCCGACGTGTCGAACGTCATCGTCGACGGTCTTGACGTCCGGTACGGCGGCTCGCACGGGTTCGGCGGAGGCGACGTGAAGCACTACGCGATCCGCAACTGCGACATCTCGTGGATCGGCGGCGGGGACCAGGGACTCGGCGGCGGCGACGGCGGCCGCGTGCGGTTCGGAAACGGGATCGAATTCTGGGGGCAGGCCGACGACTGTCTGGTCGAGAACAACAAGCTGTGGGAAATCTACGACGCCGCGCTGACGAATCAGGGAGTCGGCGGGAACGTCGAGTCGAACATCACCTATCGGGGCAACGTGATCTGGAACGCCGAGTACTCGTTCGAATACTGGAACGGCGCGGGGTCGAAAACGGCGAATATCCTCTTCGAGCAGAACCTCTGCTATAACGCCGGGTTCGGCTGGGGGCATATTCAGAGGCCCGACCCGAACGGCCGGTGCATTATGATGTACGGCAACGGCGCGCCGACCGAAAACTTCGTCGTGCGCGACAACGTCTTCTGTAACGCCACCGAATCGCTGGTCCGCGTCGATTTCACGCCGGAGAATCCCGACTGGCCCGATCGGACCTTGACCCTCGACGGGAACCGTTATTTCAACGAAGACGGCCGTCTTTTCTTCCGATGGAAGAACGACTGGAATTATACGGGCGGGCAGTTCGACGAGTTCCGCGAAAAGACCGGCAAGGAGGAGCGCGGCGTCGCCGCGCCCCCCGAAAAGACGTTGGAACAGATTAAAGACTGAACCGACAGTCTTCTTCGCCCGTCTTTTATGTAATACATCGGAGGGAGTCCATGAAAAAAGATTCTTTGTCTTTGGCGTTTCTTTGTTTCGCGCTTCTGGCGGCGGGCGCGCTTTTCGCCGCGCCGGCGAAAACGCTCGTCGGGACGGTTCCGCTCGGCCCGGATAATCCCCGGAACAGCGAAGGGGACTTTATCCGCCTGAAAAACGGGGAGATCCTTTACGTCTATACGCACTATTACGGGAATCGTTCCGGCGACAACGACCCGGCTTATTTGGCCTCGCGCCGTTCGGCCGACGGCGGCGAGACGTGGAGCGGCGAAGACGAAATCGTCTTGCCGAACGAGGGAAAATTGAACGTGATGTCGGTCACGCTCCGCCGGATGAACGACGGGCGGATCGCGCTCTTCTACCTGGTTAAGGAGTCGGAGATCGATTGCCGGCCGTACCTGCGTTTTTCCGGCGACGAGGGGAAAACGTGGGGCGCGCGGATCGCGCTCGTTTCGGAACCGTCCTATAATGTGGTGAATAACGACCGCGCGGCGATTCTTTCGGACGGGCGGATCCTCGTGCCGGCGGCGCGGCATCCGCTCAAAAAGATCGAAAGGGGTCAGGAGCTCCTCTGGTCGGCGGACGTCTTCTGCCTGATTTCCGACGACGGCGGCGCCACCTGGCGCGAAGGAGACCGCGCGCCGAATCCCGGCGGCGTGATGTATCAGGAGCCGGGGGTCTGCGAGCTCGCCGACGGCCGCGTTTTGATGAACATTCGGACCGACGCGGGAAGCCAGTATTTCGTCTACTCGTCGGACGGCGGCCAGTCGTGGAGCGAGCCGGTTCCCTCGGTTCTCGATTCGCCCCTTTCGCCCGCCGTCATTAAACGGATCCCCGGCAGCGACGAACTCCTGGCGGTCTGGAACCCGCTGCGCGACGGCCGAGTCTCCGGAAACGGCAGCCGCGCGCTTATGTATTACGGCCGTCTTTCCGCCGACGGCGGCAGACTTCTCGGACGGCGGTTCGTCGTCGGCGTGTCGGAGTCCGACGATCAGAACTGGCAGTATCCGGCGGTTCTCTTTAACGACGGCGGCACGTTCCTGACGGCGTTCTTTTCGTGGAAAGAGGGGATTCGGATTTACAAGATGAACGTGCCCGAAGTGACCGAACTCTTCAACGGCCGCGACCTGACCGGATGGACGAAGCACCTGAACGGACGCGAGACGGGGGAAGATCCCGAAAACGTCTTTACGGTGCGGGACGGCGTCATCCGAATCTCCGGCGCCGAGTGGGGAGGCATTTCGACCGACGGCGAATTTTCGGATTACCACGCCTCTCTTGAATTCAAATGGGGGGAAGAAACGCACGGCCCGCGCAAAGGCCTGGCGCGCGACTCCGGTTTCCTCTTCCACGCCGGCGGCGAGGAAGGCGGCTTCGCCCGGATCTGGCTCTACTCCTTCGAGGCGAACATCGTCGAAGGGGGAATCGGCGATTTTTGGCTCGTCGGCAACGAAGAGGAAGGCTATACGGCGACGGGGCGGGTGACCGTGCGGGGCGGCCAGCGCATCTTCGACCCGAAAGGGGGCGAAAACGTGACGCTGACCAAGCACGCCCAGGGGCCGTTCCGCTGGTGGGGATTCGATCCCGACTGGAAAGACGTCGCGGGATTCCGCTCCAAAGACGAGATTGCCAAACAGGGCGAATGGACGCGGCTCGAAGTCGTCGCCGAGGGGGACGCGGCCGAGTTTTACGTCGACGGCGTCCTGGTGAACCGTGTGACGGATTTGAGCCGCACATCCGGCCGCCTTCAGATCCAGTCCGAGGGCGCCGAAGTCTTTTATCGGAATATCACCGTCACTCAATAGCGGCGTGAAAAAAAAGAGCGGCGGCCTTCGGCCGCCGCTCTTCATCTGTTAGCGGACCCTTTCGGCGGTTAGTTGTCCCACTTCCAGAAACCGGGGAGCGGAACGGAATTCTCGTAGATGAACTGGCCCGGTTCCGGCTGCGCGGGGGGCGTCGTGTCGGGATGGATCGGCGGGTCCTGATCCCACGAGGTGACGCCGTCGACGGGGAACTCGGCCTTGCCGTTGGTGACGACGTCGTCCCAGTCGAGTTCCTGCCCCGAATAGGCGGCGAGCATTCCGAAGACGGCGGTCATCGACGAATGGGCGGCGTGCCAGCCGTCGTTATGGGGGGTCCCTTCCCGAGTCCATTTGACGAGCATTTCCTGCTCGGTCTCGTACGATTTCGGCGCGGGGTTGTAGATGTAGGTGACTTCCCCCTGATAGCGCCAGATCGGGTTCCCCTGGTAGTCGTCCAGCCAGCCGGCGCCGCCGACCCCTTTGGTGCCGTAGACGATTTCGCCGATCATCGGCCAGGTTCCTTCCTGCTGGCGGCTCTGGCTGTACATCTGACTTCCGTCGGCGTAGGTGTATTCGCAGAAGAAGTGGTCGAACCGGCATCCGGAGTTCTGGCAGAAGGGGAATCGGCGCACCTGGCGGCCGCCCATCGCGTTGACTTTGACCGGATGGGCGAGCGGGCCTTTGAAATCCCCCTTGCAGTGATACCAGTTCCCGATGTCGATGTTGTGGCAGTGCTGTTCGCAGATGTTGTCGCCGCTGAGCCAGGGGAAATGATACCAGTTGCGGATCTGGTATTTCATTTCGGTGTCCCCCGCCTGACGCGGGCGTTCCCAGATCCCGGTGCTGTTCCAGTAGACCCGGACGTTCAGCACGTCGCCGATCGCGCCTTCGGCGATCTGCTCGACCATCTGCTGGTATTCCGGCTGATAGTGGCGCTGATACCCGACCACGACCGTCAGGCCCTTTTCGTCGGCGATCTTGTTCGATTCGAGGAGGGAACGGTAACCGGGCGCGTCGACGCAGCACGGCTTTTCCATGAAGATGCTTTTCCCCTTTTCGACCGCGTACCGATAGTGAACCGGACGGAAGGACGGCGTGGTGACGATCATCACCTGGTCGCAGAGGTCGATCACCTTTTTATAGGCGTCGAATCCGCAGAAGAGGTGGTCGTCGTCGACGGCGAACCGGTCGTCTTCGAGCGATTCGAACGCCTCTTTGGCGTTGACAAGGTTTTCTTCGAAGAGGTCGGCCAGCGCGATCACTTTGCAGTTATCTTTGACCGAAAGGCGGTTCGCCATCA
>CADBQY010000051.1 GCA_902796885.1 uncultured Planctomycetota bacterium
GTTCGCGCGGTTCACCGAAGACGACGTCCGCGCCGGGAAGTTCGTCTCCGAGAAGGCGCTCCCCGCCAAAGCGGTCAACCGGCTCGAAAAATGAGACGGCGAACGGAAAGGCCGTTTATAAGTTTTTCTTATTGTCTTTCTTGCGTTAAAATACTTTTAAAGGGGTAACTTTTTAATTTTCAATAAAAGTTACCCCCTTAACTTGCATACTACGCTCTTTACTATATAATATTTTATGAAAACAACTCCTCAAAGGGGAAAACCGATGAAACTTTACCGACGGGAAGATTACTTACAAAAAATCAGAGGCTTCTACCGCGACACCGGAATGATCAAGGTGATCACCGGGGTCAGGCGGTGCGGAAAATCGTGCCTGATGCGGACGATCGCCGAGGAGCTGGCCGAATCGGGCGTTCCCGCCGAAAACATCATTTTCTTAAATCTCGACAAGCGGGGCTTTCGCGACGTAAAAACCGCCGATCAACTCGATTCGCTCATTGAAGAAAAATCGGCCGCAAACGGAATCAAGTACCTCTTTATCGACGAAATCCAAAACGTTGAAAACTTTGAGGAAGTTCTCAACGCGTTTCGGGAAGAAGAGGAGTATTCCATCTTCATCACCGGTTCGAACTCTTACCTGCTCGGCGGCGAACTTGTCACCAAATTGACGGGCCGTTACCTCGAATTTGAACTCGGGACGCTCAGTTTCGCGGAATATCTGGAAATGAAAAGATTCCTCGGCAAAACGGTTTCGGACGACCTGACCGCCGAGTTCGACCGCTACCTGACCGAGGGAGGGTTTCCGAAAGCGCTCGAATACGAAGGGGCGGACAAACAGACTTATGTTCGGGAAATCATACGCGAGATTTTCGAAAAAGATATCAAAAGGCGCGTCCGTATTCGCGGCGTCTCGGTCTTCGAGACGGTTCAGCGCTACGTCGTCAATAACTTCGGCGCGACGACGAGCCTGACAAACATGCTGAACGACCTCGCCAAAAACGGCTGCCCGATCAAACGGGAGACGCTCCGCCGATACATCAGAATTCTCGAAGACGCGAAAATCATCTGCCCCTGTACTCGATTCGACCTGAAATCACGCCGGTCGATTGCCGGAGACCTGAAATACTACCTGGCCGACCCGAGTTTCTACTTCGCCACGAACACCGACCGGCGCATCCATTACGGTCCGGTGCTGGAAAATATCGTTTATCTCTACGCAAAATCGAAAGGATACGGCGTCAGCGTCGGCAAAATCGGAAAGCTGGAATGCGACTTCATTCTCAATCGGAACCAAACCGACTACGCCTACGTGCAAGTCGCCATGACGATTGCCGACAGTCTCGAAACAGAAAACCGCGAATACCGGCCGCTTGAAAAAATCAAAGACAATTATCCGAAATACGTTCTCACCCGTAACGACCCGATCCAGCGTCGAGGCGGCATTTGCCACGAGAATATCGCTCCGTTCATCAAAGAGGGACGGGAATTCTAAAAGGAGATCGCCGGAAAGATTCCACACGATTGATTTTCGCCTTGCGCTTCGATATACTGTAATCGAAAGGAAGGAACACCAAAATGAAGATAAAACACGTCTTGTTTGGACTTTTAGCTCTGGCCGCGGGATGCCTTACCGCGGCGGTTTTCGCCGCGGACGCCGAACCGGTCGAAGGCGGCGGGCTCGGGAGCCTCGACCCCGCCGCGCTCGACCCGACGATCCACAAGCCGGTCCCCGAAAAGTGGAACGAGAAGAACCGCACGTGGCAGGGAATCCCGAGCATCGAGGCCGCGTCGGACGAGCGGCTCTGGATCGTCTGGTATTCCGGCGGCGAATGGGAAGGCCCCGACAACTATCTTCTGCTGATCACCAGCGGCGACGGCGGCTTCACGTGGAGCAAACCGTTCATGGCGCTCGACCGGGACGATCAGATCCGCCTCTTCGATCCCGCGCTCTGGCGCAGTCCGGACGGACGCCTTTGGCTCTTCTGGGCGCAGAGCGAAAGCACTTTCCGAAAAGACGCCTCGCCTTTCGAAAAGGTCTGGGACGGACGCCACGGCGTCTGGGCGATGTACACCGAAAATCCCGAGGCGGGGGAGAACGCCGAGTGGTCGTTCCCCCGCCGTCTTTGCGACGGCGTGATGATGAACAAGCCGATCGTCGATTCGCACGGCCGCTGGCTCTATCCGGCCGCGCTCTGGAACGCCGGAAAAGCGTATTACAATCTTCCCAAGGAAATGCACGGAGCCAACGTGTACGTCTCGACCGACGGGGGCGATTCCCTCCGATACCTGGGGGGAACCGACCGCGGCGGACTGGCCACCCTCGCCAACGAACACAGCCTGGTCGAGCTGAAAGACGGACGGCTCTGGCTCGTTTCGCGGATCGACGACGGGATCGGCGAGGCGTTTTCCGACGACGGCGGCAAAACGTGGACCGAAATGACGAAGACTCCGTATAAACAGTCTTCCTCCCGCACGCAGACGCGACGCCTTGCTTCCGGCAACATTCTCTTCCTGAAGAACGGGCCGATCGAAGGCGTAGACGGCAAAGACGTCGGCCGCTCGCAGATGATGGCGTTCCTTTCCGAAGACGACGGGAAGACGTGGACGGGCGGCCTCACGCTCGACCCGCGCGTCGGCGTCTCGTATCCCGACTTCGGCCAGACTCCCGACGGGACGATCTGCGCGACCTGGGACCACGACCGCGGCGGGAGCGGCGAAATCATGTTCGCGCGGTTCACCGAAGACGACGTCCGCGCCGGGAAGTTCGTCTCCGA
>CADBQY010000052.1 GCA_902796885.1 uncultured Planctomycetota bacterium
TCGGAGACGAACTTCCCGGCGCGGACGTCGTCTTCGGTGAACCGCGCGAACATGATTTCGCCGCTCCCGCCGCGGTCGTGGTCCCAGATCATATAGATCGTTCCGTCGGGGGTCTGGCCGAAGTCGGGATGCGAGACGCCGTCGCGCGGGTCGAGCGTGAGGCCGCCGATCCACGTGTTCCCGCCGTCTTCGGAAAGGAACGCCATCATCTGCGAGCGGCCGACGTCTTTGCCGTCTACGCCTTCGATCGGTCCGTTCTTCAGGAAGAGAATGTTGCCGGAAATCAGGCGGCGCGTCTGCGTGCGGGATGAGGACTGTTTGTACGGAGTCTTCGTCATTTCGGTCCATGTTTTGCCGCCGTCGTCGGAAAACGCCTCGCCGATCCCGTCGTCGATCCGCGAAACGAGCCAGAGCCGGCCGTTATCCAGTTCGATCAGGTTGTGTTCGTTGGCGAGGGTGGCCAAGCCGCCGCGGTCGGTTCCCCCCAGGTATCGGAGGGAATCGCCGCCGTCGGTCGAGACGTAGACGTTGGCGCCGTGTATTTCCTTGGGAAGGTTGTAATACGCTTTTCCGGCGTTCCAGAGCGCGACCGGATAGAGCCAGCGTCCCTCCTTGTCGGCGATCGGCTTGTTCATCATCACGCCGTCGCAGAGGCGGCGGGGGAACGACCATTCGGCGTCTTCCCCCGCTTCGGGATTTTCGGTGTACATCGCCCAGACGCCGTGGCGTCCGTCCCACTCGATTTCGAACCGTGAGGCGCCGGGCCGGAAGGTGCTTTCGCTTTGCGCCCAGAAGAGCCAGAGGCGTCCGTCCGGACTGCGCCAGATTTCCGGGTCGAAGAGGCGGATCCGGTCGTCCCGGTCGAGCGCCATGAACGGTTTGCTCCACGTGAGGCCGCCGTCGCCGCTAGTGGCCAGCAGAACATAGTTGTCGGGTCCCGCCCCGAACGCGCCGCCGGAATACCAGACGGCCCAGAGGCGGTCGTTCGAGGTGGCTTCGATACTCGCCACTCCCTGCCACGCGCGGTTCTTCTCGTTCCACTTTTCGGGGACCGGTTTGTAGATCGTCGGGTCGAGCGCGGCGGGGTCGAGGCTCCCGAGCCCGCCGCTATCGGCCGGGTTGTCGCCCCGGGCCGTGAAAAGGGCGGCGGCAAAAATAATGAGACCGGCCAAGGCGAGTTTGACTGTCATCTTGTTTACTTTCAAAGCGAGAGAGGGGGGAAGAGCGGTTTACCCGTTTGACGGCGCCGCTTGGTTTTCGAACAATTCCGCCACGCGGCGCAGAAGCGTCTCTTCGGCGTTTTTGCGCGCTTTGAACCACTGAACCGACCAGACGCGCAGCATGTTCCAGTGGAGACCGGTCAGGACCGACCGGCGGAGAATGTCGCGGTCGCGCGCCGTCGCGGCGCGGGCGTAGGTCGGCCCGTCGCATTCGATCCCGACGACGAACCCGTCGGGCGATTCGGGCCGCGAAACCGCCAGATCGATCTTGTAACGCGAAAGGCCCAGCCGTTCGCGGACGCGGTATCCCGCGCGGCGGAGAACCGACGCGACTTCGCCGACAAAGAGGTCTTTCGCCCGCGTTTCCGTTTCGTCGTCAAGGTCGCGCCGCAGGTAGTCGGCTCCCTTTTCGGCGTATTCGAGATACGCTTTCAGGTGGTGCGGGCCGAGCGTGCCGTCGCCGACCCGGCCCAGGTCGATGTCCGACGAGGTGATCGACGAAAAGACGAAAATCGCCTCTTTCGCCCGCGTGACCGCCACGTTCAGACGCCGTTCTCCGCCCGAGCGGTTGACCGGCCCGAAGTTCATCGAGACGTTTCCGTTGGCGTCCGGCCCGTAGCCGACCGAAAAGTAGATCACGTCCCGCTCGTCCCCCTGGACGTTTTCAAGGTTTTTCACAAAGACCGGTTCGGGATAGTCGGCGCTGAAGAACGGGTCGATTTCCGGATGGTTTTGGCGTTCCTCTTCGAGGAGGTCTTCGATCGCCCCTTTCTGCGCTTCGCTGAACGTGACGATTCCGAGCGACTTCCCCCGGAAATCGGGGCGTTTCAGGCGCGACACCACGTCGTCGACCAGCGCCCGTGCCTCGGCGGGATTGGTTCGCTTTTTCGAGCGGTCGTAGACGCCTTCCTTAATATGGCGAAAATGTACCCCCAGGTCGCCTTCGGCCGCGGCGGCCGGGAATGTGTAGAGATCACCGCCGTAATAATGACGGTTGCTGAACGCGATGAGCGACTCGTGCCGGCTCCGGTAATGCCAGCGGAGATGCACTTCGTGCAGCCGGGCCGTGAGACATTCGTCGAGTATGCTTTCGAGGTCTTCGATTTCGTCTTCGTCCGGCTCTTCGTCGTGCGCGCGCTGGAAGAACGAGGTCGGCGGGAGCTGTTTCGGGTCGCCGACGACGATCAGCTGATTTCCCCGCGCGATGGCGCCGATCGCGTCGCACGTCGGGATCTGCGACGCTTCGTCGAAAACGACCAAGTCGAACTTCTCGCGCGAAGTCGGCAGATACTGCGCGACCGAAATCGGACTCATTAAGAGACACGGTTTGAGTACGGTCAGGAGATTCGGCAGAGAGTCCAAAATGACGCGGACCGGTTTGTGCCGCGTCTTTTTGCGCGCTTCGTGTTCGAGAAGCCCGAGTTCCTTGTCGGCGCCCGGTTGGGCGAGCCGCTCTTTCGTCCGCGCGGCGAGTTCGGCGATGATTCGGCGCCGGACCTGCTCGCGGTATTTCTCGTCGTTTTCGCGGAACTCTTTCCGAATCTGCTCGTGGTTCCCTTCCAGAAACTGGCCGAGCGCCGGCTGGCGGGCGAGCGCTTCGTCGGCCATCTTCGCGTATAGCGCGCGGCGGAACGCGTCGCCGAGTTCGTCGAGGCCGATTTTCCGATCGGCCAGGAGGGCGAGAACGCTTGAAAGTCCGTGTTCGCGCGCTTCGGCCGACGCCTTGTTCCAGTTACACCATTCTTCGAACAGGCCGGGATCCCGCGTGACCTTATCGGCCAGATCGACGGCCGTCTCGGGCGTCATGTCGGCGTATTTCCCGACGCGTTCCAGGTCGAGCCGGTCGGCGAACGCGTCGCGCGCCGCGCGGAACGCCGCGATCGACACGGTCAGGTTCCGGCCGATCGACTCGAGCTCCGCAAACGGCGCGTTCCCTTCGGCGCCGGCGAGAATCGCGCCGAAACGCGCGCGCAGGGGGGCGAGGTCGCCGCCGCGGAGCGAGACGGGCAGTTCGCGCAGGGCGGCGTCGGCGGCGTCGGCGGTCGTTTTCAGCTCGGCGAGCTTTTCGGCGTCGAGCTGACCCGAGCCGCGCCGGGGAAGGGGGAGATGCTCGGTCTTTTTCACCGCGCTTTGCCAGAGGGGGTGAATCGCCAGATACCGGTCGAGCGTTTCCAAAAGGTCGCGCAGCGGGATCGGGCCGGCGTGCTCGGACGCCGCGCGGAACGCCGGTTCGGCCAGCGTCGTCTCGTCGAACGACGCGTCGTCGGAGACGAGGCGCGAAAGCTCCCGGAGCGGCTTGTCATACAGGCGGACGATCGCCTCGAAGACGGCGGACGCCGCGCGGCCCGGCTCGGTGTTCTCGTCGCGAAATTCCTGAATATGGGCGGGAAGATTTGCCAGCACGACGGCGGCGTCGGCTCCGAACGCCCTTTGGGCGTAGCGCGCGACGTTTTCGCCGGTGTCGATATATTTCGTCAGCAGCTCTTCGTCGACAAGGCCGTTCCGCCACGCTTTCGGCGCGTGTTTGCGGATCAGGGGACCCGCCTCGCGAACTTTAGCCGCCGAAAAAGCGTAGGCCGACATTGAATTGAAGAGGTCGGGAAAGGTGTCGTAGGCGGGCGCCGGCTCTTTCCAGTCGTTCTGAAGACGGCGAACGCGGCGGACGAGTCTCCGTTTCACCAAAGGATAGACGAGCATCAGCGAATGTTCCGTTTTCCTGTACGCCTTGTACAGCTCGTCCGCCAGTTCTTCGGTGAGGAGTTTGAGATTGAATTTCGAGAGCTGACGGGTCAGGAACGCGTGTTCTTTGCCGACCTGGGCGGCGGGACGCGCTTTTTCGGCGAAAAGGGGCCAGTCGGCGTCGATCAGAATCTCGGCGGCGGTCGGCCGGCGGAGTTCGTTCATTAAAAGCGCGATGTTTCCCAGCGTGATCTCGGAAATCTCGTCGGGAAGCTCCACGCCGAGCGTGCGGGCGATATACCGGCACGCGGCGGCCAGGTGACCCGCCGCCTTGCCGATTTCGCCGCAGAGACGCGCGATCGGCGTCTCTGTGCAGGAGCCGGCGGCGTGCCGACTCGATAGGGTGAGGGGGGATTCGGTCTCTTTCACGCGTTTGGTGAGCGAGGGAATCTCGCCGCGGCGCAGGCGCGCCAGGCCGAGCCGGCGGAGCTTTTCCAAGAGTTCGTTTCGGCGCGCCGTTAGGTCGAGAAGCGAATCGAGCGCCGCCCCGTCGCTCTCCCACGCCGCCGTGTAGAAGCCGTTCGGCAGAGGCTCTTTCGTCCGCGCCAGCCGTCCGGCGGCGCCGGCGGCCGTTTCGATTTCGGCGAGCGATTCGGCCCGGCCCGAAAAGTGAAAAAAGACGGCGGCCCGCCGCGTTTGCGCGCCGAGCGTTTCGGCCGTCCGCCGGAGCGGTTCGGCGGTTTCGGCGATTTCGCGCCCGATCGTATAGCCGATCTTCCGGGACCGGATCGGCCGAAAGTCGGTCCAGGCCGATTCGGGAAGATTCTGGCACGCGGCGCGGATCTGTTCGGGGATCTCGCCCGTGATCCGGTCGGCGGCCGCGGGGTCGAGCTCGAGCGCGGAACCTTCAAACCGGCATTTCTTCCACTTCTCTTCCCCGTGGGCGATCAGGAAAGCGAGCGCGTCGTAGAGCGTCTGCCCGTTCGGATAGACGCTGTGCAGCAGCCGAACGTATTCGTTGAGGTTTTCCTTCTCCCCCTCGAGACGCGCGGCGGTCTGCCGCCATTCGTCCGCGGCGGGACCGCCGCTGAACCGGACAGCTTCGACGAGCTGGTCGATGACCTGCCGTTTTCCCGCCTTGTTCGAATGAAGTTCGAGACAGAACGGACCGAGCCCGAGTTTGCTCAGACGCTGATAGACCACTTCGAGCGCGGCGCGCTTTTCCGCCACGAAGAGA
>CADBQY010000053.1 GCA_902796885.1 uncultured Planctomycetota bacterium
CCCTTTCATCCGGTTTGGATCTCTGGGGACCTCGAACCGGGTGTGAACGTTCACAACGCCGAGGAACCGGGAGTTGACGATCAATTCGTCGAAGTCGTAGAGCGGGGCGCCTTCGGCGTGAGTTCCTTCGACGAGGGTCACGTCGAGATCACCGACGCGGTCGGCGGTAATGATTCGGCCGCCGGTGAAGATTTCCTGGATTCGTTCGACGATAGCGACGAGCGGATCGATCCGGTCGTTCCATCCTTCGCCGAGCGTCCCGCCCGTATCGCTTTCGGCGTCGAGCGGCGCGGTGACGGCGACGATCAGCGAGACTTCCTGCCAGAGGCAGTCGCGGGACCGGGTCGGGTCGAACGCGCAGTCGTCGGGCATCACGGTAATGACCGGCCCGGTTTCGTCGTCGAGATCGATATCGGCGCGGTAGCTTCGGCGTACGGGGACGCCGGGAAACTCCCGTGCGAGTTCGCACTTTATCGCCTCGGCGATGACGCCGATTCTCGGAACGTTATACATTGCTTATCCCTTCCGTCGTCAGGAACTTCCTGTCTGCCGGCATCGAATTTTGAGGAACCGCTTATACCCTTTCCACGTCTGGACGGCGGGGGTATCGGTATCGGCGGCGACGATATAGCGGGTATCGGTTTCCTTTTCGGTGGCGGTGAGGGTATCGCCCCGGCGCGGTTTGAGACCGGGGCAATCTTTCACGTCGACGATAAAGACGCGGGTCATGACCGGGAACGATCCTTTGGCGCGGAGGTTGAAATCGGCGCTGGAGTTATGGACGATGGCGTTCAGCCGCGCGGTCAGCCGTCCCTCCCGTTCGATAACGACGGTGCAAGGGTTCAGCCGGTGATAGATGCGAAAGGTCGCGTCCGCGATCCGCGCGTTAAGATTGTCCATCATTCCCCCTGCTCTGGTGCAGGGACTCCCTGCCTAGCAGACGTATTTCAGTCCGATCGACGCGTTTTTGAGGGACGACCCGACGGTTCCGGTCACGGTAGCGGCGAGTCGCCAGTACCTCGGGGAATCCATAGGCGGTCGGAACCGGGTTTCGCCGCCATCGGCGCCGCTGGCGCCGCCCGACTGACCGGCTTCGAGAATGTCCCAGGCGACGACCCCTTCCAAGAAGGTCTTGTCGTCCGACGCCTGGATCTTATAGGCGATCGAGGCGGACGCGGGGAGCTGTGCGGCGGTCAGAGCGGGGGCGACGACGGCCAGCTCGAACTTTTCGGAGCGGACGCCGAGATTCCCGCTGATCGGTCCCAGATCGATCGGGTCGGAATAAACGGTTCCCGCCGCGGCCGGCAGCGCGATCGAGGCGGCCAGCGCGGCATCCTGAGTGGTATATCCTTTTTTGGTTGCCATGTTATATCTCCTGTGTATGTGAAAGAGGGGGAGTCGGGAGGAAGAAACGCCGAGAAACTCCCGATTTAAACTCCCTGAACCCAAGCCCCGCCAACGAGCGTTTCGGCTACGCGACGGCGTCTTCGTTGGCGGTGAGCGAATCGGTATAGAGGATGGGGATCCCGTTATACTCTTTCGGAACGGCGATCTGACCGCCGGCGATGGTGTTGTTCCCGACGGTGATCGACGGCTGCCGCGAGGCGCCAAGGAGGATACCCGCGGCGTAGGGCATGAAGATGGCGTCGGGCCGCGCGCCTTTGAGGGTCGAGAGGGCGACGAGCATATGTTCGTCGGTCAGCGCGGTCTTGGAGATCGAGCCGGGGGTGAACGCGCTCGACGCGTCGATATTGGCGATACGCGCGGCGGCGTACTGCGACTGGAACGCGAGTCCCGGATAGAACTCGAGCCGCTGCCGGTAGACGGGGATATATTTCCCGGCGTTATTGGCGTCGGCGATATCGGCTTTAACGAGATCGGAGAGGCCGAAATACCCGTCGCGGCCGAAGAGCCACGAGACGGCGTCGAACGGATTGAACCGAACGAAGTAGACGCTGGTCAGACCGGTGGCGCTCCCCGATCCGGCCGACCCTCCAGCCTTGACGGTATGGGCGGCGTCGACGAACGAAGCGAGTCCCTGGAACCCTTTTTCGTCGCCGGCGGCGGTACCGCCATAGAAGAACTGCCGGCCGAGCGAGACGATGGTCTCTTCGAGGATACGTCGTCCTTCGTTTTTGAGGAACGCGGTGCCGCGCGCGCGGTCGCGGTCGATCAGGGAGGCGTCGCACCAGAAATATTTGGTAACGTTGAACAGTTTGAACAGGGTGCGTTCATAGACGCCCACGTCCATCCCGACCCCTTCGTTGGTCCACCGGAACGGGGACGACGGGGTCGATTCCTTCCGGATCAGACCTTCGAAATAGTCCTGATCGATGGTCGACTGGGCCCCGCCGATATTGAACGAGGTCCCCCACCGGTCGACGCCGGTGAACTCGGGGCAGGAGATATTCACTTCCGAAGCGATCTCTTTTCCGCCGAATCCGTCGAACTTCAAAATGTCATGCCAAGTGACAGTAGCCATATCAATCCCTCCTTCTTTGGGTGGTTATTTCGCGATTACTCGTTTCTCGTGGCCCCCGGCCAATGAGCCGCTCGGCCGCGGTTTATCCTTCGCCGGGCCTATATTGCCCTGGGCGGCTCGCCCCCGGCCAACGAGCCGCTCGGCCCCGCTCAGCCCTCGCCGGGCGTTATTGCCGACCCCGGCTTCGGGGTTATTGATTCTTGAGTTTTTCGAGCCTTGCCGCCACGGCGTCGGCGTAGCTCATTTCGTTCTTTCCTTCGTGTGAGAACCCGACCGGTTCGGCGCCTTCGCCGTGCCGTGCGAGCCCGGCGTTTCGGGCGACCTCGGCGCGGAGCGCGGCGACCTCTTTCCGGAGTTCGGCGACTTCGGCTTTCAGACCGGCGTCTCCGCCGCCTCCTTCGCCGTCGCCTTCGCCTCCTTCGCCTCCGCCCCCTTCGCCTTCGCCGGCGTCGCCGCCTTCGGCGATATCGGGGTTTTCGCCGGTCACAGGTTCTTGCGGATCGTCTCCGCCAGTTTCGCCGCCAGCGTTTTCACCGCCGTCAGTTTCCCCGTCGGTAGGAGCGGGATCACCGCCGCCGCCGTTTTCTTGGCCAGCGTCTTCGCTTTGTCCAGCGTTTTCGCCGCCAGCGTCCGGATCGGCGTTTCCAGGATCAGTGCCGCCAGCGCCATCCCGATCATGATCAGCAGTATTGATTTCATCTGCGGCCCCTTTGTCTTTCTTGGTCACGTCAATGTCGGCTTCGAGCTCTTCGGTGACAGGTTTCAAAATACTCATCGTTCTTATCCCTCCTGATTTGTGCGCGGCGAGCGCGGCGACGGTCGTGCCGGTATCGGTCGGATAGGGGCAGACGGCGGCGCCGAGGATTCGCGCGTTATGGATAATGGAAATTTCGCCGTCGTAGACCCGGCCGTTGACTTCGGCTGACACGCCTTTCGGGACGCGGGTGACGGTCGCCTCGTCGAACGTGACGGTGGGGGAGACGCCGAACGGCACGAGTCCGATCTTATACGCGACTTCGGCGGCGCGGTCGTCCGGCCGGAACGGGACGATCTTTCCGACGCCGGCCAGCCGTCCGTTTTCGGCGGCGATCCGGTCGATCGAGCCGATCACTTCGCCGTCGGAGTGGTTATAGTCGAGCGGGATTCGGTCGTTGAACTGCACGGAATCGAGATCGAAGACGAACCGCGTGTATTCCGACCCCCATCCGTCGTCGTCGAGGGACGGGATCCAGTGGTACAGGTCGTTTCCCGACAGGATGGTCAGCCGCACGTCGAGCGGTTCGGTCTGCCCGATCGTCCGTCCCCGGCCCGCGCCGTTCGGCGTCGTCGTCTCGCTGTTCAGTCTGACGGTGATCATCTTCATCCTTCCTGCGCGGCGGTTTTGGTGTATTTGACGTGAAGCCGTCCTTCGAGCGCGGGGGTATACCCTTCGGCTTCGGGGACGTTGTCCTGGGCGAGGATTTCGGCGGTTTCGCCTTCGCCGCTGAAGAGTTCGGCCAGGGCGGCGTCGGTGAGCGCTTCGGCGGTATGGACGAGGAGGACGGCGGTGTGTCCCGCGGCGACGGCGATGCCCGACAGCGCGGCGGCGCCGTAGGTGTTCTGGTTCTGCACGAAGACTTCGGTCTGGTTCGCGCTGATCAGCGATTTCGGATTCGACATTTTGGTTTCTCCTGTGGTGTTATTCGGTTCCGTTGCGGGATTGTCGGTATTTCCGGTATTCTGGATATCCCCGACCCGGAGCCCGGGTTGGCAATGATTGGCGTCAGCTCGTTGGCTGACGCACCAGCTTCTGCGACTTCGGCGGCTCGCGCCCTATAGTCCGGTATTGACTTTTCCCATCACGTCGGGATCCCACGGCATAACGATTCCGTGCTGCCGCGCGTATTCGAGGCACGCGGCGGTCCGGTCGATATTGTCGTAGAAGTTCCCGCCGTGTTCGCTGCAGACGGCTTCGGGGTTGGTGAACCCGTTCTGCACGGCGATCTGGTATCCTTTGGAGTCGTCGATCAGGCGCCAGAACGGCGTTCCGGCGCCGACCCACGTGAACGGAATGTCGTCGGACGTTTTTCCGGCGGGGAGGGGGAGCGTCCCTTCGGCGGCCCATCGGGCGAGGAGCCAGCGCGTGAGCCGGTTGAGCCAGACGATCATCTCTTCCTGCCGTTTCCGGCACCCGTTGACGTACCCGTTCAGTTCCCCTTTGGACCCGTAATAATTCGTTTTTGAACCGTCAAGGAACGAGTAGGGCACGTCGAGGGCGGCGAGGATGAGCCGTATAACGAACTCGGTGAACGACTGGAAGTTTTGGCTTGGCGTATCTCCGTGGAGGAACTCGGCGGTTTCGTCGACCGACAGGTCGAGATGTTTGAGTCCTTTGCCGAACTCTTCGCGCCATTGTCCCGCCTGCTCGTCGAGTTCGACCCTGCCGAGCGGATCGGCTTCGGGGAGCCGTTTGGTGACAAGTCCGATGAGCTGTTCGAGTTTCATTTTGGCGAGCGCGTAATCGATCCCGTCGTTGAGCTGATAGAGCGCTTTGATCGCGGGAGCCAGTGGCGAGACGCCGCGGACCTGATCGTGGCGGTCGAAGTAACCGATCAGATCCATATCGCGGGCGGAGACTTCGCGTTCCTTTTCCCAGACGCCTCCCCAGGTCGGGCGCCGCCATATTTCGTAGGCCTTGTTCGCGCCGGTCCGGTCGAGCCGGACGCCCTGAACCACGTCGGGATCCATTTCTTCGGCGAACTCGGATCGGATCCGGTCCCCTTCGACGATCTGGATCGATCCGTCGCTGCATCGGAGGACGCCCACGTCGCCGTCGGTCAGCCGGTGCCGTTCGATGAGGGTGAGGAGTTTCGGGAACGCGTGTCGGCGCTGCGCGTGGCAGCGCTGGGGATCGTCGGCCCATCGGCGGAAGAGCGCTTCGACGAGGTTATTGAACGATTCGTCGTCGGTATCGCAGGAGAAGCGGAACTCCGACATGTACTGGATATGCTTCCGGATCGCGAACCCGGCGAGCGTGAAGTTCCGTTCGGCTTCGCGGACCGACTCGGTCAGACCGGCGCGGGCCTGGCGGTCGAGCACGCGGTCTTCGGACATCGAGATCGTCGAAATCCGTTTCCCGGCCGTCTCCAGCGCGTCATATCCCATCCGCGAAGCCGCGGCGGGCAATGTACGGCCCGATGAGGGCATCGCGGGGCCGAGCGGCTCGTTGGCCGCTGACCCGGGGTTGCGATCCGCCTGCGAAGCCGCACCGCCTGACGCG
>CADBQY010000054.1 GCA_902796885.1 uncultured Planctomycetota bacterium
ACAAAGAAAGTGATAATAAACTATCATTTTTGACGGAGAAAAAATCGTTCCGGAATTAAAAGACGGTTTTTATGTCATCCCAAAGGTCGGGTCGGGAACGCATCGGTTTGAAATTAATCCAATTGACGAACCGTAAGACAAAAAGTATAATCTCTGCCGTTTATCGTTTATGTAAGACGCTGTTTCTTATATAAACGCGAAGATCTCACTCTACGACTCGCGGAAAAACTCACTTTCTATAAAGAAGGGGCAGATAGAGCATGTCAGAGCATACCTCAACTTCAAAACCTGTTGTGACGCCGTTGCAGAAAACTCGAGTTATTTCACTCGATGCGCTTCGCGGTTTCGACCTATTTCTCCTTTGCGGGTTCACCGGAATTTATGGCAAGCTGATGTACGGCCCCCTTTCGAAGTTTACTGAAGGATCACCATTCTGGAAAACGCTGAATCACCAGATTTGCGAGCATTCCGATTGGGAAGGATTTACACTCCACGACCTGATCATGCCGCTCTTTATTTTTATGTCGGGGGTAACGATCTGCTACTCGATGGCCAAATACAAAAAAAGCTCGGAAAATCCTAATCCCTCCAAATTTCGATTTTGGTTTCGTTTGATCCGCCGAATTCTTTTACTTTGGATTTTTGGAATGATCGCGCAGGGTAATCTCCTTAATCTGAAATGGGAAGGTCTTAGACTCTATTCTAACACACTGCAAGCCATCGCAGCGGGGTACCTCTTTGCCGTTGCATGTTATTTCCTGGTAAAGAAGTGGGGACAGGCTGTTGTAGCGATTATTTTGATGGTCATCTTCTGGGGCGCAATGACTTGGATCAAAGCAGGTGATTGTGGAAGCGGAAGTTTTGATAAATGGACAAATCTCGCGGAATGGATCGATCGCACGGTCTTAGGGCGTTGGATGGATGGCGTTTCGTTTATAGAGGACGGTTCATGGACTTTTTCTGAAAACTATCACTACACTTGGATACTCAGTAGCCTAACTTTTGGAGTCACGGCAATTTCAGGCCTTATTGGCGGTGAGATCATTAAATCACGAACAGACGCGGGAAAATCAGGACATCTTACCGCAGCCATTTTGATAGGAATCGGTGCAATCTGTGCCGCTGCCGGGTGGTATTGGGGGAAGATTCCACAAGGAACTTTCGGCTACTGTCCCCTGATAAAACACATCTGGACCCCGTCGATGGTTCTGTACTCCAGCGGTTTGTGCTATATTCTCCTGGGTCTATTCCACGAGATCTACGATGTTCTGCACGTTCCACTACTAAAAACATTCCTTCTCGTAATCGGAATGAATTCCATTTTAATCTATATGCTCCCCAATTTTATCGACTTCTATGCGATCGCGGGAAACATATTCCGGGGGCTCGAACATCATATTGGCGAATGGTTTATGCCGCTACGGTCAATCTTAGGGTTCACCTTTACATGGTTGCTCCTCTGGACGCTCTATAAGCACAAGAAATTTCTGAGACTGTAGAACAACATAACAAAATCGGTGTTTCCTCATGTGTCGGGGGGGACCTGTTCCCCCCGACGATAAATAAACAACTGAGATAACGGAATCAGTTATCTCTTGCGCCGGTGACATAAACGTCTCGGATGCGTACATTTCCGTTTTCGGCAAAGAACCCGACCCTTCCGCTCTTTTGTTCAGACCGTGGATAGAAGAGCCATTCATAATGGCATTTCCCGTCGATAAAAAGGGCAAACAGATCATGCTGAGGTGTAAAACGAAGTCGAATCGAATGCCACTCTCCGGTACTCAGGGGATTTTCGGCATGACGAAATTTCTCGATGACAGGCCCTACCGCACCGGTCAAAACCGATTCAGCATCAAGTCGCAAATAGGAATAACAATCGTTTCCACAAGCGGCAAAAATAACGCCAAACGCAGTCTCGTTTGAATCAAGAAGGAACTCGGCGTTGATATCTATCGCGTCATATCCAGAAGGTTTATAGAGAGCAATCGTTTTATCTTCAGTTCCGACGATCGAAACAGCGTCTTCCGTAACCTCGCCATTACCGGTGATTTCCCAATCGGACGGATCTAATGAAAGTGGCTGGGGTGTGACTTTATTTTCCGGCAAATCTTCAAACCACTTGCGACCGTCAACCCCCACGGTATGAATTTCGGGCCCATCATATCCGTATTCGATGCAACGCTGGCCGAAAGCCATTGCCGCGGTTTTATAATCGGCAGGGCCGCCGAAGGGAAGATTTTCCCGTTTCGCTGTTATCAGAAGATTTTGATAGCGTGTTAACCAAACCGAATCTAAAGCTGTTCGCGATTTGAGAAGACGTTTGGCCTGAGGGGAATCGATACCGTAAACACGATTGACCGTATCCTCTGCATCCTGCCAGATTCGTGTGAGGTGATTGAGAGTTTTCAGATTGAGCCACTGGTCGGAATGAGCGCGGAAACAACCAAGTTCAGCGCCGCTCTCCAAGTAACTTGCATGTAGAACGTGCCAGTACTCCATGATAAACGGTGCGATTTCCTTGCCATAATATCCTTCGGCAAACTCATTCATAAGCGATTCAGTATCTAGATCAGGGTTCCACATCAGCTTGAGAAGTACCCAGTTTTTCATTTCGCAGAAATCTTGCCCTTCCCCCTCTTCGAAAACACCGATCGCTCCATTCTCAATGAACGTTCGAATATTTGGTCCGAGCGACCACCAGTTCGGATGGGGACCGATATAATCATCGTAATTTGTAACATAGTCCCAAACCAGCAAGCGTGGGGCGATTGTTTTCCATCCTTCAATATCTTTCATAAATTCCAGGTTCGCCTTACCAGCGTTCTGATCGGCCAGAGGTCGCCCAAAATCACATTCGATGGTGCAAAGACGAATGACAATGTTATCACGTGGGCGCGTCAGCTTCGGAGGCTTACGGGTATACTGATAGGCAAGCGTCTCGACAAGGACGTTTGGAAACTCTTTTTCAATATCAGCGGCGACAAGGTTTAAAAATCGAATCAATGTTCCGGCATGACTCTCTTCCTCGTCATCAATCGCTTTACATTTTTCGCACGTGCAGAAACGATATTGGTCGTTCTGACTGATGTCGATCATCGTTGTTTCGGGATGAGCTCGGAGCTCTTCGAGAACATTCTTTGTCAGCTCTTTTCGCATTTCATCATTTGTCAGGCAGAGCTGGGCATCTTTAAATGTTCGCGTTCCGTTGAGTTCACTGAACCATTCCGGATGATCATCAAAATATCGTTCAGGAGGAATATAGTGAAATGCGGAATGTACCCAATTGAGAATACTCAAGCGACCGCCATGCTCGGCGTCAATTTCACCGTTCCCTTTATTTCTTGCGGAAAAAAGCGAAGGTTTCGCAAGATGATGATACGGTTCGCGCGACATCAATTTCGGAGCATAAGAAATAACTAAATCTGGCGAAAAGGAAATATCGTCACTCTTCGGAATAATACACACGTCATCGGTAAACCAGCGGCATCCGCAGACTTCTTCAAGGAACGTATAGACGGCATAAAGTGCGCCGCGACGCTCATGACCGGACAAGATCAGATTTGTCCCGTCGGCACGAACAAAAATCTCATCGAAAAGAAAAGGATCGGGATGTTCCTTTTCGAGATACGGCTTGGCAAAAAGAGTATTCCCGACTGACAAAACGTGGTCTGAAGGAAGATCGGCCGGTTCATTGAGAATCGGAACTTCCTGACCGATCATCTGAAGAAGGTGAGTCTGAAGTTCCTGGGCGGCAGTTTTTTCGCTTAGCGAAGGTTCCGAAGGAAGACGTATCTGCCATGAAGCACTCTCAGCTGTGGTAATGAAGACCGCAACAAAGAATGTGATCTGGAAAAAACAAAAGAATTTAACCTTCATAAACATTCCTTTCGGTATGTCCCATCGATTGATTCTCTGATATTTCGGAAGAACCTCGAATATCAAAATGCGTAAAATACCAACACGGAAGAATTATAACATGGAAGAGAAGAAAATAAAATAGTACGGTCCAATTAGCTCAGTTCAGGAATCGTCACAGTCCGATAGGCATGGGCCAAAAGTTTGACTGGATGGTAAACCCGTTTATTTGTTCCCTGCTCCATCTGGAGACGGCAGAAGTTACATTCTGTCGATCCAAATTCAATCGCGGAATCACGAAAAGCCAAAAAAAGAGGCATTCCGAGCATCAGGCTCGCCATATGATTTTCTTTTCGGAAGCCCGAAGGGTCGGCCAGACCGCAACAACCCCTTTCCAACCGGCGGACATCAAGCTGGGGGATCAATCGAAGAAGTTCTTCAGCCGGAGTCGGCACGTCAATGGATTTCTCCATCAACGCCAGAGTTCGACAGGGCGCGTGATAACCGATAGTTTTCGGAAGTGGAGAAAGACTTAAATCGAACTTGCCTTCTTTATGAAGATTAAAAAGGAATGTCGAAAGATCGGTTGTTCGTTCGGCCACCATACGCGTTTCGGCGTTATCGAGCTGCCAGAGGTATTCCCGAGAAAGGCAAACGGCCGAAATTGGTTCAAGGGTAACCACCTGATACCCCTGTCGAACGTAGTCGATAAGAATCCGAGTATTGAAACGAGCCAGTCTTTCGGCACGAGGCATATCACCAACCGTAAAGGCAAGATGTCCCGAGGCTCGCTGCCTTGACGGAACGACAAACTCAACATTGTTTTTCCGCAGAACGGCACAGGCGGCTTCAGATAGAGCCGTATCGTAGCAGTCAGCAAAAATATCGATGAACAGGACGACCCTAGCCGAAGGTTTTTCGGTTGGTCGATAGGGAAAATGTCGCTGCCGCAGGAAACGATGACGAACGATTTTAGGAAATGTCCGTGTGTGTGCGATACCAAATATCTTTTCAAAAAGCCAGCGGGAAAATCGACCTTTCTGAAAAAGGGTAAACGCGCAACTCCAAGCTGAACCGACGTGAAGAAAGAGATCAAGATTTGAAATGATTTTATCGGTTAGCGAAAGTCCGTGGGCTCCGGCATACGCGGAACGAATACGATAACTAAGTTTTGGAATATCAATTCCCGTTGGACATTCCGGCTTACAACAATGGCAACCGACACAGTAATCACCAATCTGTTTGAGTGAATCTTCCGACAATGTCTCGAGGGAAAGAGTCCCGTCTAAAATACCGCGAAGAATGTTCGCTTTGGCCCGACAGGATGATTTTTCTTCCGGTTCATAACGGAACGATGGACACATTCGAAGGCCGGACGTTCGAATTCGGCAGAGCCCACAACCGGTGCATCCGTAAACATCTGAATCTATTGATGAACGATCCCAATTAAACTGTGTCTCAAGTTGAGAACGTCGACCGATATGATAATTCGGCGTTTCTTCTTCAAACGACTCCGTAAAAACGTCAGCGATCGTCTCCTTTACCGATGAATCTTCTAAGATAGAATGGGAAGTTTTCGCCCCATGGTCTCGAAGGGAATTTTCCAATATTTCGTTTTGCCGTAGAGGCAGGTGTTTGGAAAAGTATTTCGCGTTTTCGGGAAGTGAAATGGCCGTCTGAGGATTCATAATCCCTTTCGGATCGAAAGTGCGTTTCAGATCGGCAAACACCGGAAAAAGTTTAGGCAAACATGTCGGTAAAAATCTGGCACGGTACTTTCCCAAACCGTGTGCCGAACCAACTCCACCGCCGAAACGGACTGCTTCCATACAAATGTCTTCGGCAAGCTCGTCAATCGACTCCATAGGTGTTTGAGCGTAAAGATCGAGAATGGGAATAATCCGCACCTGTCCCTGTCCAAGATGTCCGCCGATGGAATAGACTTGATTGTACTTTCGAAGAATTGACTGGATCCGACTCAGAAAATCGGGAAGAGACGATATGGGCACCCACAAATCCTCCAAAAGCGTAACCAGTCTGACTCCACTCCCGAGAGTCAAAAGGGCCACCTCGGATTGTTTCAGAATCGAGTTGAAAAGAGATATCTCGTTGGAAGAAAGAACAGTGAATGAACCGAATGCAAGCGGAGTGACGTATCGCACCGAATGAACCAATCGGTCAAGGCGATCTTTCAGACTCGTGAGAAAATTGTCCTGCATCTCGACAAGAAGGGCGTATTCCGTTCCGACAGGAAGGTAACGTGCAAGTCGGTACTCCTTTTCGCAGATCAGGCTAATCGTACGCCGATCAACTAATTCGCAAAGTGTCGGTTCAAAATTGAGAATCAATGAAACCGCATCGGCGGTCTTTTCAAGAGATTCAAAAAGAAGAATCACCCCCCCCGAAACGGCGGCGCGAACAGAAGTTTTCAACCGCATTTTCGTAATGATACCGAGCGTCCCTTCGCTTCCAGTGAGGAGACGTTGCGGATGGAAACCTGAATCGTTGAACGCCTCGCGCAAAAGGTTACTGGCATATCCAGCCTTTAACGCGGGCTGTTCCATCGTCAGATCGGCTTTTGCTTGTCGAATAATCTCAGCTGAGGTTTGAATAGGAGACGGAATCGAATTTCCGGCGAGCTCGTTTTGAGTAACGGTTTTTAAATTTGAAATTGTCCCGTCGGCAAGGACAACTTCCAATTCCTCTACGAAGTCGTGAGGAAACCCGTATCGGAGCCAGCGCGGACCGGCGATATCCGTCGAAAGAATACCACCCAAAGTGTCAATCGGAAGGAATCCAGTACTCGGAGCAAAAAAACGGCCAACCGAACGTTTCAGGATATCATTCAGACGTTCACGAATCGCACCGGGTTGAACTAAAATCGTATCCCCTTCAACATGAAGAAGACGTCTCATATGGCGCGTAAAGTCGAGAACCACGCCGGGTCCCAGAGCTCCGCCGGCTGTAGTGGTTCCGCTTCCACGAGGGTGTACCGGAATCCCTTCTTCAGCACAGTATCGGACGACAGCCGAAACATCTGCGGCAGTCCGCGGCCAAACGACTCCGGCCGGTCTATATTCGAGAGGACCGGCATCGGTGGCATAGAGCTGGGCAACAATTTCGTCACATCGAACCTGCCCGGCAACAAGTCCGCGAAGATCGTCCTGCAGTCTTGCCTGCTGTGTCGTCTGAATCGCCATTGGTTACCAATATCAAAACAAAGAATAATCTATTTTCGCGAACTGAAAATCAAGTGAAGAATTTCGGTTCGGGTTCGCTCATCTTTGCGGAAGGTCCCCTTCATAGCCGATGTCACGGCAACCGAACCTTTCTTCTGGATTCCACGGATCGTCATGCAGGTATGTTCGGCCTCGATGATCACGCCTGCGCCGCGAACTTTCAGATTATCGACCAAAAGATTGGCAATCTGTTCGGTCATTCTCTCCTGAATTTGAGGTCGTCGCGCAATCGTCTCGACAACACGAGCTAATTTACTCAGCCCGATCACTCGCCCATCCGGAAGGTAACCGATATGTACTTTTCCCATAAATGGAAGAAGGTGATGTTCACAAATACTCGTAAACGAGATATCTTTAACCAGTACAATTTCATCGTACTGTTCCGTAAAGAATTTTTTCAAATGAATCGATGGATCCTGGTCCATTCCTTGAAAGAGCTCGGCATACATTCGTGCGACGCGGGCCGGTGTTTCCAAAAGGCCTTCCCGATCGGGATTCTCTCCGATCGCACAGAGGATTTCACGTACCGCGCGTTCAATCCGAGGCTTATCAATCCCACGTGATGAAATTTTCTTGCTCATCGTTTTTTATCCTCCAATCTGAATGTCTGTCTTGGCAAAAATACCGAAACGACAATCAAAAACAGATCAAAACCAAAACGACCTCTGATGAAAACAGAACAAGAGCATTAATTCTCGTCTTTGCTCGAAGCATTAAAAACTTTGTCCAATCATCAAAAGCCGTCAAATCGCGTCACTTTTTTAAAAATATTACACTCCGTGATAAACTCGATCGGCAAATCGCCGAACCGCCTTGGTAAAGAATGCTGGATTTTCCAATGGGGGAAGATGTCCCGAATTGGGCACCGTCAGAAATTCACTGTCATTGACGGCTTCGGCCATCTCACGCATCACTTGAGGCGGAGAAATTAGATCGTCTTCCCCGACCAAAAAGAGGGTCGGAACCGTAATCGTTTTCAGGCAATCGGTCGAATCATCGCGAACAGCCATCCCCCGAGCGGCGGCAGCGATTCCCGAAGGTTCTTGCTCCGCAATCATCTCAGTCAAAAAAGTAACAATTCGTTGGTTTGATGTGAGGGTCGTAGGGGAGAGGAGGGAGGGTGGCATCTGCGCGGCGAGGGACTGAACACCGGTTTGATGAATCGAATCGGCGAGGAGAAGACGTTTTTTGACCACCGTAGGAGAATCGGGGGTTGAACGGGTATCGCAGAAAATCAATCCGGAAAGGCGATCCGAATGTCTGCGAAAAAATTGCATGGCGATATAACCGCCCATCGATAGGCCGCAAACCAAAACCTTAAACTCTCCCATTTTATCGAGAAGCTCGGCAAGGCCGTCAGCGTACTCGGACATCTCAAAACAATTCGGTGCAAAACCGGATCGAAACCGGCTCTCGCCGAATCCGGGAAGGTCTGGGACGATCACGCGATAATTGTCAGTCAACGATTGGCACGAGTTTTGGTAAAGTTTGCGGTCGAATGGGAATCCATGCAGAAAAACCAACGGTTTTCCACTTCCCTCGTCAAAACCGCGCCAATCGATTCCTTTGCACAAATAATTCACTGTGACATCTCCGAATGCGAAACCGCAGACGCGAACTGAAAATCAGACGCGCATCCCAGAAAACACCGATTCATTATACCCCAACTGATAATAAAAATCTATCCCAATTGCAGAGATTAGAACCGAATCCATGACGTTTAAAGCTTGAATTCCACCCCGTTTTTGACGATTCTATAAGGATAGAGGGGCTTCGTTTTTTGTCGCGAAAACACGGTTGCCGCAAATAATCAAACAAAAGGTATGCCGCAATGCAAAACCGGAAAACTATCAAACCGTCTTTCCGTTCACGGTCGTTCGCTTTTCATCTCCTTGTTGTGATCTTAGTTCTTTTTTTTCTCGCTGAAAACCATCTTCCCGCACAACTGGACCTCGGAGAAATATCAAATCGCTCAGGCGCTATTTCCGGTAAAAAAACGAATTCCATCACATCACAGAAAACGAAGAAGAAGAAGAAAACAAATAGTGACGTAAGAGAATCGATCGAGCCCGAAATCAAAGAAGATGGCCCCGTCGAGACTACGCGCCCCCAGGTCGATAACGCCGATAGCCCCCCCCCCTCGCCCTCGCTAAAGAAGGGGCCGGTCTTTTCACATCCCACTCGCGAAAAGTATTTGATCGGCCTTTCATTGGAAGCGCGTCCGAATGGCGAATGCAATGATATTTTCGGATCGGTTCCCTTCCCGATGGACTTTCCGGATCAGAAGGTTCGTCTCATAGAAAATCAGTGCAGTGACCATGTTCAGATGCGTTACCGAGATTTAAAAGAGGGCGGTTGTCGTCAGCTTCTTATTCGCATTCGAACTCTCTATGCCGGAGAGAAGGCTGAAGCCATGGTTGCTGTCGAAGTGACCCGTTTTGATACCGCTCCGCCCGAAAATACCGATATTTACTCCATTCCAAAGTCGATACCGCGTGAAATCAAGCTCTATCTTCATGAGAGTCCCTATATCGATATCTCAAACAGCAAACTCAAAAAGACCGCGAAAACACTTCTCTCCAATGACGGGAATGACTGGCAAAAAGTTGAAAAAATCCTACGATATGTACGGGACAATGTTAAGTACAGAGAGGCCTACAAAGAAAAACCGATACGTGGTGCCACGGCAGCGCTTGATACCGGCGAGGGAGATTGTGAAGACATGAGCGCCCTTTTTATCGCGCTCTGTAGGCTTAACGGAATCCCCGCGCGTACCGTTCGTGTTCCTGACCACTGTTGGGCGGAATTTTACCTTGAAGACGAGACGAAAAGCGGTTACTGGTTTCCCGCCCAGGTCGCCGGAACAGAACCGCTTGGTTGCTTAACCGACCATCGAATGATTTTACAAAAGGGAGACGCGTTTCGTATTCCCGAATCGGGACGCGAGACAAGCCGATATGTCAAAGAACTCTTTACCGGAAAAGTCAAAGAGTCCGGTGCTGATCCTATTCACCAGTTCATCCGGGAAGAGATTCGTTAGACGATGTATAGCACCTACTACATAACACGAAACATATTTTCAAATGGGGTGGGTGCCATCGCACTTTTCACATTGGAAATAGCGTTCACCTTTCTCTTGGGACAGGGAGCAATCTCCGCACAGATTCAGCGACAATCAATCGCCGATGGAGGTGTTCTAATAGGAAAGCTCGAGAATCCGGACGCTACGGCCGATGAAGATTATCTGATCACCCTTAACGAAACAGACTCGATAATCCTCGAACATAACCAATTGCGCAAAAAGGAAGTTCTCCGACCAGAGCTTCTCGAATATCGTCTTACCGTCCCGTTTGCCGCAGACACCGTCGAATCACACCGTCAAATCGCCCTAATGTGCCGAGAGCATAATATGCCGACCGAAGCACGGCTTCATTTTGAGCGAATCATTGAACTTGCCCCTGACGATGAATTCGCACGAAGAGCGCTCGGTTATGAAAAAAAAGACGGCATCTGGATGACAAGTAAAGAAAGACGCGAATCGACCGGTTATGTGGTTTATGGTGGTAAGACCGTAACCACTCAGGAAGCCGAACTCCTTCGCCAACAGGACGAAACCAAAAAGTTAGTTAATCGATGGAAAAAACAACTCCGTTCCATCCAAAATGGTCTAAAAAATAATTCTGATGAGGCACGTGAAGAGTTGCGTTTGATCAGTGCGCCGGAAGCCGAAAGCGCTGTTGCCACAGCACTAAGAGACGACCCGAATCCCCAAAACCGTGTTCTTTACGTTATGACCCTCGGACGAATCGGAACCCCAGCAGCGATCGGCGACCTAGCCGCTGTCGCCGTCGCCGACGATGACGACGATGTCAGGCAAACAGCCATAGATATGATTCGTCAGTATCCGAAGGCTCTTTCCGGTGCAACGGAATACTTTTGCGGGATACTGAAACACCCAGAAAAATACACAAACGCAGCAATCAACCGCGCGGGTTACGCCCTTGGACAATTCAGTGCCGAATCGGCTCTTCCCGACTTGATCAACGCGCTTATAACGTGTCACACCGAAACGATTCTCATTCCGGGAGAACAAACCTCCGCAACATTCAGCAGTGACGGAAGTATTTCGTTTAATCCCGGATCGCAAGATAAAACCAAAAATATCACTCAAGAGCTCGAAAATCCCGATGTTCTCTCGGCGTTACGATCGATTGCGGCGGTTCGCTATTACGATCCGGTCGATTTCGGTTACGATGTGGACGCGTGGAAGACGTGGCTTCTCGATAAAGAGAGTCTTCACCTCTTTCAATCACGAAGAGACCGCTGACCCGGCAATTCCGAATCAGCGGCTCTATCAAATCCAAGCACGTCTTGCACAACGTTGCAACGAACCTAACCTTTGCCCCTAGAAGGCATCGTTTTCCGATTCGCTCTCGACGCTGTCATCGGTTTCGTCGGACATAACGTTTTCTGCGGTGTCGCAGAGAAGTTTGATCAGTTCACCTGCGATAGTAACCGAATGATGATATGATTCGGGAGTACATTCAAACTCGCCTGTAACCACCGCCTCCGAACTGCCGCCGGCAAGAGTGGAAACCATTCCACTAATTGTTTCATTTTCGGAAATCTCATCAAACGTCTGGGCGAACTTAGCAAGATTCGGAATCGAAAAAACCCACTTCTGCGGCGCGGCGGTTTCAGCGCATTCAATTGCAGCCTTCTCCTTAAAAATGTCCGAAACATTCTTCTTCGAAGGTCCGGCGATCAACATCATCGCGTCGTCCTTCGTGCCGATCAGGAACGAGAAAGTTTTGCCAATATTCGATACAGGAACGACGAATGTCGTGACTGTGAATCCTTCATACTGAACGGAATTGACCTTGAATGATTCGAGGAACTTCTTAACGTCAGGATCGTTATCATCCCCTTCATCAATGATATTTTTGAGTTGCTCAAACGTTTTTTCAATCAATATTTGAGTCTCTTTGCCTTCGGCAATCGAGCAAGCCGAAACGAAAGTTCCGTCAATTCCAAACGAAAATGCACCATCGCTTTTGCCGGTATCGTAAATCTTATCGCCCCAGTCCTTCCATTCTTCAAGGAGATTCTGAATGCCAGAAACATATTCCTCATCATCACTCGAGAGAGAAGAAATGATTTTACTCATTGTCGAATCCCACTGATTCTTCTGAAACTCGATCATTTCGGATTCTACAATCTGAGATTTTGAAACTGCGAGAACCGAATTGTCCGGATCGAAGAAATCGGACCAAAGAGTCACCGGTTTTTCGTTCGCTTTCAAACTCTTGGCAAAAGAGGAATCCGGAACCGGAATCACGGTTGTCGACAGAACAACATCGCCTTTCGAAGAATCGATAGAAAGACCAAACTCAATCACTTTGATGTTCGCTTTGGTAAAATCGGCCACTTTCCCGAGCGATTCAAGGCCATCTGCTAGATTCTCGTCTTTGGAAGCGGATACGCGCAATGAAGAAAAAAGAGAATCGATAATTTCAGCCGGCACACGGTCGATATGGAAAAAGCCGCCGACCAAGTACTTTGAAGAAATCTCTTCAATCCAAGATTCGGGAGCATTCTGAAGCGAAAGATAATCAACATTTTGAGCCGGAACCACAAAGAGCCAATCGTTCTCTTCGATCAGACGGAGTTCTCCGTCAGAACTGTCGTCACTTTCTTCATCCCCTTTGAGATTGATCGTCTTCTTTTCAGCGTCATAGCTGAACTTCTCTTTAAGAACCTCAATCCCGGGACAGGTCAACGCATCGAAATCGGCAACGGGAAGAAAAACAACGGGAAAAATGTCCGCTTCGTTTCCAAGAAGGACGATACCGGCGGGCTTCGATTTATCGATTCCGTCGATACCGTCGGTCATCATCGTCAGCACGGTATGGAACTCCTTGTATCCGGCCGTGTCCAAAACTTTTTCGATACTGCTGTCGAGGTTATCATAACCCGAAATCATCAGCGCCGCGACAGGATCAAGATCAGCCGCGAATAGCGCAGAACAGAACACCAGGCCAAGGGTGCATACAGCAATGCACGTTTTAAAGAGCTTAGCGATTTTCATTGCAATTATCCTTTTCTCTGAAGTAATATTTCCTTCCGCAAAAAACGGATATTGGGGACCTCCCACATATATCCCTGACGGAAAGATTTGAATTCAAAACTGGCAAGGACTCGACCTCCCCCCTCCGTTTGATTGTACATTTTCTTCCGAAAAAAGAAAATAGCAATCTTCTTCTTGTCATAGAATTCATAGAATGAATTGTTGAATACCTTTGGATGCTTTTACCTCCTGTCCTTCCGGCACATCTGTTAGACGACGGAAAATCATATTTGTTACAGGAAGACGTCAAACTTTCAAAATTTACTCAGGAAACAATTAAACGAAACAACGATCGGGTAATTTACGTCAGTTTCCTTTCCTTATCGTTTGAAAGAGGAATTCGGGAACGATAAACCGGATCTCACAATCGGCTTCGACACCCCCGGCAGGAACCGTTTTCAAAGAAATCTTCTTGAGAATATTGGCGAAAGGAAATGATGGTTGCTTTAAAACCTAAAAACTGAAAAGTCAAGAGGATCTGCTCCGTTACAGGGGATATTTCAAGAGCGTTTGCTCGTCTTCACGGCACATCGCAACCATATCACAGAATATCTTCAACGATCACGGCTTTTTCACCCTTTTCTTGACCCGGTTGAACATGGCAGACCGTATCACCATTGATAAAAAGAGTAAAATGCGCATCGGCTGAAATATCGGTAGCCAAAATATCGCCGGGTTTCATTTCGGTGAAATCACTGTGGCGCAAATCAAATGAGCCGACCAGAATACGAATTTTGACAGTCTCGTCCAAAAAAGATGTCGTAAGCGACATTGGTTGAACATCACAAACCTTATCTGATGTCGCGCGCCGCATTTCGATGTAACGGCGAAGCTCTTCATCGGTCTTCGGTGTAACGGATTCGGTCTGAGAAAATGCCTCTTCACCGAAAGCGATTTCAGCCGGAAGAAGAAAAGTTAAGGGGAAAGTCTGCCCCCTCCAAGTGACTCCCCAGTTGACCGCGAACCATTCTCCTTCAGGTAAAAATTTCTGTGAGGAGACTAAAACAGGATCGAAGGAAAAGGAGGCCGACGGCGCGCAAAACCCTAAAAGAATTTCAAACAGTCGAGAGATAAACGGCATGGAAAGCTCTCCGTCAAGATGCGACCAGATATCAGATTCATCCCCCGGCATAAAAGTATCGTTCCCAAGACAACAATCAATAACGCCGAGAAGAAAAGTTCGGGAAATCAAGAGTGCGGCAGAAGGGGCATCTTTGTCGGCGCAAAAAAGTATCAAATCGGCGGAAGAAACTAGAGAAGGATAAAATCTCTCAACCGAATTGAGCGAGACATCCGATTCGATCTCAAGTGTCTTGAAAAGAAAACGATTTAATGACGGTGCAAAGCGATGATGGAACGCAAATATTCTTTGTCGCCACGACGTTTCGTCATTCGAAGACACTCTATCGTATTCCATAGCGAAAGATCCCTCAAAATAACTATGATGAATCAATGTATACGGCCGCGAATTAAAACATCTTCGGCAATCTGTTCATACTGCGGATTGTTTAGTCGAACAGCCCAACGCATCCGTTCGATCCCTTCACCGCCGACGGGAATGACTGCGCTCTGTCCGCCAACAATCTTCGGCGCGACAAAGACGTAAACTTCATCAAGACAATCTAAATCAAAGAGGTGTCCTAAAAGGGTTCCCCCCCCTTCACAAAGAATATTGGTCATCCCGCGTCGCGAGAGCTCTTCCATTAGGAGTATCAAGCGTTGCTCATGGGTCGGTGCTGTCATCGAAAAGACCTCAGCCCCCTTCCCCTCCCAAAATGTCTTCTTTTCGGGAAGCGCATTCGGACCAAAAACCAGGAGAAGCGGAACGTCTCGAGCCGAAAGAGCCAATTCCGAAAACGCGGAAATGGTCCCGCCGGAATCAAAGACAATTCGGGTTGGAATCCGCTTCGGCTTCTCGCCCTCAGGAAGACGAACGGTCAGACGGGGATCATCTTCCATTGCGGTACGACTTCCAATCAAAATCCCGTCCATCCGGCTTCGAATTCGATGAACGCGAAGACGTGATGCCTCGGACGACACCCAACAGCTCGACCCTGTTTTTGTGGCAATCTTTCCATCGAGCGTCATAGCCCATTTCCCGATAATCCACGGACGTTTTTTTGTCAGCCGAGTCACGTAGGGGGCGTTGAGTCTCTCGGCCTCTTTGCGGCAAACTCCGACTGTGACCTCGATACCCGCCCGACGTAACGCGTTCAGGCCGCCGCCGGCCACATCAGGAAAAGGATCTCGCATCGCCGTCACGACACGCTTGACTCCGGCTTTAATTAACGCCTCGACACAAGGGGGAGTTTTCCCGTAATGGCAACAGGGTTCCAAAGTCACATAGGCCGTGGCACCGCGTGCCCGCTTCCCCGCCCGCATCAGAGCTTCGGCTTCGGCATGGGGCGCGCCAAAGCAGTGATGATAGCCGACCCCCACAATACGGGGAACCGGCCCTGTAATCTTCGCTCCTTGCATATCTGCCAACCGTTTCTTGCGATCGGATGTCGATTCGTTAAGATCGGGACGAACCAAAACGCAACCCACCATCGGATTTGGTTCGGTAAATCCCTCCCCTTTCGTGGCTTCGCCAAGCGCCAGACGCATAAAAAACGTGTCGAGAGATTTCATATTCGGACTTTCTAAATCGAAAAATTCACGGATTGGAATCAATCCTTTAAAGATTTCGCTCATTGCCGGTCGGCAGAACAACGGTATCAAACTGAACACTCGTCCCCGCGGCGGTCACCGGGAGAATATCAGGTTGTGTCGACGAAGCGGCGGGAACCTCCACTGATTGAATTTCAGACTTCTCGTATTCATTTCGAGAGTAGGGAGCTAAGACCCGCGATGAATTGTATCCTAAAGTGTCCGCTCTGTCATAGGCGACATTCCCTGTTCCCCAGCTCGTGTCTTGGTGAATATCCGATGGTAAAGAAGTGGGCTCATTCACAGTCGGTTGTGCTGTGCCGACTCCGCCGGTCAAATTTGCCGCTACAGTATCGCTGTCATCGGTTATCTGCGGTAGCGTTGCATTTTGTTTCTTGGCATTCGGCCCAATATCCACCAAGGGGGCACCCAGTTCGCTCGGATCGGGAGGCGAGAAGGCCAGTGAAAGTTCCGAAGGATTCACTCGTAATGTCCCCAGGTCGATAAAGAGTCGGTCCTTAACCGATGACCGGGAAATCGTTACCTTTTTCGGAAGAACAACATTGTAGTCCGGGTCAATTTGGTAATCGTCATACGCGACGCTCAATATTTCATCAGTCACAGGACTGCGCACATCGAGTCGTTTGACAGCCGCCGTTTTTGATTCGAGATAAAGATATTCGAAATAATCTCCTTCAGGTCGGGTTCGTTTCAGAACCAGCTTAACAGTACTGTCTCGATCCACAACAGGCCCCTCGACAACATCGGCAGGATCAATTTTCATGATTCCTAACGATTCTGGAAACCAGGCCGGATCAACCGGAATCTGATCGCGCATCGTACTTTGGGCGTACTCGTCAAGTTTACAATACGATATTTGATTCGGTTCTTGGTTCTTAAACCAAAACCAGAAAATGTCTCCGTCGGAACCAACATCAACGACCGGACCGACCATATTCAAATTTCCGACAAGGCGAATATTTGAATTGCGCCGAAACGCCATTCGGCATCGCGCGGTCCAAGGTGAAGAAGAAACACCGAGCGTACCGTCTTCTGAAGTCAACGCGTTGACTCTTGCGCTATTGGCGTTGACCGCGTTGATCACCTCGTCAAGAGACGGATTCGCTTTCATCACCTCGGGAAGTTGAACTTTCCGCAAAGAACAGCCTCCGCAGCCCAACAGAAGGGCAAAGCAGAAACATACGGCCAAAACGTTTTTATTCGCGAACGACTCGGTCATTCAACTCACTCTTTACACTCAGCGTTTTCGGTAAGGTCTTCCGGCTGTTCAGGCGAATCGCCGGAATAAAGGAGCTCCGCAAGCTCCTGCTGAATTTTTGATATACGATCATCGGTCAGAGAAACCACTGGAATGGAATAGGTCATCTCGCGCCGCGGAGAATAAACCAAGAGCAAGTCCTGTTCCTCCCGATGCCCGGCGCTGTTTTCGTAGCGAAAAACACGCCGTCTCAAAAGGAGGAGAGAAAGGATATAAAGCTCTTCGGCTCTCGACGGTTCTGCGACCCATCTGTCGAACAAATCCAAGAGGATATCGTTCGGTGCGAGACGTACCCTGTTTTCCGTGCTTTCGGGAATGACAAACCGCCACCATCCGAGAAAAGAAGTCTCGGGAGGAGGCCATGCTTCTACGGAAAAATCCGAGCGCACAACACGACCGTCTTTGTCTTCCACAAGAGCGGAATAACAAATCTCACCAACTTCGAGCACTCGCCCTGTTCGCGAACACACTCGAGAACATCTCGGAAGCCATTCGTAATTCATCGTAGGAGTCTAGCGTTTTTAATTCTCTAGGTCAAGAGATTCTTCCGGTGTTGAATACCTCACCAAAAAAGAGCGAAGAAAGAAAAAGAACGTCCCTGCTCAATGAGATTCAAGCTGCCCTTCGCCGATCGGAATCCTTAATCACAATTTCGCCATTTTCGCCAACTTCGTCAAACTGAACCGCAATCAATTTCGAAACACCCGAATCCTGCATTGTGACGCCGTAAAGCGATTTGGCAACCATCATTGTCTTCTTGGAGTGGGTGATCATAATAAACTGGGTGTCTGTCTCGAAATCGCGAACGACGGCGTTGAAACGGTCAACATTGACTTCGTCAAGGGCCGCATCGACTTCGTCCAGAATACAGATCGGCGAAGAGCGGTGGAGAAAGAGTGCCAGTAGGAAGGCGACGCTGGTCAGTGTTTTTTCACCGCCGCTAAGAAGTTCCACATTTTTAAGTTCCTTCCCCGGCGGACGAGCAATAATACTGATTCCCGACTCGATTTTATTATCTGGGTCGTCAAAAACAACATCGGCATGACCACCGCCGAAGAGCTGTTGGAATAAATTTTGAAAATGAATTTTCACGGCATCGAATGTTTTGTCGAAAACCTCCTGACGATGCTTGTTGGCCCTGCTGATAATGTTCTGAAGGTCACGCTTTGCGGCCAAAAGATCCTTGTACTGGTTGGAAACGGTTTTGTAACGAGTTTCAAGCACTTCCAACGTTTCCAAAGCCTCATGATTGACGCTACCGAGACGGTTAATTTTCCGTTTGAGCGACTCAATCTCTTTTGTGCACTCCTCTAGCGTTCCGACCGACGTCTCGCTCGGCGACAAAGTCTCTCCGTCCGAGCGCTCGGAATCGCCGCAAAACGATTGTACGCCTTCCGCGGCCTTGGCGGGCAGGTCGATTCCGTAATCCTCCCGCATAATCTCGACCTGACTTTTCATTCCGTCGCTGAGTCGTTCATGTTCAATCTCGTTGAGACGGAGATTCTCGCGAACCTTCGACAAGAGATGACGATCTTTCTCCAATCGAGTATCAATGTCACGTACAAGAGCGGAAGCGCTCTCTTTCTTTGCGGTCAGTACGTCGCGTTTAGCGATCTGCTTCTCTTTTTGCCAATACAGCTCGGCAACAGCCGACTCGGCGCGAAGAATTGTAAACTCGGCGCTCTCTCGACGGATGCGCAAGCTATCAAGAAGCTGAGCATGGTCGGCCAGTAGTTTTTTGCGTTCCCCCAGGCTTTCGTTCAGCTGAAGCTGGCGAGAAGACAGGGAGTTTAAACGTTCTTCGCTTTTGGCAAGTTCAATTCCCAGATCGTTGACTTTTTTCTGGGCGTCTTTACGGAATTCATCGGAACGCGTGTAGCTAATGTGAAGTTCCGTCGTCGATCGTTCCAATTCCACTGTTCGACGATCGATTTCTAGTTTTGAACCACGGTTATTTTCAAGCTCTTTGGTAATTTGTTCATTTTCTGCCGAAAGATCTCCCAACTCCTTTTTGAGCCTGAGATATTCCGACTGAGATATTTTGTCCTGTTGATGCTGTGCCGCTTGTTTCAGACGAAGCGAATCGGCATCGTTTTGCAGATCTTTCGATTTTTTCTCGTTGCTGGCAATTTCAGTATCGAATCGCGCTATCTGCTTTGTTAGTTCGGCAATCTGGGCTTGTTTTGAAACGAAATCTCTTTCGAGGCGCTCTTTGGTTTCAGAAAGGGTACGAATCTCGGTTCGTCTCATAATCTGCCCATCGTCTGCCTGCGATGAACCGACTAGCAGTGTCCCGTTTGAAAGGATGGCTTCCCCTGTGATCGTAAAAAAATTCGTTTGCCCGTCGCTCCCGCCGTAAAGCTTCTTTGCGGTTTTGAAATTTTCAACAATCCAAGTTTGCCCCAACAGACGATAAATAAGGTATTCAAACTTCGGGTCCGTCTCGACAAAACGATCCGCGCGCCCCAAAACTCCAGGCATATTGTCATAGATACCCAATTCTTTCCAGCCCTGCTTCGGAACATTTTCCGGAGCATCGAGCCACATAAAACCAACGCGTCCGGGAAAGGCGGACTCGTTTTGAATGTTCTTTTCGATGAAAGCAAAGAGCTCTTCATCGGGAGAGACGACGACATATTGGGCTTTCTGTCCCAAAGCGGACTCGATCAGAGGCGCGGCCTCGGCGCTGACACGGATCAGATCGGCAACGAGTCCGTGAACATTGCGAAACGGCCCTTTAGAATCGGCGCTCCGGCGAAGTACTTCTTTGACGCCCGGGCTGAGACCCTCTTGATTATTAACCAAATTGGTCGTAATCAACAACCGTTCCGAAATCAACGCCAACTGATGTTCGGTCTCACGTGATTCGGCATTGAGTTGTTCGAGTTGGGAAACCGCGACATCACGCGCAGTCCTCTTTTCCGAAATACACTCCTGCAATTCGAGGATTTTATCTTCGAATTGCTGGAGTTCGCCTTTGAGTTGGCTGTTCGATTCAACGAATGCGGAAAGTATTTTCGAAAGATCCCGGAAACGCGTTTCTTTCTCGGAAGCTCGCTGTTGTACCGAACTCAAGCGGGCTTCCAAACCGCTGATCTCGCCGGCAAGACGACTGCGTCGGACTTTCCCGTCTTCAAGCTGGGCTCGATCTTGCTCAAGTTTTGAACGAAATTCATCGCATTCTGCAACCAAACGAGTCAGTTCGTCATGTTGTGCGTCATAGTCGCTCTTGACTTCCCGATAATGGCGTCTGGCTTGTAATATTTCCTCGGCAATCTGTTGAATAGAATCTTCAGCGTCAGAGTTTTGAAGCTTGATTTCATCAAGTTTCACTCCCTGGTCAAGAATCTCCGAGTCAAGCTGCCCCATCTGGTTCATCTGCAGCGAGACTGTGGACTGTCCCCCAGCGGCCTTCTCGCGAACATCCCCCAACTCGGCGTCAACATCACGAAGATCTCTCTCAACTTGAGTGAGACGTCCGACATATTTTTTACGGATCAGTTCAGAGCCTTTGACGGCATTTTCCAGATCGATTCGTCGATCGTTCAGCCGTTCGGCCTGACCGTCGAGTTGCTCGATTCTTTCTTTATTCCGGCGCCATTCGACAAGAGCCGCTTCTGTTCGAAGTATTTCGAGTTGGCGTTCATACTCCCGGTACTGCTGGGCTTTCCCCGCTTGTGACTTGGTTCGTTTGTATTGGGTTTCAATTTCGTTGACAATATCGCCCAGACGCAGAATAGCCAACCCGATGCGTTCCATCCGGCGAATGGTCTCTTGACTTTTCGCATTAAAGAGCGAAGTCCCCGCCGCGTCTTCAAGAATCGCACGTCGCTGAGCTGGAGTACTTTGCAAAAGAAGGCCGACCCGCCCCTGTTCGATGATACTATAGGCCTGCGCACCCAATCCGCTTCCCGAAAGGAGCTCGCGGATATCACGCAAACGAGTTCCCTGGCGATTGATAAGATATTCCGAATCACCGTTACGGTATAGACGCCGCGTGATATGGATCTGATCGGCATTCAGCGGAAAAAATCGAGACTGATTATCAAAAGTTAGGGTGACCTCGGCCATATTGGCGGGAGTTCGGGTTTTCGATCCGCCGAAGATAACATCGGTTGTCTCGGATCCACGCAACTTTTTAATACTTTGCTCACCCAAAACCCATTTGATCGCGTCAACGATATTTGATTTGCCGGAACCGTTCGGACCGACAATGACAGAGATTCCATCCGAGAAATCAATCCGTGCCTTGTCGGCAAAACTCTTGAATCCGGTAATTTCAATCGAAGTTAGCATCTGTACGGTTTATTCGGGGTCGCCATGCTCGAACACGGGTTGGGAATTCTCTTCATCAGAGAATGTCTCACTAAAGTCTTCTTCTGTTTCTTCTTTTTTGAACCATCCCGCTGGATTGGCCCGTGACCAAAAGGATTTCTTTTCTTCTCTTTTACGTGCTTCGGCAGCAGAAGCGATTTCGCGCTCCATTTCGGCGACATCGCGAATACGACGAAATGGCGAAACGCCGCTCGGAAGTGCGTCAAACACCAGAGGCGCCGAACCGATCTCCACCTGTCCCGTCCCATGATCGGAACGAGTTTTCAAAGCATCGGCGCGTTTCGCCTCGACCAGAAAACGAACAACTGTCGGATAGGAACCGCCGACATCAACGATGGCTCGAATCACCGAATCAAGATCATAGTCAACCACGCGCGACTCGTCCAAATCAACGGAGTAGCGCTTGACTTCGATTCCCTGTTCGACACTCCGAACGACAATCCGCTGCCCAGCGTCCAAATCAAAGTGACCGCTGAGGAAAAGGCGGTCTTTTGAGAAAAGAACAATCTCCGAACGTTTGCTTTTCGTCACATGAATCATCGGAGGACCGTCGCAGTTGAGACAATGATAGCTGAACTGACCGCCCAGATTTTCGCCTTCGATCATGTAATCAGCAGGATTTCGCGTCCAAAGGGCGCGGAACGCGCCGTACCGTGTTTCGTTACTCTTTGAAGAAAGCATCTGATGGAGAACCTGGTCGGCTTCAAACGATGATCTCAGACATGTTCCAAGTACTGCCAGACAACTGGGGCGGTAGAGTGGATTACTATCGGCCAACTGTCCAAGAATCTGCGCGGTTTGGCTTCGATGTTCCGGTGAATTCAGATAGGCCATTGTCATCGCCGAGTTGTAACGGACCGATTCGTCGGACGACTGAAGTCCTTCGGCGATAATATCGACAACCAACGGATTGTTCGGACCAATCGCCTCGAGCTGATACGATGCCAGTTCGGAAGTTGACGGATCCGCCAGCTTTGCGCGGAGCGCGCCCAATCTCCGGTTCAGTTCATCCTGGGTCTCGAAAAAAGCGATATGAGAAATGACATTGACGTAACGGTTGATATTGTCGCGGTATTCATCGGGAACAATGAGATTGATCCTCGCCGCACCGTATTTCGCCTCGGCCACATTCTGTTTGACACCGTTAATCTTCGCACAAAAACGGTTATTAATCACATCTTCGATACGTTTGGCAACCCCCGCCGAACGCTCTTCGGGGCGAATCGTCAGCCAGATTGGCCGATCGCGAACAATCACCGCTCCGCCGATAATCGTCCCCTTTTTCATAGCGACCGGATCGCCCCGTTCCAAAAGCACGGGGTCGAGAATGATTCGACCGGCCACCAATCCGTCGACCGCCCCCTTACGGATATAATCAGCCAAAAGAAACTGATATAACCGTCCGCCGTTGATATATCCTCCTTCAATGCTCGTTGCGGTGCTGTTGGGGATAAGACTAACCTCGACATCAACGCGATCTCCTTTTCGCGCGCCGGGAGGCACGATTGCCGAAACCATGCCAATGGCGGTCGTCATTGAAGCGAGTCTGGCACGTGCCTCTTTTTTCTTGTCCGGATCGCGTTGCAGATCTTCCAGCACCATTTCTTGGTACGTCGAGGGAGGTTCATCCGCCCCGGTATCGGCAAGTCCTTCGATAAGAGAAACCCCTTCAACTTTGGCTAGCGTTATATTGGCAGGATCGGCCAAGTCACTGATAAACCGTCCCTTGTTGCTCACAACCTTCTTTTGTTCCTCTTCGATCGGATTTTTTGGGGGCGACATCTTATTACAAGACGAAAATCCGCCTGCAAAGAAAAGCAGAAAGAGTATCAGTATAACCGTCTTCGGTCTTTTGATCATAGTGTCATCCCTGACAGCGCCTGTAACAAAGCTGTCGGCGCGCAACATGGATGTCTACAGCCGACAATCGGATTTTAGGCGGAAAAAGGGAACCAAGAGGGCTCAGAACTCCCTCTCGATCACCCGATCCGGCCGCAGAATGAAACTCAGAAGCCTACGAAGGTCCTCCCACAAGGGGGTCCCTCGACCGCAACCCGCCGCCCTGTTTTAAACAAAAGCCTCTGACCGGTCAAGGGCAAATTCCCGAAATAATGGAAACGCTCCCGATGAAGAAGAGCCACCAGGCGAACCAACTCAGTTTCCCCTGTTTCAGCCATTTCATCAAATAGGCAAGTGAAACAAGTCCGATCACAAAACTGATGAAGGCACCGATGACATAAAGAGTAAAATTCGAATCGATGAAATTTTCCTCTTTTTCCTTAACAAAATCGATGATCTCCAAAAACGTCGCGCCGGCAATCGCCGGAATTGCGAGGAGAAACGAAAATATCGCCGAATCTTCGGGAGTCAGCTTACGCAGAATCCCGCCGACAATGGTCGTTCCGCTACGTGAAATTCCAGGAAGTACGGCTATCCCCTGAAAGATCCCGATGATAAAGGCATCAAGCCACGTCATGGTGCGAACAGTCTTTAAAGGTGGCCCCTGAGATTCATTCTCCTCCGCCGTTTTGGAAACCGACGCCCCCATTTTTATTCGCCGATTCTTTCCGAGAAAATTCAAAAGGAGAAATCCTGTTATCAGAAAACCGCCCCCCGTCAGCGGAAGCGAACCGGTCAAACCAGGACAGAATTTCTCAGAGGCCAGTTTGATAGCGACCCCGAGAATACCCGTTGGAATCGTTCCGACAATTAAGAGGAGAATCAGACGATAATTGTCGGTCAACATCTCCCATAGATTCCGGCGGAAGATAACTAATATCGAAAGGAGAGTACCGGCATGGAGCAAGACGGTAAGCGTCAGCAGATCGTCTTCGTTAATTCCACCCGAATCGGAAAAGAGCAGCTTGCCGACAACCAAGAGATGCCCGGACGAACTGATTGGAAGAAACTCGCCGATTCCCTGGACGATCGACATAATGACGATTTTGATAATATTGACGGCATCCATTGATCAAATCCCTTCTGCGCTCTTTTCGGACTCATCACGAAGACGATCCCGTAAAATCCAGGCGAGACGGCCCAAAAGCCGAAAATAGAGGAATACGCCAAGTGTCACCATCAGGGCGCAAACAGCAGCCACGATGACCGTGTGAAAAACACCGCGGAGATAAAAAATTCCCTCGCCGACTAAGACGAAGAAAAGCAATAGAGTAACGACCGTCAAGACGAAAGAAAGAAAATACCAGTTCCGCCACGCCCCCGGTGCAACTTTTACCCCGCGGAGAATATCCTTCGAAAGGAGGCAAAAAAACGAATCGGTATCGGCCGTTGAAAGGTAAAAGACGGGAAACAAAATAAAAAGCGTCAACATAAAACCAAAATGTCCCAGCCCGATCGCTCCGAAGATAAAATATCCGGGGATCCCGGCAGTCAATACCAACAAAAAAAACCATCCTAATCTGCAAAACATCGGGATCGGACTCAGTTCGGGCCAGTCGGAAATCTTGTCGTCACCGTCTGAAGTCTGTTCGGTAATTTGAAGGAGGAACGGGAGAGCGCAGAAAATCCACGGAACAAACGCAAAGAGGAAAAAGAACGAGTAGCTTCGCCAGGCGCCAAAAACGACCTCTCCTTTTCGACCCAGGATCACCTTCTCCATTCTGCTGAGTTTATCGGTCAGTTGATCGGCTGTCACCTCTTTACGGTCGACTCGATCCCCTTTCTTCATATCCGCAAAAAATGAGACGCCGGGCTGTCCCCCCTCCTTAAAAGTTCTGCGCGCACTCCGTTGAAAAAGAGGGATCGTTATTAAAAAAAGCCCCCACAGCAACGCAACTAAACACCCGAGTTTGATAAACATTCCCGGGTTGATCAACGGCCTCAAAAGACGTGTCAAAAACGGACGGTTCGGCAGGGGAATGGGCTTGACAGACTCGATTTCAGTGCTCCCTTGCCCTATTGTTGTATCCTTTTCTTTCCGTCTGCTGTAAATCGCTTCGACGGAAATCTCTCCGTCATTTGACGGGGAAACTTCTTCTGGTTTCGAAAGACCTGAAGGATAAACCCGTTCCGTAGGCGTCTCCACGCCATAACTTTCAACCTCTTGAAAACCTTCCTTTGGATCCGTATCAGAAATTTTAGGTTCAAGAACCGAAGAATCGTCAGGCGAGAGCGAGGTTACCTCATCCGGTGCCAACGCGCTGTCTTCGACCGTTTTTTTAGCATTATCCATCGGTTTTCTCCTTGACCGAGTCGGAATTTTCCTCTAAAAAGGTTCGGCCGGCCAGATACTCGGCGACGGCCTGACGGTAAATCTGCCTGACGGGAATATTCACCTTTTGCGAAGCAGTCGCGCAGTCGTCAAATTCGGGCGCAAAGTGAATCTCCTCGCCGTGCCATATTCCCGTTTTAACGGCAACATCTCCGCCTGAAGTTTTAACAAAACGATACTTTCGGTCAAGTGCGTAGCGATTCAAAATCGTTTCACGAACGCCGAAAGTTCCGGTTTGGCGAAATATAATCTCTAACAATTTCTCTCGGAGTTCGGGTTTGGCAAGAACACTCAAAACGACCGCAGGACGCCCTTTTTTCATTTGGATCGGCGTAAACCACACATCCAACGCCCCGGCCCGAAAGAGTAGATCGGCGGCACACGACAGGATTTCACCGGTGACGTCATCAAGATTCGCGTCAAAACGCAACAACTCTTCGGCACATTCTTTTGGAGCAACGACCGTTCCCACACTGTCGGTTTCCATGAGAGAAGCCCGCAAAAGATTCGGACGGTTAGAAAACTCGCGTTTTCCGAAAGCGTTGGCACTTTTAAGAAGCTTCACCGAGCGAATCTCTGTGTCAGAAACTTTTTTCCAACAACCGAGCAAAACCGCACCGGTCGGAGTAAGCATTTCGCATTCCTCTCCGTCAAGTGAAACGGGAATTTGAAATGATTCGAGAAGAACGGTCACAGCGGGAGCGGGGACGGGGTAGATCCCGTGGGCACACCGAACGGTCCCATACCCCACAGGTATCGGACCGATTGAAATCGCCTCAATTCCGAGCGCGTGAAACCCTATCACTGCGCCGACGATATCAACGATCGAATCGACGGCGCCGACTTCATGAAACGAAACTTCTTCCGCCGGCTTTCCGTGAACGAAGCCTTCGGCTTCTGCAAGGGCCCGGAAAACCATGAGAGCATCCTTTCTCTCCCCATCCGAAAGACCGCTCCGCCCGATCATCTCGCGAATTTCAGCAAAACTCCGATGTTGATGATGGTGTGAGTGATAAGCGGAGTCATGATGACCAAGATGGGGATGACTGCGATGCTTTCCCTTATGAGGGTGAATAATACCATCCTCTCCCTCGGGGATTTCAACGGTCACCTGGACCCCCTCTACCCCATGGGATTGCAAACGTTTCGTGTGAAGACGGAATTCGCCGGGAATCAATGAAGAAAGCTTCCGTTCGACAAAGGAAGGATCAATCCCTAACCCGATCAATCCACCCAAAATCATATCTCCCGAAGCGCCCCCAACGGAATCAAAACGGATAAATTTCATGTTATTCCCTGGCCGATAGGCTTTTCAGATGACACAAGGAGGATCAAAGCCAAACACTTTGTCCTGCCCCACTCACACCATTATGTTATAACTCTTCAAACGGAATCTCGCAATATCGCCATTTTCTCCGTCGAGAAATTCAAATTGCCGGTCTTGGGATTTCGATATATAATGCGTTAGGATCGGCGGTGAGACTTCGCGACTGTGAATATTCCGATTTGCCCATCTTTTGATTTCCGGAAGAAGAGCAAAACGTCCGTCTAGCCGCCATATTCAATTTTGACTTTAGGAAGGTACTGGCTGAATGTTTGGGAAACTTGAACCCGTCGGGGGCGGCGATGACATCTTCCTCCGCAAAGAGGAATTAACCGTAGGACGTTCCGAGCAGAATGACATTGTTCTTCGTTTCAAGAATGTCTCGGGACGCCATTGTAAACTGGTTCTCTCCGGTGGTTATTGGTATGTTCTCGACCAGGGGAGCACCAACGGAGTGAAAGTTAACGGTCTCCGCACGAAAGACCAACGTCTCGATCCCGGCTCGAAAGTTTCGTTCGCCGATCACACCTATCTCGTTCGCTACGACCCGCAGGCAAACGGTGCCGAAGGAGTTCTTCCCCCCGATGTTCTCAACTCGGATATTCTCAGCACTTCTCTCTTGGAACAAGTCGGTCTTTCCCGCTCGTTCCGACCGTCTCAGGTAAAACAGGAGCCCCAAAAACCGGAACAGATCGATTTTGACAAGATCAGTATTGACGATATCGAATTCCTTTGATTGAACCGTTATGCGCGGATTTTTTTTCATTGGCGTCACGGCGATTCTCCTCTTCCCTTTGCGGTTCGGCTTAGCGGCCGAAACCTCGACAGACGGAGTCTCTCCCGGCATTCAGACGAATCGCTCCGAACTTTCATTAGAAGACCCACTTCCCGTTGTTCCCGCGGCGAAATCCCTGGTGCTCGAGCGGCTGGTTCCGACGAAAAAAATCACCGACATTCCCCTCTTGCGGGCGACGATGCGCGTTCCACGAGATATCTTCGTTCCTAAGGGATTTCAATACGATGCTTACACCGACCTTCCGATTCCTTTGGGTTCGGGTCAAACCCTCGCCTCTCCGTTTGAGACCCTCTACGCGCTCCAGCAACTAAATCTCTATCCATCCGATCAGGTGTTGGTCATCGGTCCCGGCGTCGGGTATTCTGCGGCAATCGCCGCACAACTGGCCGACCGCATCACCGCAGAGGAAACTCTTCCGTCTCTGTTAAGACTTGAAAATGATGCCGTAAAAAAACTCGCCCTTAAGAATATCCGGATAAGGGGCGTCTCTCCTGAACAGGCTAAAAAAGAAACCGACACTTTTGATAAAATTCTTGTTTTGAGTTCGTTTCCGGATAATATTCCGCAATGGCTGATTGACCGTCTCAACAAAGGAGGTGTACTTGCCGCTCCAATCGGAACATCGGAGATTCAACGACTCTGTCTTTTTACTAAAAACGAAACGGCTATTGAGAAGGCATTCCTCATCGGTATCTGTCCCGTCTCCCCGTTTGCCGTACCAAAACGTTCCGTCTCACTAGAAAAGGACGCCGTATTCCTCGAAGAATCGTTTGAATATCCGACAACGGAATCCGAACTCTTTATCCCCGGATGGTTTAACCTTCGAAATGCGACCCTCTTACCCGCATCGACATCTCCCAGTGGTCACGGAATTCTTTGCCTTGACTCCGCCGTTGTCCAAACCGAACAGAAGCGAAAAGACGCTCTTCGAAGAAAAGAACTCGCCGAAGAAAAAGCCCGATCAGACAACAGCACGGAAGTTCCAGACCTTGTTCCATCGCTTTTGACTCTCCGACAGCGTGAGGCAGAACGCATAACGCTAGCGATCCGAGCATTTCGTCTAAACGGAAAAAAAACGAGAAAAATCAGCTTCACCTGTCAGATGGAGGGAGTTGGTCTCGTTTCCGAAAAGAAGTCGCTTCGCTCCGTCATCACCTCATCACTCGTTTTTTTCGACGAAAACCGAACCCCTCTGCAAGAAATCCCGCTAACGGTCTTAAAGACCGGCGATACTCCGTGCCAGGAATATCACATCCCTTCTATCGCAGTTCCGAAAAAGGCACGAGAGGCTGAACTCAGGGTTGGCCTCTTCACCGGCCACGGCGTCCTCAAAGTCGGCACTATCGTTATCAAAGAAGCCAAATCACCAAAAGAGCAATAACCCACTCTGTAAACAACCCTTGACCTATCGCTGTATTTTGGTATAATGTCTACGTGGCTAGTTAACTTGCGAGTGTGGGGATTCCACTTTTCTGTGGTTCTCTCGCAAGAATAAATTGCGCTGAAGGCCGACATCATTTTTGAGTTATTCGGTCATCCCCCCAGGTCTCCACAAGTTATGGGACAAAAAGTTTGAGGAGTGGTTCCGGTTGTCCGCTCTTATTCCGGAACCTAATAACATTAACGGTTAAAGGTATTCGTGAAGGGACCTTTCCGTTGCGGCTTTGACAGACAGCCGTTTGAAAAAAACGTTTCAGTTATGCGAAAC
>CADBQY010000055.1 GCA_902796885.1 uncultured Planctomycetota bacterium
ATCTTTAAAGAGAAATTCTCATTACCCTTTCCGCCGCTCGTACGGCGTTCGCGAAAGGCGATTGAACCGAATTGACCCGCTGAATTCCATAAAAGGAGTGATTTGATGAGACTGAAAACCGCGGCTCTTTCCCTTGTGGGACTGTTTCTCGTTTCGATTTCCCTCGGCGCCTATGCGCAGGAGACATCGTTTCCCCGGAAGATGCCCGCCGAGACGTATGAGAAACCGAACAATCCTTCCTACGACGAGATGACCCGCATTTTTGCCGATCCGTTCGGTCATGTTCGTACCGGCGTCTATTGGTACTGGCTTTCGGGAAACTTTTCAAGCGAAGGGGTGGTGAAAGACCTTTACGCCATGAAATCGGTCGGAATAGACCGCGCATATATCGGCGATATCGGCGTGGACGGAATCGCCCGCGGCAAAGGTCGTACGTTTACGCCCCAGTGGTGGGACGCGATTCATGCCGCGCTCAAAACGGCGACCGAGCTTGATATCGAAATGGGCATTTTTAATTCTCCCGGCTGGAGTCAATCCGGGGGACCTTGGGTTTCTCCCGAACGGGCGATGCGCTACTTGGCTTCCAGCAGCGTTACGGTTTCAGGACCGGCAAAATTTTCCGAAAAGCTTCCGGTTCCCGGAACGGGCAAGGCCGCCGAGGAATTCCGCGATGTGAAAGTCGTTGCCTATCCCGAACCCTCCGAAGGCGAACATCAGACGTTTGATTTCGGTGAGGAGGGAAAAGACCTTCCGAAGGATTCCCCCGTTTCTTTTTCATTCAAGTTCGATCAGCCGACAACGCTCCGAAGTCTTGTCATCGAAACCACGCCGTCTCCGGTTGTCGCAGAGGGTGTCGTTTGGGCGGGCGGTACCGATGACCCCGCACGCGAAGTTGCGCACTTCAAAGTGAATCGGTTTAATCCGGACATCAACGTCGGTTTCGTTCCCTATGCGCCGACCGTTGTCGCGCTTCCGGAAATCGAAACTCGGGAACTGAACGTGGTTTTGAAATCCGACCGCAAGGGGGCGGGTGTCCGTCGTCTTACCGTTTCCCAGCGGCCGCAGATTGACTCCTTTTACGAAAAGACACTTGCCAAGCTTCATCAGACTCCTCATCCGATGTGGACCGAGTACCAATGGCCGACCGAGCCGCCGGTTAGCGATCCGAACTTTTTGGTCGATCCGTCGAGCGTCGTCGATCTTTCCGACAAGATGGCGGCCGACGGAACCCTCACCTGGGACGTGCCGGCCGGGAACTGGGTGATCTTGCGTTGCGGCATGACTCCGACCGGTCAGAAAAACGCGCCGGCCGTTCCTGAGGCTACAGGTTATGAGACCGATAAAATGAGCCGCGAGCACATTCAGTATCATTTTGATTCGATGCTCGGTGAAATTCTCAAGCGGTTCCCCGAAGAGGACACCAAGTCGCTGAAATACGCGGTTCTGGACAGTTACGAGGTCGGCGGCCAGAACTTCACCGACGCCTTCTTCGAGAAGTTCGAAAAGGAGTTCGGCTATGATCCGACGCCGTATCTGCCCGCCTTCTTCGGAACCGTCGTCGGCGATCCTGAAAAATCGGACCGCTTCCTTTGGGATCTCCGCCGCTTCGTCGCCGACGAAATCGCTTACAGTTATGTCGGCGGTTTACGCGACGCCAGTAACGAACACGGTCTGAAAACGTGGCTGGAGTGCTACGGTCATTGGGGATTCTGCGGCGAATTTTTACAATACGGCGGCCAGTCCAACGAAGTCGCCGGCGAGTATTGGAGCGAAGGCACGCTCGGCGATATCGAAAACCGCATCGCCTCCTCGTGCGGCCATATTTACGGCAAACGCCAGATCTGGGCCGAGTCGAACACCGCCGCCGGCGAACCGTTCGGCCGGAGCCCTGTCAATATGAAGGTTCGTACAGACCGTTTCTTCTCCGAAGGGATCAACAGTACGCTCCTTCATCTTTACGTTCAGCAGCCCGACGAACGTGTCCCTGGGATGAACGCCTGGTTCGGAAACGAGTTTAACCGCCACAACACTTGGTTTCCGATGATGGATCTTTTCACCGGTTACCTGAAACGTTCAAACTATCTTCTTCAACAGGGGGTTCCCGTTTCCGACGTCCTTTACTTCATTGGCGAGGACGCGCCGAAGATGACGGGCGTCACCGATCCGGAAATTCCCGCCGGTTTCCAGTACGACTTTATCAACGCCGAGGTTATCGAGTCCGCTCTTTCGGTGAAGGACGGTAAGCTCGTGCTGCCTAACGGCGCCAAGTACCGCGTTTTGATCCTTCCCCAACTCGAAACGATGCGTCCGGAACTCCTCCGCCGTATTATGAAGCTGGTCGAAGAGGGCGCGGTCGTGATGGGGCCGAAACCGAAGCGTTCTCCCAGTCTTCAGAATTATCCTGAAGCTGATCGGGAGGTCCGGGAGATGGCCGATCGGCTTTGGGGAACCAAAGACGACTCTCGTTCCAAAACGCGTCGGTTCGGCAAAGGCTTGATCGTCACCGGGAAAGAGAGTGTCAAAGACCTTCTCGGCAAAGCGGGTGTGATGCATCCTGACTGCGAGTGGCCGGACGGAACGAGCCTGGTTTACTGCCACCGCCGTCTTGAGAGTGCCGACATCTATTTTGTCGCGAACCAGAGCCAGGAGCCGATCGACAATGTTCCGGTCACTTTCCGCGAAATGAAGGGGAAACTTCCGGAATGCTGGGATCCGGTCAGCGGCGTCCGGCGCGATCTCTCTCAGTGGCAGACCGTAGAGTCGGAGAAGAGGGTTACGGTTTCACTTTCGTTTGCGCCCCAGCAGAGTTATTTCATCGTTTTTGCCAAAGACACCGAGAAAAAAACGTCGAATGGCGAAAACTTCCCCGCCGGGGAAAAGCTTGCCGAACTGGCCGGGCCCTGGACCGTCGCCTTCCAGACCGACGAGATACGGCGCGGCCCGAGCGAGCCGGTCGTTTTTGAAACCCTTTCTGACTGGGCGCGGAGTGAGAATCCTGAGATCCGTGATTTCAGCGGTACCGCCGTCTACAAGATCACGACCGATCTTCCGCAGACCGACACGGAAAAACGGATCCTTCTCCAACTCGGCAAAGTCTGCGAGATGGCGCGTGTCCGAGTGAACGGCGTTCCGGTCGGCGGCGTCTGGACCTTCCCCTACGAGCTCGAGATCACGAGCGCGGTAAAGCCGGGTCTGAACGAGATCGAAGTCGAGGTTGTCAATTGCTGGCAGAGCCGTCTTTCCGCCGACGGGCGTCTCTCCGCGGAGGAGCGGAAAACCTGGCTTTCCGAGGCTTCTATCTTCGAGAAAACCCCTGGTCCGAAGCAGTCAGGTCTTCTGGGGCCGGTCGTGATCAAGTCGATGTGATATAATCGGCCGGACATCAAAGAGGCGGGCGTGGCGTTTGTCATGCCCCCTCGTTTCGTTTCCGGTATGTTCGCAAGGGGATAGCGATGCTTTCCGACCGAAGTAAGTTGGAACGGTTTGCCGAATTTCTGAGAAATGCGGAACGGATCGCGGTCCTTTCCGGCGCCGGTATTTCGACCGAAAGCGGGATTCCCGATTTTCGCTCGACGGGCGGTCTTTATCACACGACTTCCGCAGAGATCTTTGACATTGACTTTTTTCAGCGGCATCCCGAACAGTTTTATACGGCGATCGCTCCGGTTTACCGCGCCATACTCGCGGCCGAACCGAATGCCGGTCACCTGGCATTGGCCGAACTCGAAAAGAGACATCAAAAGAGAGTGATGATTGTTACTCAGAACATCGATTCGCTCCACAACAAAGCCGGTTCTTCCGATGTTGCCGAAATCCACGGCACGTTCCGCACGCTCACCTGTCTGAATTGCGAAAAGCAGTTTGACGCCGTCGGGTTTCAGGCATCTCTGGCTACGGGCGCCGTTCTTTGCTGTCCCGATTGCGGCGGTCTCCTCAAACCCGACATTACCTTTTACGGCGAAGAGCTTCCTTTCGCTCCGTTCGCCGCGGCGCAACGCGCCATGTGGGAAGCCCGTCTTCTTTTGGTTCTTGGCACGTCACTCGTCGTTCATCCCGCGGCGTCTCTTCCGCGCGAGTGCGATTCGGGAATTCCGTATGTGATTGTCAATAAGACCGAAACCTGGTTCGACGACAGGTGCGACCTTGTTTTTCATGACTCCATCGGAAAAGTCCTTTCCGATGTTTCAGAATTCCTTTGAACCGAATTTTGCCCCTTGATATGAGCCGCGGCGGCGGAATTCTTCCTCGACGCTTTGTTTGACTTTTCCTTTTTCACATGACCAGAGGGGCGCGATGAGAAATTCGCGCGGTGCGTCTCCCGCCAGTCGTTCCACCACAACGTTGGGCGGGAACAACTCCAGAAAGTCAACCGCCGATCGGATATATTCGTCGCGCCCAATGAGTGAGATTTGTTTCGCGGCGTAAAGTTCGGCCAGTTGCGTGCGGGCCACGACGTAGAGATTGTGGAGTTTGATCGAATGGAGTCCCAAAGGGGCGGTTAGGAGGGCGGTTCGAATGATATCGTTCCGCGTCTCGCCGGGGATTCCCAGAATGAAGTGAGCGCCGAGCCGGATTCCCCGCTTTTGGGCGCGCGCGACCGCATCGGTAAACGCGGCGAACGTATGTCCGCGGTTGAGAAAGTCGAGCGAGGCGTCGCAGGCGGTTTGTACGCCGATTTCGAGACATATCCACGTTTCTTTCGCCAGATCGGCGATCAGGTCGAGAACTTCATCGCCGAGCGCGTCGGGACGGGTGCCGATCGCCAGCCCGACGACCCCTTGTTCGGCGAGCGCTTCCCGATAGAGGCGTTCGAGTTGTTCGACCGGCGCGTATGTGTTCGTCGACGGCTGAAAGTAGGCGATATATGCGGAGGTCTTGAACCGCGCACGCATTCTTGCGATTCCTTCGCGGATCTGCATGCTTATTGTCGGGATATTCATGCGCCGCGACGGGCTGAAACTGCGGTTATCGCAGAAGATACAGCCTCCGTGTCCAATGGTGCCGTCGACATTCGGACAGGAAAAGCCGGCGTCGACGCTGATTTTACGTACGGACGACCCGAACATCTCGCGAAAATAGAGACTGAGCGGATAGTAATAAAAACCTTGCTGACGCCAGTTCGGCTCGGGATCGACGCGTGGCATAGTTTCTCCTGGCGTGAAAGGCCCAACGCGATTCCTTCCCGAATCGTCCACGGCGAGCCTAATCAAGGAAATCCCACAAAAAAAGGGGTTTCCGGCAACCTGCCGAAAACCCCTCAAATACCCCCTAGGGGAATCGAACCCCTGTTACTGGAC
>CADBQY010000056.1 GCA_902796885.1 uncultured Planctomycetota bacterium
ATCGGGAAACGCCCTAAATCAGGCTTTCAAAACCGGTTCCGCGGCAATCGTCAAAAACAGGAGCGGGCCAAACCGCCAAAGGCGGTTTGGCCCGCTCCCGCTGTCTCAACGGCGATCCCGCGCGTTCGGCGGAGAAATTTCCGCCGAATCGGCCTTTCTTATCGTATTACATTGTTGACAAACATCTTGAATAATAATACTAAGGTGGGAGCGTTTACGCAGAAGTTGACCAGAATTAACAGCAGTAAAGCAAACCAGACAAGCGGAGACTTTTTCTGTTTTCGGTTAATGATCAAAAGGGCAACGGCGGAAGCCAATCCTACAAGACCGGCGCCGAAAAAAAGAAACCAGGAAAGAGCCGCGAAACAAACCGTCCACCAGTTAAGCAGACCTTCCGCCATAAAAGCGCTGAGGACGCCGCACCCGAATCCGAGACCGGCGACGAACGGAGAAAGAACCGCGACGATAACCAAAAACAGATTCAAACGTTTCCGCTCGGCTACGACGTCCGTCTTTTGATATTCCTTTTCTTGGTTTATCGTTTTGGCCCTTCGTAATTCTTTTACCCCGTTTATTAAAAGTTCGGCTAGACCAACCAGGCCGCAACAGAGAGAAACGGTCGAAATGATATAGATAAAAAAACGAAGATCTTTCGCAAAGTGGGCATCGTAAGCCAAAAGGAATCCCCCGAAACCCAGGAACAAAAGATACAAAAAAAAGAAACCGGAAATAATCGAGACGAACTCAAAAAACTTCTTCACAGACATCGTTATCCCCTGACCTTTCCTGAAAAATCAATACAAAAACAGGATCGAACACCCGCCGGTCGGCTTGAGCGGCAGAGTCTTTTTCGGCGAAAAAAGCTGACGGGCGTTCAGCCTTCCCCAACCAGCGGCGCCGAAGCGCGCGGCAGGATCCCGTTGAGCTGGGCCAGCGCCAGGCCGTAATTGGTGATCGGCACGCCCGCCGCCTCGCACCGCGCGATCCGCCGGAGCATCTCGCGGCGGTTCCAGACACACGCGCCGCAGTGAATCACCAGGTCCCACTCGGCCAGAAGCGCGTCGGTTTCGGGAAAGTTGTGCCCCTGCACGTGGCCGATCTCGATCTCGTCGCCCAACCTCCGGCGCAGAAGACGCGGTATTTTTTCGGTTCCGATATCCTCGGCGATCGGATGGTGCGAACACGCCTCGGCGATCAGAATCCGCGCGCCGCCGGACAGGGCGTCGAGCGTCTCCGCGCCCTTTTTCATCACGCCGAAATCCCCTTTGACCCGCGCGAAGAGCACCGAAAACGACGTGAGCGGAATCGATTCGGGGACCGCCGCGTCGACCTCGCGAAACGCCTGCGAGTCGGTCACGACCATTGCGGGGGGCTCGGCCAGCCGCGCCAGTACCGAGGGCAACTGCGGGACCTGCGTTACGACCGACGCGCATCCGGCGTCGAGCAGGTCGCGGATCGTCTGCACCTGCGGCATGATCAGCCGTCCTTTCGGCGCCTCCTTGTCGATCGGAGTGACCAGAACGACCAGCGCGCCCGAAGGAACCAGATCCGAAAGGATCGGCCGCGGCTTGACGACCTCTTCCGGCAGAAGCGCGACGAGCGCCTCGCGCAGCGCGCCGACCCCTTCGGCGGCGCGGCCTTCCCTATCGGGCGCGGCGGAAGACGCGATCCGGACGTGCGGAATCTTCCGCGCGGCGAGAAGTTCCAGAAGTCCCGACGGCGGTTCGGCCAGATCGGCCTTCGTCAGAACCGCCAGAACCGGAATCCCGCGGCGGGTAAACTCGCCGAAGAGTTCCTCTTCGAACGTGTCCCAGACTTTTTCGCCGCCCGCCCCGCGCGACAGGTCGAGCGCCAGAAGGGCGACGTCGGTCCGGTCGATCGCCTGGCGCGTCTTGGCGGCGCGTTTCTCGCCCAGCGCGCCGACGTCGTCGATCCCGGCGGTGTCGATAAAAAGAACCGGGCCGATCGGCAAGAGTTCCATCGGCTTTTCGACCGGATCGGTCGTCGTCCCCGCCACGTCCGAAACGATCGAGACGTTCTGGCGCGTGATCGCGTTTAGAAGGGTCGATTTGCCGGCGTTCCGTCGGCCGAAAATTCCGAGATGGAGACGCAGGCCTTTGGGAGCCGTCTCGTTCATTTTTCGATCACCGCCTGCCGGCTGAGGAGTTTCAGCTGGGTTTCAATCGTTTTCAGTTCGTCCATCACCTCGTCGAGACGGCGGTTCACCTCGTCGTTCGACTTTTGAAGTTCGGCGATCGCGTCCAGGATTTTCTGATTTTTATTATCCCCGGAATACCACGCCCCGTCGACGTCGGTCGGATCGGCGGCGGGAGTTTGCGTTTCTTCAAAAAGGGCGTCGATCCGATCGATCTCGGCGGGATTCAGCACCGGCGCGCCCGAGCCGCCCGCAGCCGGATCGGCGGCGGTCGGATCGGCGGCGGAGGCCGGCGCGGCGCCCGCGGGAAGTTTTGTCTCCGGCGCGGGAGCCCCGATCAGCCCGTCGAGTTCGTTGATCCGGGCGGTCAGTTCCAGACGCTGCTCGCCGAGCGAGTCGGCCAGCGCCGCGTCCTGCGGACCGAGGGTCTCTAAGGTACGGTTCAGGTGCTTCAGCTCGGTGACCAAATCGGCGCGGGTACGGCGCATCGTCGCGACGTCCATTCCCGCGAACGGCGAAAAGGGCGCCGGCGCGGCCGACGTCGGCTCGGGAAGAGAAACGCCCCCGATCCCCCGGTCGGCGGCGGGCGCCGTTCCGGCCGGCGCGGCGGCGCCCGTTCGGTCGACGGTCTGGAGCTCTTCCTGAATCCGGTGGAGTTCCGCGCCGATTTCACGGAGCCGGGACTGGAAATCGGGCGCGGAGCTGTCGAGTTCGGCCATCTCTTCGAGAAGCGTATTCTGACGCTCGATCAGATCGTCGGTCGCCGCGGACGGTTGAGCGGCGGCCGAAATCACGAAGACCCCGCAGATCAGCGCGGCGGCAAAAAGAGACTTTTTCATAGCGGCCCTTTCTTTTTTCTAATGGAGGGAACCGTCAAAAGGAGGGGAAAACCGCGGCGCGGCCGCCTCTCTTTCTTTCAGGTTCTGATTTTACACCCTTTTCCCGCGGGAGGAAAGAATGGCGCCCGTCCGTCCTCTTGAAAAGAGCGCGGGACGGGCGTATTATATTATACCGTATTTTTTTCGTTAAAACCGAGAATTCAAGGGGTTTCCCGCACCCGGAGGAACATAATGAACTTTACTGCCAGTCGGGCGATTTTCGCCAAAACCGAGAACCTGATCCCCGGCGGGGTGAACTCGCCGGCCCGCGCGTTCGGCGCGGTCGGAGGGAATCCGCTGGTGATCGACCGCGGGTCGGGGTCGAAAATCTACGACGCCGACGGGAACGAGTTTATCGACTACGTCCTTTCGTGGGGGCCGCTCATCGTCGGTCACGCCCATCCAGCCGTGATCGACGCGGTCGGCCGGGCGGTCAAAGACGGGCTCGGATTCGGCGCGCCGACCCGCGGCGAGACCGAAATCGCCGAGCTGCTGATCGCTCTTTCCCCTTCCCTCGAAAAAGTCCGTCTCGTCAGCTCCGGCACCGAAGCGACGTCGAGCGCGATCCGTCTGGCACGCGGATATACCGGGCGGGACAAGATCGTCAAGTTCCGCGGCTGCTATCACGGGCACGTCGACTCGCTCCTGGTCGCCGCCGGGAGCGCCGCCGCCACGTTCGGCGTTCCGAACTCGCCGGGAATCACCCCCGGGTGCGCCGCCGACACGATCGTGCTGGAATATAACGACGCCGACGGGGTCAAAGAGGCGTTCTCGCGCTGCGGCCGCGAAATCGCCGGCGTGATCGTCGAACCGGTGGCGGGGAATATGGGCGTCGTTCCCGGAAAACCGGAATTTTTGCAAACCCTCCGTGACGAAACCCGCGCCGCCGGCGCGGTTCTGATCTTCGACGAGGTGATGAGCGGACTGCGCGTCGCGCTCGGGAGCGCTCAGTCCCGTTACGGGATCACTCCCGACCTTTCGACCTTCGGCAAGGTGATCGGCGGAGGACTCCCCGTCGCCGCCTACGGCGGGAAAGCCGAAATCATGAACGCCGTCATTCCGGTCGGAAAAGTCTTTCAGGCGGGAACCCTCAGCGGGAACCCGGTGGCGGTCGCGGCGGGGCTGGCGACGCTGAAGATCCTCGCCGAGACGAAAAACTTCCACGCCGATCTGGAAGAAAAAACCGCCCGCCTGGCCCGCGGGCTCGAAGAGGCGGCGCGCCGCGCGGGGCTCTCCGCCGTCGCGCAGAAGTGCGGCGCGATGTTCACCCTCTTTTTCAACGATCCGGCCGACCGCGGGGTGACCGACTGGCCGTCCGCCGCCCGATGCGACGAAAAACTCTTCGCGCGCTACTTCTGGGGAATGATCGAACGGGGCGTCTACCTTCCCTGCAGTCAGTTCGAGGCGAACTTTACCTCGTCGGCGCACACCGACGAGGATATCGAGCGGACGATCGCCGCCGCCGACGACCTCTTCGTCTCTTTCTAGCCTTTCCGCCGGCAAGTTCCCCCGGAACGCCGAGCGCGGCGTCCGGGGGTTCTTTTTTTAACGGCTGTGCCGAACGTCCCTTCTTCGGAACATCCTCTTATAACTCCTCTTGATTATTTTCGGGAAAAAGAGTATTGATTTTCCGTATTGTGGTTAAAACGCCTAAATTCGCTATTTCATTTCGCCGAGAGCGCGCGAAATCGAAACGTCGTTTTCGGGCGGTACAAGAGAAGGGAAAGATCGTAAACGTCCGCGATTTGACGGCAAAAAACGATTAACGGTTGGGGTTCGAATATGAAAAAGAGATCGACGTCGCGAAACATCATCGCTCTTCTGGGAATGGGACTGATCCTCTTCGGAGTCGTCTGGGCGTGCCTGACGGCGTCCAAACCGGGCGAGCTGAACGCCGCCCCCGGACCGATCCGTTCGGCCCAGCGGAACCCGGCGCCTCCGGCCCAGCCGATCGCTCCGCTGGCCGACGACGA
>CADBQY010000057.1 GCA_902796885.1 uncultured Planctomycetota bacterium
GAAACAATTAATCTTTAACGACGAAGCGCGCAAAAAGATCCTCGACGGCGTGAACAAACTCGCCGACGTCGTGGCCGTGACGATGGGTCCGACCGGGCGGAACGTCATTCTGAACAAATCCTACGGCGGCCCGACGGTCACCAAAGACGGCGTGACGGTCAGTAAAGATATCGAACTCGAAGACCCCTTCGAAAATATGGGCGCCAAACTGGTCAACGAAGTCGCTTCGAAGACCGCCGATCAGGCGGGGGACGGGACGACGACCGCGACGGTTCTGGCTCGCGAAATTTTCCGAGAAGGTCTGCGGAATATCGCCGCCGGGAGCAACCCGACCGCAATCCGCCGCGGGATCGACAAAGCCGTGTCTGCGGCGGTCGCCCAACTCCAGGCGATGGCCAAACCGGTCACCACCAAAAAAGATATTGCCAGCGTCGGCACGATCAGCGCCAATAACGATCCCGAGATCGGCGAACTCCTCGCCACCGCGATGGAAGCCGTCGGCAACGAAGGGGTGATCACCCTCGAAGACAGCAAGACCGCCGAGACCACCTATGAGGTCGTCGAAGGGATGCAGTTCGACAAGGGGTATCTCTCGCCGTATTTCATTTCCGATACCGAGACGATGTCGGCCCAGCTGGAAGACCCGTACATCCTGATTCACGAAAAGAAAATCACCAACATTCGCGAGCTGGTCCCGATCCTCGAAAAAGTGACTCAGAAGATGAAGCCGCTTCTGATCATCGCCGAAGACATTGACAACGAGGCGATGACGATGCTGGTCGTCAACAAACTGCGGGGCGTTCTGAACGTCTGCGCGGTGAAAGCGCCCGGATTCGGCGACCGCCGTAAGGCGATGCTGCAGGATATCGCCATTCTGACCGGCGCGCAGGTGATCAGCGAAGACCTTGGCGTGAAGCTCGAAAACGTCGAGATTTCCCAGTTGGGGCAGGCTAAACAGGTGACGGTCGACAAAGACTCGACGGTGATCGTCGACGGTAAGGGGAAGAAGGCCGACATCAAAGCGCGTGCCGAACTTCTGCGTAAGCTGATCGCCGAAAGCGAGAGCGATTACGACCGCGAAAAATACCAGGAACGTCTGGCTAAGATCGGCAGCGGCGTTGCGATCATTCAGGTCGGCGCCCACACCGAGGCCGAACAGAAACAAAAGAAGGCGCGCGTCGAGGACGCTCTGCAGGCGACTCGGGCCGCGGCGCAGGAAGGGATCCTGCCCGGCGGCGGCGTGGCGCTGATTCGTTGTAAAGAGGCCGTCGAAAAGGCCCGCGCGACCGCCCGCGGCGACGAAAAGATCGGCGTGGACATTATCGCCGGTATCCTTTCCAAGCCGCTCGAGATGATCGCCAATAACTGCGGTCTCGACGGCAGCGTGATCGCCGACGAAGTGGCCCAGCGGCCGACAAACGTCGGTTACGACGCCCATTCGCGCGAATACGTCGATATGTTCAAGGCGGGGATCATCGATCCGCTGAAAGTCGTCCGGGTCGAATTGGTCAATGCCGCCAGTATTGCCGGTCTGATGCTGACCACCGAGACGCTCGTGACCGACATCAAGAAGGACGAAAAGGAGAAGCCGGCAGGCGCCGTGCGTTGAAGTTCTGAAAATGCCTGAACTCGATTATTACCAAATACTCGAAGTCGAACGCACCGCGACTCAGGAAGAGATCGCGGTGAGTTACCGTAAAGCCGCGATGAAGTACCATCCCGACCGCAACGCCGGGGATGAGGAGGCCGTGGCGAAGTTTAAACTCGCCGCCGAAGCCTACGAGGTTCTGAAAGACCCCGAAAAGCGCGCCATCTACGACCGCTACGGGAAAGAAGGCCTCAATCACAACGGCGCCGGTCCCGGCGGGTTTCAGGATGTCGGCGACATCTTCGGGGCGTTTGGCGATATGTTCGGGGACACCATTTTTGGTTCCTTCTTCGGCGGCGGACGGGGCGGCCGCGCGCATCGCGGGGCCGATATCCGCTGCAGTGTCACGCTCGACCTGCACGAGGTCGCCAAGGGCGCCACTCGCGAGATCCGTTACCGACGGAACGAGCCGTGCGACAGCTGTCACGGCAGCGGCGCCAAGGCCGGCACTCAGCCCGAGACCTGCCGCTACTGCGGCGGCCGCGGCCGGATCCAGAAGTCGAACGGCATCTTTTCGATGCAGACCACCTGTCCGAAATGCGGCGGCCGCGGGAAGATTATCCAGACTCCCTGTCCGACGTGTCGCGGGGCCGGAATGGTCGAGAAGGACGTGGTGCGTGAAGTCCGCGTGCCCGCCGGGATCGACAGCGGCGTCCGCCTCCGAATGCAGGGGGAAGGGCATCGGAGTCCCGACGGCGGTCCGGCGGGGGACTGTTACGTCTTTATTCAGGTGAAACAGCACCCCTTCTTTCACCGCGACGGGCAAGACCTGGTGATCCAGGTTCCGATCAAGTATACCCAGGCGGTTTTGGGCGCCGAGGTTGACGTGCCCACTCTGGACGGGGTCGATAAGGTCAAGATTCCCGCCGGAACGCAGAACGGCGACGTGATCCGCATGAAGGGGCGCGGAATGCCGCTCCCGCGGCGGAACCTGAAAGGCGACCTCTTGGTGCAGGTCTTTATCGAGGTGCCGCGGAACGTCTCGCCTAAGCATCAGGCCGACTTGAAAAAGCTTGCCGAGACCGAAGGGGAGACGGGGTATAGCCAGAGGAAGACCTACTTCAATACCCTCAAACAGTTTATGAAAGATTATTTCGGGAAGGACGACGCTTCGTTCCCCGAAGAGAAGACCGAAGACGTCAAACCGTCGGATCGAAAAAAAAAAAGAAAGTCTCCTAAAAAGCGGTCTTGATTTTTTGATCCGTTGTTTTGAGACCGTCAGACGGTTGTTGAGCAGATAAAGGTTTTAAGTGATGGCAAGTAGCGAAAAAGAGACCCCGCGCGACGATTTCGCGCCCGAAAACGAGTCGGAGGAGACTTCAAACGAGAGTTCCGCGGACGATTTCGACGAGCTTCTGAAAAAGGCCGGCGACGAGGTTCTCGGGAGTTCCCGGAAAGAACGCGATCGGCGTACCGCGGCGGTCAAAGAGGTCGACGCGCTCAAAGAAAAGCTTGCCGAGGCCGAAGACGGACGTCTGCGCGCCATGGCCGAACTGGAGAATTTCCGCCAGCGGAAAAACAAAGAGCTGGCCGATCAGGAGAAATACGCGCCGATGAAACTGGCGCGCGACATTCTCCCGGTCTGGGACAATCTGGGCCGCGCCCTCGAGGCGGCGCCCGCCGACGAGTCGGTTCAGGGGTTCGTCGAAGGGGTGCGGATGGTCTACGATCAGCTTCTGGACGTTCTGGCGAAGAATCACGTGGTGCGGATCCCGACCGAAGGGGAAAGGTTCGACCCGAACGTTCACGAGTCGATCGCGATGTTCCCGAGCGACGCCGAGCCGAACACCGTGATCAACGAGGCGCGTCCCGGTTTCATGTTGCACGACCGCGTCGTGCGGCACGCTCAGGTGGTGATCGCCGCGCCGAAACCGGTCGAGCCGGAGAAGAACGTCAAGGATAACGCGTCCGCCGAATCGGAGGCTTCGCCGGAATAAACCTCTCCTCATACGGCGCTTACAAAAAGAGACCGCTAAAAGCGGTCTCTTTTTGTATACATGGGGGGAGGGGATTGTTTAGAAACTTATTTCGCGGAAATCTCTTTTCGCACGGAGTTGCGGAGACTTTCTTTATCCAACCCAAGGAGTCTGAGCAGTTCGTCGCGGCTTCCGTGGGGCGTGTAAGCGTCGCCGATTCCGAGCCGGCGAACCTTCTGTGTGTTCACTCCGGCGTCGGAGGCGGCTTCGAGCAGAGCGCTGCCGAACCCGCCCGCGAGCACCCCCTCCTCGACCGTCAGGAGGAATTTCCCTTCCCGCAAGGGGGCGAGGAGCGTTTCGGTATCGAGCGGTTTGGCGAACCGCGCGTTGATCACTTCCAGATCAAGGCGTTCTCCTTCGGGCAGGGCGGCCAGCTCGTCGGCAACCTCGAGCACGGTCTTCGCGCGTTCTCCCAGCACCGCAACCGCGCCGTCCGTTCCGCGACGGAGGATTTCGGCCTTTCCGGTTTCGATCGGCGCGGGAATACGTTCAAGCCGAGACGCGGTGGTGCGCGGATATCGGATCGCCGCGGGAAAATTCCCCGCCGCGGCATAGCGGAGCATCGGTTCGACCTCGCGCGCGTCGGCGGGCGCCATCACATGAAAGTGCGGAAACGGTCTGAGATACGCCAGGTCAAAGACTCCGTGGTGCGTCGGTCCGTCGGCACCGACGACCCCGGCGCGGTCGATCATAAAGATAACCGGCAGATTCTGGAGCGAGACTTCCTGAAACAGATGGTCGTACGCGCGCTGCAAAAAGGTGCTGTAGATGTCGACGATCGGTCTCATTCCCGCCTTGGCCAGTCCCGAGGCGGTCACCACGGCGTTCGCCTCGCAGATCCCGACGTCGAAAAACCTGTCGGGGAAAAGGCGGCGGATCGGTTCGAGCATCGTTCCCTGCGCCATCGCCGCGGTTAGAACGCAAAACCGCCGGTCCTCTTTCATCAGACGGTAGATGGCGTTTCGCGCCCAGTGGGTGAACGAATGGTCTCCCGGCATGTCGGGATCGGAATCGTTCGGGAGCATCTCCGCCGCCGGGGGAATCGGCGCGGTACGATCCTGTTTGGATCGGGCCGACCGCGTTTCGGGGATCGCCACCGACGCGGCCTTGCCGCGCCGTGTCTCCGCGCCGTCGGCGGGAGGGTCGGAGTGATGACCGACGAGACTCGGACTCGGCGCGTGATATCGCGTCGGGTCGAGTTCGGCGTCCCGGTATCCGTGTCCCTTTTCGGTGAGGATGTGCAGCAGCGCCGGTTCTCGGAATCGGCGGACCATCGTCAGATATCGACGCAGGAGCGGGATGTTATGACCGTCGATCGGCCCAATATACCGGATCCCGAACTCCTCGAAGAGCATCCCGCCGGTGATTCCCGCCTTAACGCTGTCTTTAAACCTCGAGATGATGTCGCCGGTACTCGTGCCGACCGACGGGACGGCGTCGATCGCGCGACGTATCGCGTTTTTGATCTTTTTATACGTCGGGTTCAGACGGAGCCGGTCCAGTTGGAGACCCAGCCCCCCGACCCGTCCGCAGATCGACATCTTGTTGTCGTTCAGAATGACGGTGATCGGGTGTTTCAGGCCGCCGGCAAGGTTCAGCGCTTCGAAGATGACCCCGCTGGCCAGCGCGCCGTCTCCGACGACGGCGAACGCGTGGCGTTCTTCTTCCGGCCGGAGGATGGCGTCGCCGAGCGAAAGACCGAGCGCCGAGCCGATACTGCACCCGGCGTGACCGGTCATAAAGAGGTCGAACGGACTCTCTTCGGGATTCGGATATCCCATCAGGCCGCCGAGCGTGCGGATCGACTCGATCTCCGGGAATCGCCCGGTCAGAATTTTATGCGGGTAACACTGATGTCCCGTATCCCAGACGAGACGGTCTTTGGTGAAGTCGAGGGACGAATGGAGCGCCACCGCCAGTTCGACCACACCCAGGTTCGACGCGAAATGAACGCTCCGCTTTTCGGAAAGATGACAGAGAAGTTCGCGGATTTCCCGAGCGACCTGTTCCAATTGCGGCTCGGCGAGCTCTTTTAAACGCGCCGGACACGCGGTAATCTCGGGAAGGAGCGGGTGGTCGGATTCCTGGTTCATTTCGCAAAAAATTTCTTAAATTCTAACGGCGCGTCCGCGGGACGCTTCGTATGACCGATCGAGCGTTTTTCAGTTCTTACGCGTGAGGGTGGATTCGAGAACGTCGACGATCGCCGACTTGGCGGCGGAATCGGCGAAGAGATCGAGCGCGCGGCGTCCCGCTTCGACCTGTCGGGCCGCCTCGGCACGGCTTTCGTCGATCCCAAGGAGACTCGGAAAAGTCAATTTTCCGAGTCCGGCGTCTTTCCCGACCCGTTTGCCCAAGAGCCGTTCGTTTCCCGTGACGTCGAGCAAATCGTCGGTGATCTGAAACGCCAGACCGAAAGCTTCGCCGCAGGCCGCGAGAGCTTGGAGCTGTTCCTCGGCGGCCGAAGCGGCAAGCCCGCCGAGCCGGAACGCGGCGGCGATCAGCGCGCCGGTTTTCCGCCGATGGATTGACCGAAGAAGGCTCGGCCGGTCGTCGAACCGACTCCCTCCCGAAAGGCGCTTCTCGCCGATCACGTCGTCTGTCTGTCCGCCGATCATTCCGAAGACTCCCGCCGCTTCGGCCAGGGTTGCGGTCATCGGCGCGCGAAGCGATTCGTCGGACGTACGCGCGATCGCGGCGAACGCTTCGGTGAGGAGGGCGTCTCCGGCGAGGATCGCCGTCGCCTCACCGAACTTGATATGACTGGTCGGTTTTCCCCGGCGCAGGTCGTCGTTATCCATCGCGGGCAGGTCGTCGTGGATCAGCGAGTACGTGTGGATCATCTCGAGCGCGCACGCCGCGGGGATCGCCGGGGCGGGATCCCCCCCGACCATTTCGGCCGAGGCAAGGGTTAAGATCGGGCGAAGCCGCTTTCCTCCTTGCAAAAGGGAATAACGAATTGCCTCTTTCAAACGCGGCGGAACCGCGGCCGGGTAGTCGGTCAGCCGGTCGAGCTGCGTGTTAATGACCGCGCGGAGCGTTTCGAGATAACTTGAACTTGTCATGAAAGAACGTCTTAGCCCGGATTCTTGGAGCGACACGGAGCGTTTCCCCGTACCGCGGTCGTTTCGTCGGCCGTCAGCGCGTCGAGATCGGCCGACTCGGTCCGAATCTCTCCGGTTTCGGCGTCGGCGCCGCGCAGAATCTCGATCTTCTGTTCAGCTCGGGCCAGGATGTTCCGGCACTGCCGCAGAAGGCGCACCCCCTCCTCGTACTTGACAAGCGAGGTGTCGAGATCGGCCTTGCCGCTTTCGAGATACGAGACGATCTCTTCGAGCTTCTTCAACGTCTCTTCAAAGGTGGGAGAGGAATCGCTGGACATTTTACTCCTCGACGTCGGTCACGGTGACCTTGAGCATTTTATCTCCCTGACGGACGGCGTCGACGACGTCCTGGCCTTCGAGGACTTTCCCGAAGACGGTGTGCTTACCGTCGAGCCAGGGGCACGCGACGTGGGTGATAAAGAACTGCGAGCCGTTGGTGTTCGGCCCGGCGTTCGCCATCGAGAGGGTTCCCGGCCCGTCGTGTCGGAGCTCCGGCACGAATTCGTCTTCGAATGTATATCCCGGCCCGCCGGTTCCGTTTCCGATGGGGCACCCTCCCTGGATCATGAAGTCGGCGATCACGCGGTGGAATGTCAGTCCGTCATAGAAGCCCTTCTTGGCGAGCTTTTCAAAGTTGGCGACCGTTTTCGGAGTCTTGTCGGCAAAGAGTTCGAGTTTGATCGTACCGCGTGGCGTTTCAATCGTGGCGATTTTCATCTGTTTGGTTTTCCTTTCGTGGATAGAGCGGCTTGTTCGAAACAAAGAATAACCCTTATATTATATCACATTCCTATCAAAACACACCCCCGTTGCTTTCGATGTGCGCCGGAATGGGGGCGGCTAGGATTCCCAACGAGGAAGGAGCGTCTTTCGCGGAGCGAGCTCTTACAGACCAAATCTTATAAAAAAGACGATCGTTATCACTCTCCGTTTTTGATTTTTTATCGGAGACGATGTATACTGGGAAAGTCGTTCCCCTCGCCGTTTGCCAAAAAGGATTCTCTAAAGATGCGCAAAATCACGTTTGTCCTCGCGTTTTTCGCTCTTCTCGCGTCGGTACCGCTTTTCGCGGACGGTCTTGACCAAAATCTCCTCGAACGTCTCAAAAACGAGGGGTGTCCCGCCATGCGCGCGCGGGGGAAACTTCCGGATAAATTCCACCTAAAGTGGAATCATCTGCGAAAAAATGCCTCGTTTGAAGAGGATTTTTATGCCGACGGAAAATATTGCATTCTGAAAATCAAGGAGCTCCCGCGCGAGGGCGACACGTCTATCTATTCGCAATATTACGTCAAAAACAAATCCTACTACTTTAACGTCTGGAGGAACGACGACCATCCATGGGAAATGGGCGGGTGCAGCCGGCTCGATCGTTCCGATTATCCGTATGCGCTCGAGGCCGTCCAAGAAAACTCCCCCTATCTGCTGGGGTCGCGCTCTCTTGCGGAGTATATCGAAAACCCCGATTTCGAGATTACCAAGATCGAGTCAACCTTCAGCGAGGGAATCGAAACGGTTCTGTTTCAGTTCGAAAACCACGCGAAAAATCCTTCCGGCGACGGATCGGCACTCGTCAAGAACGGAACGATCTCCCTTCTCCCTTCAAAAGATTGGGGAATCTCCGAAATGACGATAGACTTCGTACTGGACGGTAGCCCCATGAGGCAAGAGACGCATTTTCGATACGGCGACGAGCCGAACACGTTCTGTCCGATCAAAGAGCTGCGGGGTCGGGAGATTCGTCTTCTGGACGACCAGTCGGAAGGGTACGCCATTTCCTACAATCATGTCATTCTGGAATGCGACGAGGCGGAATGTCCCCGAGCTGAATTCTTCCCGAAATTCTACGGTCTTCGCAAACCTTGTTTGCTCCTCCCGCCGGGATACTATCTGAGATACGCTCTGGGAGCGATCGGTCTTGCGCTGATTTTTACCGCGCTCCGGTCCAAATGGCGGAAACGCCGTGCCGGAAAGATCGGCGCCGAACGATCCGATCGGCGCGTTCCGGACGAGGAAAGCTGAGAAAGAAACGGATCGTCCCGATCCGGCCTTTTTCGTTCGAACGGGTCGGTCCGACGCGAGTGCCGCCGTCGTTCGCCGTCCCTTACCCGAAGAAAAACCCCCGGTCTTTCGGACAGGGGGAGTGGGGAAGGGGCTGACGAAAACGCGGTTCAGATGAATTTCACGAACTCTTCAATCTTTTTACTCGCCGCATGATTCGGGCCGGGGGCGGCGTCGGAGGCGGGATAACCGATCGGCATCAGGAGAACCGACCGTTCGTTTTTCGGCAACCCGAACGCCTTTTCAAGCTCGGTGTTCGGGAAATAGTTGACCCAGCATGTTCCCAGTCCCAGGTCTTCGGCTTCGAGCATCGCGTGCGTGGCGACGATACTCACGTCTTCGACGCCGGCGCGAACGCTTGCCTCGAGCGGATTGTTCCATTCCTCGTCGGTGTTGTTGGTGAAAAGAAGAACCGTCGGCGCGCCGAATCGGCAGGGGGTGAGCGCGTCGACTTTGGCGAGACCTTCCGCGCTTTGAATCACGTAGATCCTCTGCGGCTGAAGATTCTTCGCGGTCGGCGCCACGCGCGCGGCTTCCAGGACCAAGTCGAGCTTTTCGCGTTCGATCGGCTTATTTACGTACTTTCGGACGGAGAATCTTTTTTTTGCCAGTTCGATGAATTCCATGCTTTTCCTTTCGTTTCTTGATTCCGATCGCTCCGCCGATTTATCGGTTCGGCGGGCGGTATCTATTATCGCTGAAACAAACCCTCGATTCAACCTCCCGAATCGTCCGCTCAATACTCCGGCGGTCCGTTCAGCTCCAGATCCAGCTTCTCCAGTACTGTGTCGTAGGCCTGTTTCGTCGCCCGGTCGAACAGAACCCAAACCACCAAATCGAGCGCCTTGGGATTCGCCTGAATAAACTCCTTTACCGCGCCCGCGGCGACTTCCGCCGCCCGTTCCGCCGGATAGGAGTAAACGCCGGTCGAAATTGAAGGGAACGCGATTCGGTGCGCCCCGTTTTCCGCGGCGCACCGAAGAGAATTCTTATAGCAGTCCGCCAGCTTTTCCGGCTCCCCCCTGTTTCCTCCGCGCCAGACCGGGCCGGGCGTGTGAATCACGTATCGGCACGGCAGTTTATAGGCGCCGGTAATCTTCGCTTCCCCCGTCTCGCACCCGCCAAGGGTCCGGCATTCTTCGAGCAACTCCCTGCCGGCCGCGCGGTGGATCGCGCCGTCGACCCCGCCACCTCCCAGGAGCGTCTTATTCGCGGCGTTGACGATGGCGTCGACGCCGTCGATCTTCGTAATATCTCCCAGCCGCGTTTCGACGATCGTCGTGATGATGTTCATTTTACTCTCCCGATTATTCGTATTCAGATCAGATGGTGCGGCGCCGGCGTCGCCGACGAGATCACCTTTTCTTTTTCCCGGTTTCGAATCCTGTCGGCAAGTTCCAGAATCTTATTGGTGATCCACATGCACGCGGTCGTTCCTTCCCGATAGTCGGCTTCGGCGTACATGTCGACCCGGCCGTCCGAACGCATCTGCTCGACCTGTTTCATCGCCGCCATGTTCCCTTTCGGATAGATGGCGAAGGTCGAGCCGCCGTTCTGCCCGATCAGCGAGAACGCCGGGACGTCGCTCGGCCCGTCGGCGATATAGATCATATTTTCAAACTGAACCCGACGCAGCTCTTTCGGCACCTTCGAATTCACGTCGATTTCTCGGAGTTTGCCGATCCCCTTATTGATTTCGAAGATGGCGCGCGTCTTCGTGGTGTTGTCGATGGTGTAGACGATGTCGCCGATCACTCCGGTTTCGTCGTCGAGGAGTTCGCACCCCCAGATCCCGTCGACCAGCGGGACGAGGTCGGTGCCGCGGATCGTTTCGGCGAATCCGGTGCTGACGATGTAATGCTCGACCTGAATTCCGTATTCGGCGTACGAATCGTCCGCGGTCAACAGCTCTTTGGTTCGTCGCAGGATTTCGGGGACCCCGGGATAGAACTTCTGTTCTTTTCCGATCTGGCGGAGCTTTTCGTTGTTCAGACCGGGGAACGTGCCGCTGTGAGCGCACCGAATGAAATGGTTCAGGTAGTAGGTGTCGGCGTTGACGCGGATCCCCCGGGCGCGGGCGATTTCGCCCGGTGCGGCGTTGACTTCGTTCCAGAACGCCGCCGCGTCGATTCCGTAATCTTTAAAAATCGGATCCTGCATGTGGCCGTCGATCAGCGTCCGATCGAAATCCCAGATAACAGCGATAATGTTGGCCATAGACGATCACCTGATTCTTTAATGGTTGTTCCGTTCCCGCGGCGCGGGCGTTTCTTCAACGGAGTTATTATACGCGATTTTAACAAAAAGGGAGAGCGGCGCCGATATTTTCGCCCGTTTCTTCGGACGTTTTGAAAAGGCGCCGTCAGAGTCCCCGCTCCTTCGCCCAGCCGAAAATCCGTTCTTTCATTCCTTCGATATCGAGGACTCCGTGAGCGAAGCCTTTCCGAACGAGCTGCTCGGGAACGTATTCGTCGTACTTCTCGAAAACCGGAATCTCTTTCGGATAGACCAGTTCGAGCGGATCGAACTCTTTCGCCGCCTCGTCGGCCAGAACGCGGTAGAACTCCTCCTCGCCGGCCTGCATGGTGAACTGGATGTAGTACGGCCGGGAAGAGTTCAGTCCCCGCAGTTCGAGCCGTTTGCCGCAGCGGAGTTTCAAAAAACGTTCCATCGCCAAGAACGCGTAACTACCGAGCCACGGGAAGAGCGCCCACATTTTCCCTCCCAAGTGAACCAGCGGCGTGCGGGCCATCGCCGATTTTGCGAATTCGGCCCGGGCGTCCGCCAGACGGCAGACCGCGTGGCGCATCAGATAGGGATATTCGTTCTCTTCGGAAAGGACCTGACGCATCCGTTCCAATATCCGTGTGTGAATGTCGCCGGGACAGTCGCCGAAATAGGCGGGAATGTTCCCCTTGACCAATGCGCAGTAGACGCTGTGGCGTTGGTGGTCGACCTCTTCGACCACCCAGACCCGTCCGGCGATGGCGATCTTGTCGCCGACCGGCGGCGGCTTGACGATCGTGCCAAGCTCCTCGGAACCGCTGCGCACCGAGTACTCGACGTTCTCTTGAAAGACGGCGTAAAACTTGTAACTGCCGGTGATCCGCTCGCCCGTCAGACCGACGATCAACCCTCCGTTTTCGGTGCGGGCGATATGGTCGGTTTCCAAAAGGTGATGCAAGAGAACGCGGTAGTCGTCGGGGGTGATTCGCCGAAACGCCGAAAGGGGAAGGACGCGCGAGGCAAGTTCGGCGGGTGTCATCTCGCCGCACGAGGCCAGCATGCTCATCGTCTGATGATAGAGGAGGCTGAACGGCAGGCGGTCGGTGCGCGGCGGTTCGACGAACCGCTCCTCCACGTAGAGCTGTACCAGCGCGATCCCCTGAATCAGATGCCACGGTATCATGTCCGGAAGCATGGCGCGGGCTTCGGGGTGCTCTTCGCGCATGACGAACCACATCTCCGACGGATCGCCCCGACGGCCGGTCCGCCCCATTCGCTGTAAGAATCCCGATACGGTAAAAGGCGCCTCAAGTTGAAACGCCCGTTCGAGCCGGCCGATATCGATCCCCAGTTCGAGCGTGGCGGTGGCGCAGACCGACATACACGAATCGTCGTCTTTCATTTCCTCTTCGGCGCTTTCGCGGTACGAGGCGGAAAGGTTCCCGTGATGGATCAGAAAGCGGTCCGGCTCGCGGTTGGCTTCGCAATACTGCCGCAGGGACTGACAGACCGCCTCGCACTCTTCGCGCGAGTTGGTAAAGACGAGGCATTTTCTGCCGCGCGTATGTTCGAAGATATAGCCGATTCCCGGGTCGGCGGCGGCGGGCGCGGCGTCGGAGGGAGCCTCGACGGTGAGTGCGTCGATCGGTCCGGTCTTCCCCTCGTCGGCCTGGGGCGACGTGTTAAAAAAGTGTTCCATGGAAAGACGCCAGACTTCGCGTCCGGCCTCGCAGCGGGGGATCGCCGTCTCGCGCCCGCTTCCGGCGGCGAGGAACGTTCCCGCGGCCTGGGGATTGCCGATCGTCGCCGAAAGACCGACACGGCGGGGATTGCAGCCGGCCGCCTTGCAGAGCCGTTCGATCAGGCAGAAAGTCTGCATTCCGCGGTCGCCGCGCAGAAGAGAATGTATTTCGTCGATGACGATGAACCGAAGGTCGCCGAAAAGCGATGGAATTTCCATCCGCTTGTTGATCATGAGCGATTCGAGCGACTCGGGGGTGATTTGGAGGATTCCCGAAGGCTTTTTCAGAAGTTTCCGTTTTCGCGTCTGCGGCACGTCGCCGTGCCAGCGCCAGACCGGAATGTGCGCCTCTTCGCACAGCTCTTCGAGTCGGCCGAACTGATCGTTGATCAGCGCTTTGAGCGGAGCGATATACAAGACGCCGACGCTTGACGACGGGGATTCGTCGAGAAGGGTCAGGATCGGAAAGAACGCCGCTTCGGTTTTTCCCGAAGCGGTCGACGCGGTCAGAAGGACGTTCTTGTCGGTGCCGAATATCGCCTCGCCCGCGCCGTTCTGCACGCCGCGTAGCGACTGCCACCCGCTGCGGTAGATGTAGTCCTGTATGAACGGCGCGTATCGTTCGTAGACGTTCATAGGGTGAATTCCGTATAGTTCCCCTCGCCCTTGTCCGAGACGGCTTCCGATTCGGCGTAGGCGAATTCGTCGCTTCGGAGGATATCTTCCAGTCCGAGTTTCGGGTTCTGATAGAGAAGGTCGAGCAGTTCGATGAAGTCGCGGATCACTTCCCGAGGCGTGATGTTTTGGTCGGCGCCGATCCGGCCGTATTCAATTTTGATGAACCGGGCGAGTTCGTCGGCGGACGGCTTGCGGCCGTGCCCGTAGAGGTCTTTGTGCATTTGCGCGAGTTTTTCGCAAAGGACGAGCATCTCTTCGGCGGTCAGCGCTTCAAGCCGTATGACCGGCGCCAAAAGGTCGCGCGCTCCGGGACGCGAGAACTTCCCTTCGGCCAGACGCGAACGGAGCGCCTCGTAGCTGTAGACGCCGCGCCTTTTGTCCTCGATCGCCTGGGGGGTCGCCCCCATGATGATTCCCAGGTATTTCGCCTTTCCCTGAAGGGTGTCGTTGTACATCGTCAGCATCTTTTCATAGTTGTACTGACGGGTCACCGTATGCGGGATTTTGAAGATATTGACCAGCTCGTCGATCATGATCATCATTCCGGTATATCCGGCGTGGCGGAAGAAGACGGCGAAAAGTTTGAGGTAGTCGTACCAGTCGCTGTCCGTCACGATGATGTTGACCCCGAGATCGTTTTTCGCCTCCCGTTTTTGAACGTATTCGCCGCGGAACCACCGGGTGACTTTGGCCTTCGTTTTGTCGTCGCCGTCGATATACGCATGGTAATAGAGCGAAAGGAGCCGGGCGAACTCGAATCCATGGACCAGTTCGCTCACCGCCCGGGTCACGGCGATAATTTTTTGGTCGACCGCCCGTGTGAGCGCCGGGTCGCCGGGCGCCAGACCTGTTTCTTGCGCCGCTTCGGTCTGCACCGAGCTGATCCAGCGGTCGAGGACAAGCGAAAGGGCGCCCCCTTCCGGCTTTGTCTTGGTCGACAGATTTCCGATCAGCTCGCGGTAGGTGGCCAGCCCCTGCCCCTGCGTGCCGTGCAGGCGCCGTTCGGGGGAGAGGTCGGCGTCGGCGACGATGAACCCCCGGTCCATCACATAGTTGCGGATCGTCTGAATCAGAAAACTCTTTCCCGATCCGTAGCGTCCCACGACGAACCGGAACGAGGCGCCCCCTTCGCCGATGACGTCGACGTCGTGCAGAAGCGCCTCGATTTCGTTCTTCCGCCCGACGGCGATGTAGGGAAGTCCGATGCGCGGCACCACGCCTCCCTTGAGCGAGTTCAGAACCGTCTGCGCGATACGCCGCGGCACCCGTCTGGTTTCTTCGGTCATCCGGTTTCTCCTCTGACAATTTTCGCGATATCGTCACGGTAATCCTCGACGAGGGCGATCGTGTTTCCGTCGCATTCCAGCGCGTTGTCGCCCAGCAGCTCGAAAAGAGCCTCGTTGATCCGGTCGGTCACTACCGAGGGAATCAAGCGTTCGGCACGGATCCGTCCGGCGGGATCGTTCCCCTCGATCAGCGCGGTCAGGACGGCGGTGTGTGTCTCGTCGAGACCGGCGGCAGGCACCGTTCCGGTCGGTTCGGCGGACGGAGCTGAGGGGAGGGGCGGCTCGTTCGGCGGAACGGCCGGTTCGGGTTGGATCGCCTCGGCGCCGTCCTGTTCCTCTTCGGTCAGAAGTCGTTCGCGGGTGATCGCCGCGTCGCGGCGGATATGTTCGATTTCGGACAGACTCAATGTAACCGTCGGACGGGCGGCTTCGGCCCTCGCGCGGTCTTCGGCGGCAAAGAATTCTTCGATGAATGACGTGATCCAGGCGTCGCTCGGCTTCTCTTTGAGATAATGTCCGGCCTTCATCCTTCTACGAAAGATTCTATCCGTTTCCCGGATTACGGCAAGTAAGCGGTTTCGGTCGAAGTGGAGGTTTCCGTATCGCTTTTCGTACCATCGGCCGTCGCGGCATCGATAGGACCGGCAGACCGAAAGCTCGTAATCCGCGTCGCGCGCGCGGTTTTCCTCCCAGTAGATCGCGTTCGACAGGGGGTACCATCGATAGGGTCGCCGCTTCCCGAAACAGGCGGCGAAGAGGTTCTCGCCCCCGATCCGGCACGTTTCGGAAAGAAACCGCCAAATCGCGGCGAAGAGGCGCTTCGCCTCCTTTTCGTCCCGCTTAAAGATGAACGTCCGCGACATCGCGCGGTCGCCGAAATGAAGGAGCGCCGCGAAGATTTCTTCGTCGGTGTGCGCTTTCGGCAATTTCAAAACCGAAAGCTTCGCGTCTTTCGCCAGATCGTCCGGATTGGCGTAGGCCAGCGCCGTTTCGACGGGGAGATTGTGGATTACCGCGTACTCGAACATCCAGCGGCGCAGGTTCCTCCGAATTCCCGGCTCGCCGATTCCCGAGTCGAGGTAGCCGGTCTCGAACGCCCTGATCTTTTCAAACGTCTCTTCCGGTGAGCCGGCGCCGATTCCGCAGAGGAGTTCGTAGAGATAGAGATACGCCAACGACGTGGCGATCGGTTCGTAGACCCCCTTCCGAACCCGCGTCCGCCATCCGAAATAACCGCGCAGCTGCCGCAGACTCAGGTCGTTGTACGTAGGGAAGTAGTGGAGAAAACCTTCCGTCCAGACGGCGTCGTCCTCGTAGTCTTCCATGAACTTTGCCTGGCGGAAGAAGCTTTCGGCGTCGCGGCCATAGCCGAACGGACGGCCGCCGAAACGTTTTTTCATCTCCAGAATTTTTCGGGGGACCTCTTCGCGGACCGGGGGAGGAGCGGACGGAACCGCCGAGAGCGGCGTCTCACGGTAGATCTCGGTCTTTTCGAACGGGGAAGTGTCGAGCGTGATCGTATATCCGCGACGGCGTTCGTCTTGTATCGCGCGGTCGAAAAGGGAAAAGACGGTTTCCGGAACGGTCTCGTCTCCGAAAACGACCCCCACCCACCGATACCCGGTCATCCGGAACGGAAGAGTCACGAAAGGCGCGCGAAGATCCGAAAGGGTCCGCTGTCCGCATTTGATGTCGCACTGTTCGGTCTCTTCGCCGGTTTTTTTGTCGCGCAGACGCATCAAAAGCGCCGCCCAATGACCCGTCTTCGGGTCGGCGAGAACTGAAAAACCGGGGAAAGAGTCCCATTTGAACTCTTCCCTGATCCCGTATTTTTCCGCGGCGTAGTCGATCAGTTCCGAAAGTCTCAATCAATACCTCGCCGGGTGCGGGAATTGTCGGAAGAAAAGGGACGACGCAACGGGGCGTCCCCCGCGGGGGCGAACGCAAAGTGTTTCGCAAAGAATCCGACCGACATTGTCTCCGGAGAGTTCTTCTCTTTTCCTTCGAGCGTGAAATTTTCAAGCATCGTCTTCCTTTTCCCATTTCCGACGGATGAAACGTCGGCGGTCGAGCGGTTTCTTATTCCGCTCGCCTCCATATCGCAATACTATGATCGTACATTCCGACGGAATCATTGTCAATCTTTCAGTTCCTTCCTCCGCGCGTCGAAACTTGATTATCGGTGCCTCTTCCGCTAGAATAGACCTGTTCCCGGAAGGAAGAAGTTCGCGCGGAACGGACGTTACGGTCAAAAAACGGCGGGGGAAAAACGCACGGTGAAACGAATCGCGATCGAAACCGCCATGGCGGTCCTCCTTCTCCTTCTGATGGCGTACTCCCTTGTCGGCGAGACGTTTCATGAAATAGCCGGTACCGCGGCGTTTTGTCTTTTTCTCCTCCATCACCGTCGCCGCCGCGCGTGGTACCGCGCTTTTTTTCGCGGTTCCTATCCGCCCGGTCGTCTTTTCAACTCGGCTTTGGACGTTCTCCTTTTGGTCTGGATGGCACTCCAACCGCTCAGCGGCTTGTTGATTTCAAAACATCTCTACACCTTCGTTCAGATTTCCGGATTGACCTCTCCGGCTCGCGAAGCGCACCTTCTGCTGGCGTACTGGGGGTTTCTCCTCCTCGCCGTCCATACCGGCGCGCACCTTCCCCCGCCGATCAGGCGCTTGGCCGCCAAGGGAAAAACCGGGAAACGCGCCGCGTTTTTCATTTCGGTCCTTTGGTTCTTCGCCGCCTTTTACGGATGCCGCGCTTTTGCCCAACGCCGAATGGTCGATTACCTTTTCCATCGTGCGGGGTTCGTCTTTCTCGATTTCAACGAGCCGCGAATTTTCTTTTTTCTTGACTATATCGCGATCGCTCTTCTTTTCGCCGGCGCCGGGGCGCTGACCGCCGAGGCGCTCTCCCGGTTCGGGAAGAAGAGATTGGCCCCGCCAAACGCGGAGCGCGTATAGACCTTTTTCTTCCCTTTCGGTATAATGCCCGCGGACAGAAAAGTAAGCCGCAAGCCGGCATAGGGGGCGATTCGAAACGTGGATTTTCGGGAACTGGTTAAAAAGCGGCATGGCCTTTACGGAGTTCTGCATCTTTTTCTTTCGGGTTGCTCGCTTCTTTACGCTCCGCTCGTCCGGATTCGGAATCTCCTCTACGACGCCGGACTGAAAAGAACGTACCGGCTCCCCGTGCCGGTCGTCAGTCTCGGGAACCTGACGATGGGGGGAACGGGAAAGACTCCGGCGGCGGCGGCGCTCTTACGCGCGGCGTTGGCGCGCGGGATCCGTCCCGCTCTTTTGAGCCGCGGCTACCGCGCGTCGAATTGCGCGGCAACCGCAAAGGACGCGCCGAGTCGGTACGGGCGGCGAAACGACGAGGCGGCGGAACTGGCGCTCGAGTTTCCCGACGTCCCCCACTACCAGGCGGCTGACCGTGTCGAAGCGGGGCGCGCTCTTCTGGCGGATTTTCCCGAAACGGAACTCGTCGTATTAGACGACGGATTTCAGCACCGCCGACTGGCGCGGGACGTGAACCTGGTTCTGATCGACGCGCTCGATCCGTTCGGGGGCGGACTTTTCCCTGCCGGAATGGCGCGCGAACCGATCGCCGCTCTGCGCCGCGCCGACGGGGTGATCCTCAACCGCGCCGATCTGATCGACGAACCGTCGCGCCGTCGGATAGAGGCCAAGGTTCGCCGATACGCCCCCGATATCCTATGGGGAGAAGCGTCGGTTCGTCCTGTTTCTCTCCTGCGCCGAACTCCTGACGGATGGGATACCGCGCCGTTTTCCCTGTTAAAAGAGGAAAACGGGAAAATTTGGGTCCCTTTCTGCGGGATCGGAAATCCGGACGGCTTCTTTAAGATGCTTCGGGGCGAAGGGATTAAAACGGCTTCGGGAATATCGTTTCCCGACCACACTGCGCCGGATGCCGCGGGGATTCGCCGTCTGACCGCCGCCGTTTCCGATGCCGCGGGTTTTCTGACCACCGTTAAGGATATTGTTAAGCTTCCGGAGGGAGAAATTGCCGGTCGGCCGGTCTGGGGAGTGAAGACAGAATTGAACTTCTTGAACGGAAACTCGTTTTTTGATAAAGCCTTGGGCTGGGAATAACCGAAAAAGGGTAAAGGTTATTTCCGTTATAACCGGAACAACCCACAAAGAGATTATTTCTTTGTTGTCGACCTAACCCGGAGAGGAACAACACCTCTCTATTTACCGGTTTCTATCCAAATTCACCTATGAAGCGATTCCTTCCGATTCCGTTTACGCGGAGGCGCCGTTTCGAATGCGAGAAAATCCGCCCGGTTTGGCGGTTTGTCCTTCTCGTTCTGTGCGCTTTTCTTATGGCGATCCCCGCTCCGGGAAAAGAATCGCTCGCCGGCAAGAAGAACGCGTTTGCCCTCGCTTACGATAAAGCCGCTCCTTCGGTCGTGAGCATTCGGGGGGAAAAGAAGTTCGACGTGGCCGAGGTTCGCAACGACGCCTATAAACGTCAACTTGTCGAAAAGTCAAGACAAGAGAGCGTGACCGGTATGGGGTCGGGGATCATCATGGATCAGCGGGGCTACGTGATCACGAACTACCATGTGGTCAAAGGACTTCAGAATATCCAGGTCACCACGTTCGACGGTGAAGTCTATCGAAATATCGAATTTGTCGGGCATGACCCGAAGACCGACCTGGCTCTTCTTCGGATCGTCGCCAACCGTGAGTTCACCCCGATCACATTCGGCAAGAACGAGCGGGTCTACGTCTGCGAGGACGTTCTGGCGATCGGCAACCCGTTCGGTTACGCCAACGCCGCCGCCCGCGGGATTGTCAGCGGGCTGAACCGTCCCCTCACTTCGAGCGAGACCGTCTCCTATGAGAGAACGATTCAGACCGACACGCCGATCAACCCCGGAAATTCCGGTGGTCCTCTGGTGAACCTCGATGGCGAGATGATCGGGATGAACGCCGCGGTTCGCGATGACGCGCAGAATATCGCGTTTGCCATTCCGGTCGACATTGTGACCTCGGTCACCGACCGGCTGATCCGCGCCTCGGTCGCCAAGGTGAATCACCACGGACTCCATCTGGAAGAGATGGTCGTTCCGACCGACGAAAACCCGCTTGGCGAGAGCGAGACCGACTGTGTCAGCGTCGCGTCGGTCGATCCGGGGAGTCCCGCAGCCGCCGCCGGACTTGAAGCGGGGGATATCCTTCTCGAATCGAACGGAATCAAAATCCACTCGTCCCTCGACTTTACCCGCTCGCTGATCGGCGTCTCGCTCAGCGACAATCTCGATATCAAGGTGAAGAGGCAAGGAAAACAGTTTGATAAGAAGGTCGCGATGAGCGGCGCGTCGGCCTCTACGGGAGAAGTTCTTTACGCCGCGCAGCGTCCCGCGACGGCGCGGGGACTTGACGAGCCGGATTCGGAGAGCGGATTCAGCGAAGCGAAAGCGGCGCCGTCCTATTCGCGGAACGTCGGCGCCGGCACCGGCGAACATCTTTCGCTGGTCGGCAGTACCAAAGAGGAGGTCGTTTATAAGATTCTCGGAATCGAAGCCGAGCCGATCGACAAGTCGGAATTTCTTCGCCGTTACCCGTTCCTGGCGCAGGTCTCGATGGACAACTACAAAATTATGCCTTCCGGCGGCGCGGTCGTTACTCGGGTGAGCGACACGACCCTCTTTAAGACGACAAAGAGCGGAATTCAAGTCGGCGACGTGATTTTCGGGTTTGTGATCGACAACTCCTCGAGCAACCGCTGGGCGACCACCTCGATCGATATTCTCTATGTCATCGCCCGGAAATGGAACGATTTTGCCGCCGAATCGGTCAACGCCAAGGTTTACCTGGTTCGCGGCGGCACCCCCTATTTCCTCGATATTCCGATGACTCCCGTTTCTGGACTCCGCTGAATCTGAAGCGATTTTGAACACCAGACTGCGGTAAAGTACCGCAGTCTTTTTTTATCGGCGCTATGGAATAACGGCAGATTGCGTCGTTTTCGACAAGCAGTCGCGTCGAAAGCGCGTCGAATGACTCCTTTTGATCTCTCGTACGGGGCTTTCTTCCCGCCTTTTCGCCGTGGGAAGGGTGAAAACCGGGTAAAACCGAAAAAAACAGAAAAAATCTTAAAGCTTTCCGACTTTGGCACGTTCTTTGCCTTCATAAATATTTGCCGCAGTTGAGATGATCGCACGCCGCGATCAGAAAAACCACTTGGCACGAAAGAAAGAACGCCCTTCGGCAACCGTTCTATGGCGATAAGGAAAACGAGAGCCGGAGCGTTCGAAACATATCCGTTAGCGGTTTTATACCGGTAAGGAGGTACGATGATGAGCAGTCCCGCAATTCCCAGCATCCCCATTACCACCGGTAGCATTGCCGGTTTTGTCTGTCCCGCTCCGGTCGTTTCGGCCGGAGAGGCGAAAAAAGCCCTTCCCAGAGAAGGGAAAGCGGCATATCATCGGATTGCGAAGGTTCGCGAAAATCAGGGTATGTCGATCCAAAGCTGCGCGCGGAAACTCGGAATCTCCGTGTCGGAAGCGCGCGAACAGGAAAAACCGACCTCCGATTTGACGATCTCGCAGCTGACGGCCTGGAAAAGGGTCCTCGAGGTTCCGTTTTCGGAAATCGTGGTTCAGACTGAAGATGAACCCGCCGATCCGATCCGTAACCGCGCCATGCTCCTGAAAGTGATGAAGTCGGTGAAATCGGTTCGCCAACACTCGCGTGAAGAGCGTATTCGGATTCTGGCCGACAACGCGATCTCGCAACTCGTGGCCTTGATGCCGGAACTTGAGCAGGTCAGCGCGTGGCCCGACGTCGGTCAGTCGCACGAATCGCGCGCGCCCGGCGTGGTGGCAACCCGCCGATTCGACCCCGAAGTCGAACAGCGTCTTCGGTTCTGACATCGGAGCTTAAGCTCTTGGCAAAGCATTCCCGCGCCGGACTTTCGTCCGGCGCTTTTTTTTGCGTTCGGTTTCGGGTAAAATGGTTTCGTGTGACGGGCGGCTTTCGTCCCGCGCCCGAAAGGTTCTTCCGACCGGAATGAAAAGTATGCTTCTGGAAAAAGACGAATATGTCGAACAGCGTTTCTTTTTCAAGACGTTTTTAGAACGTCTGGACGACGGCTATTCGTCTCAGGAAATCCTCCGCGCCATGAAAAGCGAGGTTCTTTCGACCGTCAAACTTCCGATGGCGATCGACTATCTCCTGGCTGAAATCAAACTGCGAGGGACGATGTCGGGCGCGATGGCGGTGATGAAACATTACTTTTCCCCGTTTCAGACTTTTGTCGTCAAAGAGAGCGAGACCGAAAAGGGACGGTTTGACTTTAAAACCGCCCTTCGGATTCTGGAACGCCTTGCCGGTTACATGGCGGGGGAACCGACGCCCCAGGGAGTCTTCTTCTATCAGTTCGAGACGGTCAGTCGGAATCGGCTCGGGTACGACGAGTCGCTCGGCGCGATTGCCGCCGATCCGATGTACGACGACGAGTGGGCCCGCTGGATCAACGTCATTCTGCGCCGCCAGCTCGGGGCGATCGACCTGGCGGCGCTCATTTACGTACGGAGCGCGTATTACCGTCAGCGGACGGGGGACAATCCGGACGAAGAGGTTCTTTTCGGCGAGCGGGAAGGGCGGATCGGCTGGGCGTCACGCGGACGGGATCCGGCGTTTCTCTTTTCGGCGCTCAACCGGCATCTGGGGTACCCGAAAGTTCCGCGCCCCCTGCACGTTCACGAAGAGGAAAATCAGGTTCCGATCCTCAAAAGGCGGATCGCCCTTCTCGAAAGCCGCGTCATGCTCCTCGAAGAACAACTTAAGGGGGGGATCAATCTGGAACGTTTTTACGTCAAAGAAGAAGACAAATGACAGGCCGCGAACGGCGGAACCTTGCGCCTTTTAGAATTCGTATTCCCAGCCGGCGGCGCTTGGCGTTTCGGGGGGGAGTCCCTCTTTGAACTCGCCGATCTCGGTCAGACGCGCCTCGGCCAGCTCCAGGAAATCCTCCTTGCTGAACTGAAAGTGATATTCGGCGCAGAGTTCTTCCAAGTCGCGGCAAATCTTTTGATCCCCCCTCGCGGCGGCCAAAAACGGCTGGGTTTCCACAAGACGTTTCGCCTCGTCGGGAGGAACCGCCAGGACGAGTTCAAAGTCTTCGCCGTCCGAAAGCGCGTGGTCCAGGGGCGTCTTTTCGGTTTCCCATCCGGGATAGCGTTCGGCGTCGGAAGGAGGCGTCAGCGCGTCGCGATGAACCGGAACCGCCTCGCGGTTCAGTTCGAAGACGACGCGGCTCTCTCGAGCCAGACGCGCCAGGTCTAGCTGCAGTCCGTCGCTAATGTCGATCGCCGCGTGAATCTTAGAATATCGAGCCAGGTAGAGCGCTTCGAGGAGACGCGGCGTGAACCGGAACTGTCGGCCGAAAATCGATCCGCCGACCGCCCCGGTGAGGAGGATGCGGTCTCCCGGTCGGGCACCGTCGCGCAGAAACGCGCGGCTCGGCTCGACTTTCCCCAATGCGGTGATCGAAATGGCGAAATTCCCGTGCCAGGCGTTCGTGTCCCCCCCGGCGATCGCCGCGGCGAACTTTCGGGCGGTCGGCAGGAGCCCTTGAAAAAGACGTTCGGCAAACTCGGCGGTCGGGCCGATTCGCTTTTCGGCGTCGAGAGGGAGGAGAACCGAAATGACGACCGCCAGCGGGGCGGCCCCCATCGCCGCCAGATCGCTCAGATTAACGGCGAGCGATTTGCGGCCGATCTCTTCCGGCGCGTCTTTCCCGCAAACGAAGTCGATCCCGTCGCAGAGCATATCGGTCGTAACCACCAGATTCCCGCCGAACTTTTCGAGGATCGCCGCGTCGTCGCCGATCCCGCGCCATAGGACGCGGGTCAGTTCGGGATTCGACGCGACGGTTCGGCGAAAATGCCGGATCAGTTTTTCTTCGGATTTCATCGGGAACTCCTCTCGCGGCGCCACGCGTTTTGGTGACTTCATTCAGAGACTATTTAATCGAAAGTTCGGAAAAAGACAAGAACCCCGCGTTTACGCGCCGCGGCGAAGGAGATGCGGAACGGGCGGATCGGTTATTTTTCCTATCTTCTCTTGTTTTTTTCATCAGATATGGATAATATCCCCTTATATTATGCTCGGCGTTTTCGGCGTTAGGGACGGCGCCGGAACATTTCTGAAAAGATTCACTGAATAAAAGGTTCAGCGATGGCGATCCTTCGATTCCCTCGTTTGGGGAATAGCTCCGTATTCGAACGATATCGATTCATGACGCTTGTTGCGGCGGTCCTCTTTCTTTTCGGCGGCGCGGCGCTCCTTTCCGCCGCCGACCCGTTTGCCGGAGAAGATGCCGAAACCGATACGATCGCCTCGCGTTCAAAGGAGTCCCCGAAAGCCGACGAGCCGACCGATCCCTTTTCCGCGGTACAGCCGGGAATGCCGTCCCGTTTCTTTCGCGACCGAAAAGGAGTGGATGTCCCGATCATTGACGACAAGGGAGAGGTGATTTTCAAGCACCCTTCCGAAAAGTCTCCTTCCGAGATGAACGAGGAGGATTTTTACAAGTCGATGACCCCCGCCGAAAAAGTGATTCTGACCGCTCCTCCGGTTACCGCTCCCGATTTCTTTGAGGCGGCCGTTCGGATTTCGCGCGTCGGGCGTCCCGAATTCGCCAAGATTCTCGCCGAAAAAGGGCTCGAAGCCGAAGGGACACCCGCCGATTACGCCGCGCTGGTCGATTCGGTGGGGGAAGATAAACTGATCGCGTTCGGACACAACGCGGTCCTCGGCGAGACGGCCTCGAAGGCGGTGAGTAAAATCTTCGAGGAAGCGAAAAAAGAATGGCGCGATCCCGTCCATATGGAAGACGCGTTCGAGCGGGCGGGCGCGCGTTCTCCCGAAATACGCGCCGCCGCGCTGGCCGATCTCAAACGCGGGTATCCCGACGCGTTCGATTTCCTTCTCGAAAAACTCGGTTCGAGCGACGCCGAGCAGAGCGGCCGGGCGGCGGCGGTTCTGGCGCAGGGAGGGGTTTTTGCCGCCGAAGGACTCTTGGCGCGGACGCGCCGATGCGACGTGGAAGAACTCCGCCGTTTGGCGCCGATTCTTGAGACCAGCCGCGAACTCCCCGAAATCACGCCGCTGGTTTTACGGTATTACGCCGACGAGGGGGCTCCCGAGTCGCGCGAAATTCTGGAACGGGTGATCGCCGCGCAGGCCGGCGCCGTTCCGACCGCCGCCGACGAGGCCCTTCGGGCATACCGCCGGGGAATGGCGTATTTCGAGAGGCAAATTGTGTTGCCGAATACCGTCGGCGGTCAGTATCCGATTTGGAACGTTCAGGACGACGGGTCGGTCCGGCGCGAGATGGTTCCGACCGAGACGGCGTTGCGCACGCTGGCCGCCCAGTCGCTTTACGACGCGTATCGGCTCGATCCGTCCGATCCGTCGATTCGCGCCGCGGCGCAGGTCGCCGCCGCCGAAATGATCCTCTATCGCGACGGGCTCGATTCCCCTCCGAATATCGAAGCGTATCGATCTCTTCTTCCCGGCCTGACGACCGAAGATCACGCCGCCGCTTTGCGTCTGGCGCTCGAAACCGGGCACGAAAAAGGAGCAATTATACCGGTCGCCCTCTTGGAAGAGTCTCGAGACGCGTCCCTTTGCGTCGGAGAGAACGGTCCGTCGGACCTCGTCCGCGCAGCGGTCTCGCGCGACCGGCGGCTCCGGTTCGCCGCGCTTCGGGCGATCGTCAATCTGGCGCCCGGCGTTTCATATACCGGCTCGAGCAGCGTCACCGCGTCGCTGATCTGGTTTACCACCTCGGCGGGGAAGCGGCGCGCCGTCGTCGCGGCGCCCGACATGGAGACGATCGGCGAAGTCGGGAACTTCATCGGCGACGGAGACGTGTTGACCGTTCCGGCGGGAACCGGACGCGATATCCTGACCAAAGCGCAAAACGACGCCGACGTGGAATTTGTGGTCGCCCTTTCCGACGTGAAAACGCCCGATCCGCGCGCGGTGGCGCAGGCGCTCGCCGCCGATTTCCGCACACACGACATACCGATCCTCATCGTCTTTGAAGACGACACGCGCCGCGATCAGGCGCGCCGTTACGGGGAAGGGGAACCGAACGCGATGGTTTCGGTCATCCCGTTCGACAAGGAGTCGGGAAAGCGCCTTGTCGGCGAACTCTACGCGAAGACCGATCCGCGCCAGGTTCCCGCCAAGGTCCGTTTCGAGCAGGCGAAAGAGGCGATCGGTCTTTTGACTCGTCTGCGCGAGGCGGGCGAGAACGTCTACTACATTGAAGACGTCGAAAATCTGGCGCTCCGTTTTCTGGCGACCCCCGCTCTTTCGCGGGAAGGGATCGAATTTGCGATGACCGTTCCCGCCAAGTCGGTGCAGGCGACGCTCAGTCGCCTGACATTCGACGGCCGATTCGACGCCGACACGCGCCACCGCGACCTCGACGCGCTGGCCCGCCACATCGACAAGTACGGACTCCTTTTGCGCGGTCCCGACATTCTCGACATCTTCAGCGGCCCGTGGCCCGGCGATTCCGGAGAGGTACGAAAGACCTTCTTTCGTCTGATCGCCGACAACACTCCCGAAAAGGGGGAAATCGCGCTGTCGATCCCGTCGGCTCATATTCAGAATCTTCTCGGCGACCTGGTGGCCGATTCCGGGCTTGAGACCGAAGCGCGCGAAGAAGCGCTCGATCTGTTCCGCCGTCATCTGGCGAAGTATGGGCTTCTCCTCGACCGCCCCGACGTGAACCGCCTTTACGAGCAATACAATGCCACGGAACATTCTCCCGCGCTCGACCAGCGCCTGACCGGCGAGGTTTTGGAAGCCGTCGAAGCGTGGCAGTCGGGGCATTTGGGGATTTAAGACACGGTTCCGGCCCGTATTTCGACGGCGACAAAACGGGGAGAATCTTTCGGGATTCTCCTTTTTTTGTGTCGCCGTTTCATTCAGAATCGACCGCTGTAATTTTCGGCGCTTTGCGGAACAGGAGAAAGAGCTTTTCGAACGGGCGTTTAATTCTTGTGTAGAGATGTTCCTCTTCGGGATGGATCGGAGTGACGAGGACGGTCGTCAGTCCGGCCAGGTTTCCGGCGACGATGTCGGCCAGGAGCTGGTCGCCGACCATCGCGGTCTGTCCGGATTTAAGATTGTGTTCGGCCAACGCGCGGCGGCATCCGCGCGGCAGCGGTTTGAGCGCCAGCGCGATATAGGGAAGATCGAGCTTCTTCGCGGTCTCGGCGATCCGCGGTCCTTTTCCGTTCGAGAGAAGGCAGAGAAAAATCCCTTCCCGGCGCATCGAGTCGAGCCAGTCGAGCACTTCCCGTTCGGGAAGAGGGCGTGTGTAGCGCTTGAGCGTGCAGTCGACGTCGAGCAGGAGCGCACGGATTCCGAGTCGGGCGAGCCGCTCGGCGGTCAGATCGGTAACGGAATCGGCGCGGTATCGCGGGTAAAGAAACGCCATACTGAAACAAACGGTTCGATGAAAAAACCGGAAGGAAAACAGACGAGCTGTCGTCCCTTCCGGCTTCTTGCGTTTAACCGTCGGGCGCCCGGTCATGGACGCCCGGCGGCGGAGATCGGAAACGCTCAGTCTTCGAGCGCGGCCTGAGCGGCGGCAAGCTTGGCGACCGGAACGCGCAGCGGCGAGCAGCTGACGTAATTCAGACCGACGCGATGGCAGAACTTCACGCTGGAAGGTTCACCGCCATGTTCGCCGCAGATGCCGAGCTTGATTTCCGGACGGGTCTTGCGGCCTTTTTCGGCGGCGATCTTGATCAGCTGACCGACGCCCGTCTGGTCGAGGACCTGGAACGGGTCGGCCGGATAGATATCCTTTTCGAGATAGTCGTTGATGAATCCGGCGTAATCGTCGCGGCTGATCCCCAGGCAGGTCTGGGTCAGGTCGTTCGTGCCGAACGAGAAGAACTCGGCCCCCTTGGCGATTTCGTCGGCGGTCAGCGCGGCGCGCGGGATTTCGATCATCGTACCGACCATGTAGTGGATATCGGCGCCCGCTTCTTTGATGGCGGCGTCGGCGGCCTCGCGGATGATCTGTTCCTGGTTGCGGAATTCGTTGTAACAGGTGACCAGCGGGATCATGATTTCCGGATGGACATCCTTGCCGCGGGCCTTAACGGCGCACGCGGCGCGCATGATGGCGGTCGCCTGCATCTTGGTGATTTCCGGGAAGACGATCCCCAGACGGCAGCCGCGGTGACCGAGCATCGGGTTCGATTCGGCCAGGTCGTGAACGCGCTGCTGAATGAATTCGACGGTCATCCCCGTCTTGGCGGCGAGTTCTTTCTGACCGGCTTCATCGTGAGGAAGGAATTCGTGGAGAGGCGGGTCAAGAAGACGAATCGTGACCTCTTTGCCGTCCATCGCTTCGAGCAGACCTTCGAAGTCGGCCTGCTGGAACGGCAGAAGCGCTTCCAGAGCCTTTTCGCGGTCGGCGGTGTTGTCGGCCAGGATCATGGTGCGGAATTCGTCGATGTGATCGAAGAACATATGTTCGGTACGGGTCAGACCGATCCCTTCGGCGCCGAGAGCGACCGCCTGCTGAGCCATTTCCGGTTTGTCGGCGTTCGTGCGGACGCCCAGTTTGCGGAACTGGTCGGCGTAACCCATCAGTTTGGCATAGAGCTGGTAGATGGGAGCGTCTTTCGGATCGAGCGATTTGTCGAACAGAACCTGAAGGACTTCGGACGGAGCGGTCGGAACCTGGCCGCCGTAGACGTTTCCGGTGAACCCGTCGACGGAGATCCAATCCCCTTCGTTGAAGACTTTATCGCCGACTTTCATCGTCTTGGATTTGTAGTCGATGACCAGACCGTCGCAGCCGCAGACGCAAGCCTTCCCCATTTGACGGGAGACGAGCGCGGCGTGCGAGGCGGCACCGCCGAAGCTGGTGATAATCCCGTTGGCGACCTTCATCCCGCGGAGGTCTTCCGGGGTGGTTTCGCGGCGGACCAGAATCAGCTGAACCGAGTTGTCTTTCTGCCAGAGGGCTTCGGCTTCATCGGGCTGGAAGCAGATCTGGCCGGTGGCGGCGCCCGGACCGGCGTTGACGCCCTTGGCGATCGGTTCCATCCCCTTCAGGCCTTTCCCCGAGAAGACCGGCTGCAGAAGCTGGGTCACGTCGTTGGCGGGGACGCGCTTCACGGCGGTCGCGGCATCGATCAGGCCTTCGTCGACCATTTCGACGGCGGTCCGGACATGGGCGAAACCGGTACGCTTGGCGTTACGGGTCTGAAGCATGTAGAGCTTCTGGTTTTCAATCGTGAATTCGATGTCCTGAACATCGTGATAATGGTTTTCGAGCAGGTGCGCGACCTTCTGGAACTGTTCCCAGACTTCCGGCATATCCTGGCCGAGCGTATCTTCGATCTTCTTGGGGAGACGGATACCGGCGACGACGTCTTCACCCTGAGCGTTGATCAGGTAGTCGCCCGTGATTCCCTTGACGCCGGTGGCGCCGTCGCGGGTCAGCGCAACGCCGGTGGCGCAGTTGTCGCCCATGTTCCCGAAGACCATCGACTGGACGTTGACGGCGGTACCCCAGTCGTGCGGGATCCCGTTCATACGGCGGTAAACGATCGCGCGGTCGTTCATCCAGCTGCCGAAGACGGCGCCGATCGCGCCCCACATCTGTTCGCGCGGATCTTCCGGGAAATCTTTCCCCGTCGCCTCTTTAACGGCGGCTTTGAATTCGGAAACGAGTTCTTTCAGGGCCGACGCGGGAAGTTCCGAGTCGAGCTTGACGCCGCAGGCGGCCTTCTTGGCATCGAGAATCTTCTCGAACGGGTCGATTTCGGTCTTGTTGGCCGGTTTCATTTCGAGGACGACGTCGCCGTACATCTGGACGAAACGGCGGTAGCAGTCCCAGGCGAACCGTTCGTCGCCCGACTTTTCGGCAAGGACGGCCACGGTTTTGTCATTCAGACCGATGTTCAGAACGGTGTCCATCATACCCGGCATCGACTCGCGGGCACCCGAACGGCAGGAGACCAGAAGAGGCAGGTTTTCGGTATCGCCGAACTTCTTGCCCATCGCTTTTTCGACGGTGGCCAGCGCGGCTTCAACCTGATCTTTGAGTTCCGGCGGATACTGGCGGCCGTTGTCATAGAAGTAGGTGCAGACTTCGGTGGTGATCGTGAACCCGGAGGGGACGGGGAGGCCGATCTTCGCCATTTCGGCGAGGTTCGCGCCTTTGCCGCCAAGGAGATTACGCATCGAAGCGTCGCCGTCGGTTCCGAGAGGTCCAAAACTGTAAACGTACTTTGCCATAATAAAGAAACCCTTATTTTGGTGTGGTGGACGGCCGCCCGAGACGCCCTCCAAGGATCACTTCGGGCCGGCCTGAGATCAAATGATTTTCGGGAAACGGTAAGGGGAAAGCCCCCTAATATGACCCTATACGTTCAAAACATATAAAATCACCCTAACATTTTATAGGAGGCATAAAAAGCGTCAAGAGGGAAGCGGCGCCTGACAACCGGGAGAAAGCCGGGAAAAAAGGCCGGTTGTGAGGAATAAAACGCCCCCGTTCCGGCACCCGGCTGCGGGCCGGAACGGGGGCGTCCCATCCGCGGAAAAGACGCGTTTCAGGAGTTCCTGGGGGTTGTGACCTTATCGACCAGGTAAACGATCGACATGTAGGGGATCCCGCCGTTGGTCGTCAGGCCGATCTCGCAGGTCCGGCTGTTCGAAAACCCGATCTTGATATGGCGCTCTTCGAGCTGCGGGCGGAGCTTCCGCAGCGCGTAGCGGTTCACCTCGGGATAGGTGAATCCCTTGTCGCCGGCGAAACCGCAGCAGCCGACCTCTTCGGGGAAGAACGGTTTGGTGGTGCATCGCGCGGCAAGGCGTTCGAGCGCGCCGCGCAGATTCATCTTCGTTACCGAGCAGGTGACATGGAACGCCGCCGGCTCGTCGATCGGGTGGAAGTCAAGCCGGTCGACCAGGAACTCCTCGATGAACTCGATCGGCTCGTAGAGCTTCATCGATTTGATCTCATGCCGCATCCGATAGAGACAGGGGGACTGGTCGCAGAGAACGGGGTATTTCCCGTTCTCGCTCGCTTCGAGGAGCGCGGCTTCCAGCTCTTTGGTTTTCCGGTCGGCGATATCGGGCATTCCCTTGCTTTCCCAGATGGTGCCGCAGCAGAGATTTTCCATTCCCTTCGGGTAGATGACATCGTACCCCGCCTTTTCGAGAAGGGCGGTCATTTTGTCCGTTAGCGGCGTCGCGTCGGGCGCCCCTTTGGCGGTCCCGAAGGTCTGGTTGATGCAGCTCGGGAAGTAAACCGCTTTCGGCCGCTCCGGTTTCGGCGCCGTTTTGATTTTCTTCACTCTGTGCGGCTTGGGCATCGCGGGAACCCAGAGGGGAACCCCGCACTTGTTGAGCGTGCTGCAGACTGCCGACATCGCCTTGGTCCCCAGAACGGTGTGTCCCAGATCGGCGACCGCCAGGACCGGACGCAGAGCGGTTTCGATCAGTCCCAGGTGGTTGGCGGCCATGTCGCCGAGTTTCCAGACCAGGCTCCCCGCGGGCGCGTCCGCCTCGCGGATGTCGTGCGTCAGTTCGCCGGTATTGATCCCCATCGGGCAGGAGGTGGCGCAGAGGCCGTCGCCGGCGCAGGTCATGTTCCCCCAGTAGCGGTACTGTTTCTTGAGCCGGCGCAGCCGGGCCGGGTCTTCGCCGGTCTGCGCAAGGCGCGCCATCTCGCGCGAAAGGACGATCCGCTGGCGGGACGAGAGGGTGAACCCGGCGGTCACGCAGTTGACCTCGCAGAAACCGCACTCGATACACTTGTCGACTTTCGGGTTGACGGTCGGCAGCGGCTTGAACCCGCGGATGAAGCAGTCGGGGTCGTCGTTGAAGATAACGCCGGGATTGAGCAGCCCTTCGGGGTCGAAGAGGCGTTTGACCCGCAGCATGATCCCGTAGGCGTCGTCTCCCCATTCGCGGCGGACGAACGGCGCCATGTTCCGTCCGGTGCCGTGTTCGGCTTTGAGAGACCCGCCGTAGTCGTCGGCAACCAGTTTGACCACGTCCCGCATCAGGCCGGCGTAGCGGTCGACCTCTTTCTGCGAGTCGAACCGCTGGTTCAGGATGAAGTGGAAGTTGCCGTCCCGCGCGTGGCCGTAGATGACCCCGTCTGTATAGCCGTATTGCGCAATCAGCTCCTGAAGGCGTTTGGTCGCTTCGGGGAGAACATCCATCGGAAACGCCACATCTTCGATGAGCGAGGTTGTTCCCGGTTCGCGCATCCCGCCGACCGAGGGGAAGATTCCCGAACGGATTCCCCACCAGACCGCGCAGGTTGCCGCGTCTTCGGTGAACTCGACCGGCATGAGGGTTTCGAAATTTTCGAGCGCCTTGGTGATCTGCGCGATCTGAGAGCTGAGCTGCTCGCCGGTTACGGCGCGTGTTTCCAGGAGAAGGGCGGTGGCGCTGTCGGGCAGCTCCGGCAGATAGTCGGGCATTCCGGGACGCCCTTCAATGCTCCGCAGCGCCAGACGGTCGAGCAGCTCGACGCTGGCGACCGGCTCGGACTGAAGCGCCTGCACCGCCTTGCAGGCGTAATCGATTCCCGGCAGATAGACCATCGCGCTGGCCGACCGGGGCACGATCTTTTCGGTCCGCAGAACCGCGCGCGCCAGAAACGCGAGCGTCCCCTCGGATCCGACCATCAGATGCGTGATGATATCGAACGGATCGTCGAATCGGACGAAGGGGAGAATGTTCAGCCCGGTCACATTTTTGATGGAGTATTTCCGCTTGATCTTTGCGACGAGTTCGGGATTGGCGCGGACGTCGTCCCGGATTTTCTTGATTTCGGCGATGAATTCCGGATGGTTCTTCTCAAAGATTTCCCGGCTGTACAGTTTGCCGGTGTCGAGCGTCGTCCCGTCTGCGAAAATGATTCGCGCCGATTTGAGGATCCGGTCGCTGTTTCCGTGAACGCCGCAGTTCATTCCCGAGGCGTTGTTGACGATGATCCCGCCGATCATCGCCGAGCCGATCGAGGCGGGGTCGGGGGATATCTTCCGCCCGTGTTTCGCCAGAATGTCGTTTACCCGCTGCCCGACGATTCCCGGCTGGAGATCGATGGCGCTCAGGTCGTCGGACAGTGTATATTCCTCCCAGTTCTTCCCGGCGACGATCAGGATCGAGTCGCTGATCGACTGGCCCGACAGCGAGGTTCCCGCCGCGCGGAACGTGACTGCGCATTTTTCTTCGGACGCCGCGCGGAGAATCGCCGACATCTCTTTCTCGGTCTTCGGGAAGAGGACGATTTCGGGGACCATCCGGTAGAATCCGGCATCGGTTCCCCACGCCAGGCGGCGCAGATCATCGGTCAGCGCGCGCTCTTTCGGCAGGACGCTGCGGATTTTTTGATAGAAGCGGTCGAGTGACGGTTTGGAAAACGGCATAGCGGACCTTCCTGTTTCCAACATGGAGAAAAACATTGTCTGACCGCGGCCGGCAGCCGCAGCAGCCCTCCCCGCTTCTAAGTTTAACCTCTGGACGGGGAAAAAGAAAGAAGCGTTCTTCGGTTTTCGCGTCCGAAGAGCCTATTTGCGGTAAACTTCATACGTGTCGTTCTCGAAGACTTTCCGATACCCCTCCGACGCGATCCAGCCGGTGACCTCGTCCGGGATCGGGAATGTTTTGCGCGCCTCCTGGGAATCGGCCCGGGCGGTATTTTTCTTGCCGAGCCGCGAGGGATATCCCCCCTTCGTTTGGAGAATGAAGACTTCCGGCGCCTTTTCCCGCAGTTCGGCGAGGATATCCGGGAGATATCCGTATTCCAGGTGCGTATCGCGGACGTAGAAGTATTTCGTGACGCAGCTGCGGTTCGCGTACCAATAGAAAATCCGGCCGCCGATTCCGAAGCTGGCGATTCGCGTTTCCGGTTCCGTGTTTTCTTCGAGCCAGTCGGCCATCGCGCGCGCGTCGAACTCCTCGTAGAAGTAGGGGTAGCCGTAGACACGGGTGAATTTCGAGTAGTCGGTTTTCGGGTGGAGCCGGTGGAGAACCGCCATTTTGGTCATGTCGCGTACCGGACGGAACATCGGAATGTCGTAGACAACGGCCGGAACCAGCAGGAGAAGCAAGAGACCCCGGCGGAGAAATTTTCTCCCGCCCGATGCCGCCCGTCCAAAACACCAGGTAAACGCCGCGGCGAGGAAGGGGAGAAACGGCGCGACCAGCGGTGCCGAGTAATGCCGCGCCGACCGGCCTGACATTGACATGAGAACCAGGCTCAGGATCAGAAAAATCTCCATCGAAAGGAAGAGCCTTCGTTTTGCTTTCGTTTCGGCACGCCGCGAGAGGATGATGTAGCCGACCGCCGCGAAGGGCGCGTAATACGCCTCGAGCGGAATGCAGGCGAAACAGCGGAAGAAGGCGGTTATCTTCTGTGCCGCCGGAACCTGGCAGTAGATCCGGTTGAAGACCCAGTACTGCGCGATGAAATCACTCCACGCGCCGTTCTTCCAGAGCCAGCCGAGTACCGGAAGCAAAAGAACCGCCGCGCCCAGAAGGAAGACCGCTACCCGCGAGGCGAGAATACCGTACTCGCGGCGGAGAATCGCCGCGGCCGCGACGGTCAGCGTGAAGAGCATCCAGAGCGCGGTCAGGTTCGGCTTGAGCAGGAGAACCGCCGCGAAACAGAAACCGACCGCAAACGCCGCGCCGAGACGGATCCGGAACCCGTCCTGCAGATAGCGGATCCAGCAGTAGAGCGAGACCAGCAGAAACGGTACTGACCACGTCTCGCAGAAGTTGCTGTCGCACCGCGCCGTGTACCAGAGGACGGCGACCACCGTCGTAAAGAGCGCCGCACCCGGCGGCGCGAGAAGGCGCGCGGTTTTATACGCGAAAACGGTCGAAACTGTCAAAAAGAGGAGTTCCAGAAGCCAGACCCCGAAAACCCCGTGTATCGCAAGGCCCGCCGCGTCAAGCAGGTAGACAAGCGGTCCCTTGTGGTCGAACGCGTCGCGGTACGGGATCCCCCCGTGCAGGATGAGCCGGCCGATGTAGAGAAAGACCGTCGAATCGGTTCCGGTCGGATTGCCGTCGCAGTTCAGGAGCGGCTGATGCTGCACGATATTCCGCAGCGGCGAGGAGCTGTAATGCGTCAGGCCGGCGAACAGGACAGTCAGGGCAAGGATGATAATCGTCCGCCGCCGGGTGCGGCGGAGGACCGAATCTTTGATCTGCGTCATCGGAAGACCTATGGTTCTTTGGAGATCGTCTTGAAAATTTCCGGCGGCAGCCGGACTTCAACCACCGAATGCCTGTTCTCCCCCTCGTCATATTTGATATACGTGATGGCGAGAACCGTGCCGTCGGGAAGAAGGTGAACCGCAGGGTAGCCGCAGTCGCGTCCGGCGTGGGAGTGAATCAGTTTCAGACGGAAATCGCCCGGCGCGCCGGTTTTGATGTCGCCGTAATCACCGACCCACGCCACAAAATGCCCGGACGTTTCGCTTCCCGGCGCCATGTCGCGCATCGCCACAAAGAGGCGTCCGTCCGGCAGATAGAGTGCGGCGTGGCGGTCCCCGGTAAGTCCCCAGGGCGTTTCGCGCGGCGCGGTCCATGTCGTGCCGCCGTCCCGGCTGAAAATGGCCAGGCTTCGCCCCGTATGGGTGTTTTCGCGCATCAGAACGCAGATCTCGTCTTCTGCGGGGGACCAGAACGCGCACGGTTCGCATGGGTCTTTTTTCGGCAGGATCATCTCGCTCCCGTCGGAAGCGGCCTCTTTTGTTTCCGGAATGTCGGCGATGACACGCGGTTCGGACCAGGTCCAGCCCGCGTCGGCCGTTTCGGCGACGAGCGACTGGAGCCGTCCGCTTCCGGGAGGTTCGGAGTCATAGACCTCACCGTCATCCGAGACGCGGCGGTGATAGAATCCCAGGTAACAGCCGTCGGCCGCTCCGGGATGTTTCGGAATGACGCTGCTGAACGCCATCACGTTTTTCAGGCCGAGCGGTTCCTCTTCGGCCCACGTCTTCCCGTTGTCGCGGCTGACGATTCGGGGCATCCGCGGCTGAGCCGAAAAGACCCAAAGGAAAGATTCTCCCTCTTTGCCGGTCATCCGGTAGATGCTCGGGCAGTTCTTATGCCGCCGGAATCCCGCCGGAGCCCGTTCATCGATCCGCGTCCAGGTCAGGCCGGCGTCTGCACTTTCGGCCATCGGTCCGGCGAACCCGCCGTGCCCGTTCGACCAGACGGCGATCAGCGTCCTGCCGTCGGGCAGCAGGACCGAAGTCGGATGCCCCTGGTAGATTTCCGGTGTCCCCTGTGCCACGACCGTTTGAAGCTCTTTCCTTTGCGACAGGTCGACGGTCGGCAGATCGGGAGTTTCACCGGCGGCAGACTGTATTCCGCCCGCGAAAGCGGAGAAGAGAAACGCCGCACAGAAAAAAAACGGAACAAGATGTCTTGGTTTCATCGGAACCGCCTGCTCGTTGAACGAGAGAGAATATCTGGTATATTTACGTTGAGGCCATTTTAGTTTCTTTCTTTCCGCTTGCCAATATGACATTCAAAACGCGGAAAGAACCCTTGATCGGAGTATCCAATGATGAAAGCCGCATCCGTTTGTCTTCTTCTTTTCGCGTGTCTTGCCCTTTCGGTCTCCGCCGCCGAACGGAACTATCCCGGTACCAAGGGCCAGTGGCAGGGATACGACTGCTACAATTTCACGTTCGAGGGGCGTGCCGCCATCGTCGTCGTGCCGAAAGAGGCCGCCGAGGGCGCCCCCTGGATCTGGCGCGCCCGCTTTTTCGGGCATGAACCGCAGACCGACACGGCTCTCTTGGACCGCGGGTTCCACGTCCTCTGGCTCGACTCGGCGCCCCTGCTGGGGTCTCCCAAGTCGGTTGAGCTCTGGCAGCGCTTCTACCTCTATGCGACCGGGACGTTCGGTCTCTGCTCCCGCGCACACCTGGAAGGGTTCAGCCGGGGCGGGCTTTATACGGTGAACTGGGCGGTCAGGTATCCCGAAGAGACCGCGTCGATCTATATCGATAATCCGGTTCTCGATTTCAAATCCTGGCCCGGCGCGTTCGGGAAATCGATCAGGAGCGAGGGGGACTGGCAGGACGTTCTCGACTCGTACGGGCTGACCGAAGAGGAAGCCGCCGTCTGGCCCGGAAATCCGACCGAGAACCCGGAACTCGAAAAGCTCGCCGCCGCCAAGGTTCCGATTCTGATCGTCTGCGGCGACAGCGACACGGTCGTTCCGTTCGACGAGAATGAAAAGCCGTTTATCGCGCGCTACCGTGAGTTCGGCGGACCGATCGAGGTGATCATCAAGCCGGGAAACGACCATCATCCCCATTCCCTCCCCGATCCGAAACCGATCGTCGATTTCATTCTGCGGGCCCAGGCGAAGGTCGGCGCCCGCTGACCGGGCGGCCGAAACGGCTTAGAAACGGAACGAACTTCTGATGGACGAGTACAAACAGTGGATGGAGGCCGGCTCTTTTCAGATTCTCTATGAGGAGGGGCCGGTCCTTGCGGTGAACAAGGAATCGGGGATCCTGACCCAGGCGCCTGCGGGGATTGACTCGCTCGAAGCGCGGGTCAAGGCATTCCTGATCCGGCGTGAGAATAAACCGGGCGGATGCTATCTGGGGATTCCGCACCGGCTCGACCGCCCCGCGTCGGGAGCGATCCTCTTCGCGAAACATGTACGCGCCGCACACCGCCTTTCGGAACAGTTCCGAATCCGAACCGTTGAAAAGAAGTATTGGGCGCTCGTCGCCGGACATGTGCCGGAAGACGAAGGGGAATGGATCGACTACATGCGGAAGATCCCCGGCCGCGCCGAGGCGGAACTGATCCCGCCGATTCATCCCGATGCGAGGGAAGCGGTTCTCCGGTTCCGCGTGATCGGCCGGCTGACGTTCCCCGATTTCGGCGAGGTCACCCACCTGGAGGTTGAGCTTGGCACCGGCCGGACGCACCAGATCCGGCTTCAGTCCTCGTCTCGCGGATTCCCGATCCTGGGAGACGCACAGTACGGTTCGACCGTCCCGTTCGGCGAACAGTTCGAGGACGAACGCCTCAACGCAATCGCGCTCCATTCCCGGAAAATGTCGTTCGACCACCCCATGACGCGCCAGCGGGTCTCGCTCACCGCCCCTCTGCCGGCACCGTGGCGCGCCTTCTGCGCCGTTGACGGCTGAGCGCGGTCGGGTAAAATAGGGCTGTCGCCGGGATTGGCTGACAGCGGAAATTCACGTTCCTTTTTTCGTCGCCGTCAGATTGTCGTATCTGCTCCGGCGTTCTTTCGGGGAGACGCGGCGTTCCCATATCCACGCAGCAGAAAGAACACAATGGAAACCAAAAGAGTCGTTGTTACCGGCATGGGGGTGATCTCCCCGATAGGTCTCGATCTGGAATCGTTTTGGACAGGACTTCGCACCGAAAAGTGCGGGATCGGTCCGGTCACCCTCTTCGACGCGTCGCGTCTGGCGTGCCGCGTTGCCGCCGAGGCCGCCGACTTCAATCCCCGCGACCATTTCGAGGTTCGGATGGTTCAGCGAATGGCCCGCTTTTCGCAGATGGCGGTCGTCGCCGCGCGTGAGGCGGTGAAGAACGCCGGGCTCCCCGAACGGCTCGACGATATCAACGCCGCGATCATGCTCGGCAACTGCATCGGCGGCATCGAGTCCCAGTGTGATGCGGAAAACAAACTCTTTGAGAAGGGACCCGCCAGAATCCCGGCAATGACTGCGCCGAAGATGATCATCAACGAGGGGGCGGGGAATATCTCGATTGACCTGGGGGTGCACGGCCCGGTTCACACGATCATGACCGCCTGTGCCACCGGTACCGACGCGCTTGGTCATGCGCTCGACGCAATCCGGCTCGGCCGGGCCGATCTGGTGATCACCGGCGGGGTGGAAGCTCCCCTCACCGAGTTCACGCTCGGCTGCTTTTGCTCAATCAAGGCTCTGTCGACAGCGTATAACGACACGCCAGAAGTGGCCAGCCGCCCGTTCGACAAGGATCGGGACGGTTTCGTCATGGGGGAAGGCGCGGGGATTCTCATCTTCGAATCCCTCGAGCACGCGCAGAAGCGGGGTGCGCCGATCCTGGCCGAAGTCGCCGGTTGGGGCGGAACGGGGGACGGCTATCACCTGACCGCGCCGAATCCGGACGCGGTGAATGTCAAACGCGCCATCCTCATGGCGCTCGAAGACGGCGGTCTGACTCCCGCCGACATCGATTACATCAACGCGCACGGCACCTCGACCCCGACGAACGACCCGGTCGAAACGAAGGGGATCAAAGATGCGTTCGGTCCGATCGAGTCGAAACGGATCAAAGTTTCGTCGATCAAGGGGGCAATCGGGCACACGCTGGGAGCCGCCGGCGCGCTCGAGGGGATCGCGTGCGTCAAGGCGATTCAGGACGGCTTCTATCCGCCGACTCTCCATCTGGAAAACCCCGATCCGGCGTGTGATCTCGACTACGTTCCGAACCACGGCGTCGAGGGGGATATCCGTGCGGCGATCTCCCTTTCGCTCGGGTTCGGCGGGCACAACAGTGTGATCGCGTTTAAGAAGTTCCAATGAA
>CADBQY010000058.1 GCA_902796885.1 uncultured Planctomycetota bacterium
GTATGGTAGGTGATCCGAGGATTGGCGTACCCCTGGTTCATCTGATTATACCCGCCGCGGTATTCGTCGTCACCCCGGTAGTCGAAAAGAAAACCGAGACTCCCTTCGGCGCCGCACCCTTCGACCAAACCGCCGTTGGCCGAATAGATGTCGTTCCCGGCGTAATCGACCAGGAACCCGGCGCTCAGATCCCACGCCATGCCGATTCCCATGATTGTTCCGCTGTACGAGTCGTCGCCGCCGTCGTCGAACAGGTAGCCGAGCGCGTAGTGGCATCCGAACCCGTTGCTGAACCGCTGGTGCCGCGCTTCGCTCCGCGGCCCGCCGTTATACGCTTTGAGCGTGGCGCCGATCCGCGTGTCGTTCCCGCCGAAATCGCGGGCGAACCCGAGTCCCATCCAGTAGCCGCCCCCGTGGCCGAAGTAGTCGAACTCGTAGATGTCGTCGCCGTCCCCTTCCATGAAGGCGCCGATCCCGCCGCAGCCGACCCCGCGGATTCCCGCGCCGATCCCCTGCGCCCAGCCGTCGTAGCCGGGATATTCCGGTTCGGGATAGGAGTCGAGGTAGTAACCGCCGCAGTAGTAGTGATCGTTCCCTTCAAGATCGGCGAACGCGGCGAATCCGCGCGGGTTGCCGACCCCCTGCGCCATGAGCGCGGCGTGGTAGTCGTCGTCCCCCTGCCGGTCGATCAGCAGGCCCAGCCCGCAGATCGCGGTCGACTGAACCCGTTTAAAGCCGAGATATTTGTCGTTCCCGCCGTTGTCGATCAGCATGCCGATCCCGCCGATCGCGCTCCCCTGCGCGATGTCGCGCGCGTTGTACGAGGTGTCGCCCGCGTCGTTATACAGGAGCGAAATCCCCATAATCGCGCTTCCCTGGATCCCCGGCCGGGTGCCGGTGTACTCGTCGTTCCCTTCGCCCAAATCGAGGAGAACAAGGATCGGGCGGCCCGGATTGCAGACCCCCTCGCGGTAAGTGTCGCTTCCGCCCAGGTCGATGACGCAGACGGCGTTTTCAAGCTCTTTCGAATCGAGATCCCAGGTGTTCGATTCCGGGCCGCCGATAAAGACGTCCCCCGCCGAGGTCGGGATACGGCCGACCGTTTTTCCGCCGATCGTCACCTGTTCGAGCATCGAAATATCGATCCGCGCCAGCGCGTCGAGCATGCGGCGGTCGACCAGCGGCAGGAGAGCCTCGCCCGCGTCGAACAGGGCGCTGTAGTCCATTTTATCCATCACGTCGACGAGATACTGAGCTCGGCGGAGCGAGGGGACGGTATGCCCGACGCGCGTCTGCGCCGAAAAGATGGTGAACGACTCTTTGGCGACCGCGCGTATCTCGTCGGGGGTGAGCGGTTCCATGGCGCGGGCATACGCTTTCGCCGCCCGGTCGAGGGTCAGTTTGAGAAAGAGAAGCGCGTCGTCGCCGGTGGCGACGTTCGGGATGCGAATCTCTTCGGTCGACGGAACGATATCGAGTTTGGCGCGCGCCTGACGCACCCCTTTGATGAGCCGCCGCGGGTTCTTCGACGAAAAGTTGGCGTAGAGTTCGCGCGAAAAGACTTCGACGTAGAAGACCGACGAGACCGGATTGCGGTAGAGCTGATCGTACCAGCGGAGACGGCATCGGTTGTTCAGTTCCAGACCGGTATAGAACTTATTCGTTTTCGCCAGGATCGAGGCGGCGTACTTCTGCCATCGTTCATAGATCGAGTTGACCCGGCGGGTATTGATCCCGCCGACCACGTCGTCGTACATTTCTTTGAGCGCCTGCTGAGCGTCGGGGAATCCGGGCATTTCCGCGCTGTCGTCGCCCAATTCGTCTTCGCTTTGAGCTTCGGGCGAGATGATCGTCTCTTCCATCACGGGGGGAGTCGTCACTTCTTCGACGCTTTCGCTCGGCGCGGTCGGTTCGGTAACGGCTTCGCTCGGATCGACCAGCATGACCTTGGCGTCGGCGGCTTCGGGATTTTCGGTCGAATAGGTTTCCGGCTCTTCGGCCTGTTTGGAGGATTCGTCGACGACGTCGGGCAGCGGGTTCTGCGGCGCGGTGACCGCGATCCCTTCGGGCTCTTCGGCGGCGGTTTCGGCGGGTGCGGTTTCAGCCGCGGCGTCGGCGGGGGGAGTATCAGCGGGGGCGGTTTCGCCGCCCGGAGCCGCGCTCTCGGCCGATTCGGCGGCGTCCAGGGCGAACTCTTCTTCCGGAAGAACGGTTTCGGCGGCGGGTTCGTCGGCACGGGCCGGAGCGATTCCGAAAAACCGGATGTTTTCATTCTGGAAGAGAGTCAGTCCCGAAATCGCCAAACCGAAAATTCCCAATCCGATAAAAGTGAACCGTCCCCTTTTGCGGATACTTCCGTTCATATCAACCGTCTTCTA
>CADBQY010000059.1 GCA_902796885.1 uncultured Planctomycetota bacterium
CAAGAAAGCGAGGGTTATTATGGCTCATAAAAAGGGACAGGGGTCCAGCCGAAACGGCCGTGACTCCAATGGACAGCGCCGCGGCGTCAAGGTCTTCGGCGGACAGGCCGTTCGTCCGGGGAACATCATTCTGCGTCAATGCGGTACGCACTGGCATCCGGGTAAAGGCGTCGGTCTCGGAACCGATTACACCATCTTCGCCCTGGAAGAAGGTTACGTGAAGTTCGATCAGAACGGCCGCCGCGTCAACGTCGTGGCCGAAAATCCGAACGCCGTGACCGGCTGAGCCGTTCGGCGGTTCTATCCGATTTTGCATTGAAGCGGAAGAGACTTACCGTTCTTTTCCGCTTTTTTGTTTGCCTTTCAGAGAGAGTCTAAACCGGGTACGCGATGTTTATTGACGAAGTTGAAATCGAAGTCCTTTCCGGCAAGGGGGGGAACGGCTGCATCAGTTTTCGCCGCGAAAAATACGTTCCGCGCGGCGGTCCGGACGGCGGCGACGGCGGACGCGGAGGGGACGTGATCTTCCGCGCCAACCGCGACGTCCTCAGCCTCTTTCATCTGACAAAGCAAAAGGTCTGGAAGGCGAAAAACGGTCAGCAGGGGAGCGGAGCGCAGCGGCACGGCGCGTCGGCCGAACCGCTGATCATCGACGTGCCGGTCGGGACGATGGTTTTCGAACGAAACCACGAGGTCCTTCTGAAAGATCTGCGGACCGACGGCGATCGGTTCACCGTCGTCCGCGGCGGATTCGGCGGGAAGGGGAACACCCGGTTCAAGACGGCGACCAACCGCGCTCCGCGGATCGCCGAGCCGGGCGGGGAAGGGGAAAGCCGTCTTCTCCGCCTTGAACTGCGGATGATCGCCGACGTCGGTCTGGTCGGCAAACCGAACGCCGGGAAGAGCACTCTCCTGTCGCGCGTCTCGCGCGCCCGTCCGGCGATCGACTCCTACCCTTTTACGACGACCAATCCCCATTTGGGGTTCGTTCAGGCGGGGGGCGATCGGGCGTTCGTGATGGCCGACATTCCCGGTCTGATCGAAGGGGCGCATCAGGGAGCGGGGCTCGGGCACGACTTCCTCCGCCACATTCAGCGCGCGGGAATTATCGTCCATCTGATCGAGCCGGTCCCGTCCGACGGGACCGATCCGATCGACAATTATCGGACGATTCGCGGAGAACTCGAAAAGTTTGATCCGGAACTCTGCGAGCGGGAAGAGATTCTGGTCGTCACCAAGGCCGATCTGCCCGAGGCGCGGGAGGCCGCCGAACGGTGCCGCGCCGAACTCGGAAAAGAGCCGATCGTCATTTCGGCGGTGACCGGCGAGGGGCTGAACCTTTTGACCAACAAGATCTGCGACGTGCTCCGCCCGAAACCGGCGTGGTAGCTCGTTCCCGCCGGAATCCGATCAAAACGCCGTCCGGCGCGTTTGAGCCTTTCGCGGCGCCGGGGGAGCCGCCTCCGGCGGCCGACTCAGAAATCGTCGTCGTCTTCTCGGGGAGTTCGGCAGATTTCGATGATTTTTAAAATCAGCGTCAGAAGGAATATCCCGCCGATAAACGAGAAGGCGACCGGTTTGTGATACGCGTAATGCGTATAACGCAAAACGAAGTAGACGACCGCGACGCCGAACGCGATCGGGACTTCCCACCCTTCAAGATCCGGGCAGAACCGCTTGACGGTTTCGGCGAAGAAAAAACCGCAAAAGAGAAGAACGATGATCAAGCCCGTGAGATAAATCGGAATGACAAACATACGGCTTCTGAACCTTGTGTGAAAATGACGGTTTGAAAATGCGGCGTCCGAAAGTCTTTTCGTTAAAAACGCCTTACGCGCCGCCGGCGTCGGCGCGGTCCATCTTGCCGGAGACGAACCCTTCGAGATCGAGCGAGACCGCGGCGAATCCCAGACCGAGGAACTCTTCGAGAACCGCTTCCCGCACCCCTTCGGCCAGGAAACGGCCGATCTCTTCGGCGGGGACTTCGATCCGCGCGGTGACCGGAGAATCGACCCGAACACGGCAGACTTTAAAGCCTTCGGCGCGTAAAAAGGACTCGGCGTCCTCGACGCGGCGCAGCAGACGCGGCGTCGGACGGAGACCGTAGAGAAAACGCGTGGCGAGACATGGCGCGGAGGGGCGGTCGGCGACCGGAAGCTCCAGCTCGCGCGCCATACGGCGGACTTCGGCCTTGGAGATCCCCAATTCGGCCAGCGGGCTGCGCACGCCCAGCTCGGCGGCGGCTCTTTCGCCCGGTCGGCCGACGGCGATGTCGTCGGCGTTTTCGCCGTCGAGGAGGACGCGGCGGGGTTCGCCCGCCTTTTCCCGTTCGGCGAGGAGACCTTGTATCGCCGTAAAGCGATACTTCTTGCAGTGGTAACAGCGGTCGCGCGCGTTCGTACGGAACGCCGCCAGGTCGAGTTCGCCGGACGAGTCAAGTTCGATCAGTTCCAGACCGATTTTTCGCGCGACGGCCCGGGCGTTTTCGATATCGTCCCGCGACGAGGTCGGAGAGACCGCGAAGACCCCAAGGGGGGGAAGCGCGCCGCGCCTCTCCGCGGCCAGAACGGCGGCTTTGCCCAGAAGGGACGAGTCGACCCCTCCCGAAAAGGCGACGGCCAAAGGGGAGAGGCGCGCGAGATAGTCTAAAAGGGATTCGACGGCGGTGAAAGGATTCTCCTTTGCTGAAGAAACGTTTACATTCCGGGAATATACTCGCTTTCGGTCGTGACCGACTCGCAGTAGCGGGCGATCAGTTCGGCGGCGGAGTCGAGGTCTTTGAGCGAGATCATTTCGGTCGGCGTGTGCATATAGCGGTTCGGGATCGAAATGAGCGCGGTCGCCACGCCGCTGCGGTTGACCTGAATCACGTTCGCGTCGGTGCCGGTCGGGCGCCCCTCGGCGGAAAGCTGTACCGGAATTCCGCCCGCGTCGGCGACGGCGCGCAGCTCGTTGAAGAGACGGGTGTTCAGGTTCGGACCTTTGGCCAGAACCGCGCCGGCGCCCAGGAGAACGTCGCCGTTTTGCTTCTTGTCGATCGTCGGGCAGTCGGTGGCGTGGGTCACGTCGACCGCGATCCCGACCGTCGGGTCGATTCCGAACGCGCTCGTCTTGGCGCCGCGCAGACCGACCTCTTCCTGAACCGTCGAGACGGCGCAGACGCCGACTTTGAGTTTCGACGAATCGATCCGCGCCAGCGCTTCCATGATCGTCCAGACGCCGGCCTTGTCGTCGGTGGCGACGGCGGTGATCCGCTCGTCGAGCATCTCGCGATAGGCCAGCTCGACCGTGGCGCAGTCGCCGATTTCGACCAGCTCTTCGGCGGCTTCCTTATTGGGCGCGCCGATATCGATCCAGAGGTCTTGGAGTTTCATCGGGCGTTTGCGGTCTTCCTCGCTGAGCAGATGGATCGGCTTCTTGCCGATGACGCCGGCGACCGGGCCTTTCTTCCCGTAGACGACGACCCGCTGACCGGTCACGACCTGCGGATCCCAGCCGCCCAGCTGCAAAAAGTAGAGGAATCCGTCCGAGTCGATATAGTTGACGATAAAGCCGATCTGGTCGCAGTGGCCGGCCAGCATGATTTTAAAGGGGGAATCGGGATTTTTACACGCCATCACGTTCCCGTGCACGTCGGTTCGAACGGCGTCGGCGAAGGGGGCGACGTAGTCGCGCACGACTTTCTGAATCGGCTCTTCGAAGCCGGAGGGGCTCGGCGTATTAAAAAGGTTCCGCAGGAATTCTTTCGATCGGGGGTTCACGTGGTCTCCTTCGTGTTCGGGTCGGTTAAAGGGAAGGGGCCGGCTCGCCGAGAATCTCTTTGATCCGGTCTTGGTCGAGTTCTTCTTCGGCGACGAGCGCGTCGGTCAGGTTTTCGAGAAGCTCCCGCTTTTCGGTCAGGATCGCCTCGGCCGACGCTTCCGCCTCGTGCAGGATTTTCATCACTTCTTCGTCGATCAGACGGGCGGTCGCCTCGCTGTATTCGCGCGACTCGGCGATTTCGCGTCCCAAAAACGGGTTCGTGTAGTCGCCGCGGAACGAGACCGGCCCGAGCTGTTTGCTCATTCCCCAATGGACGACCATTCGGCGGGCCAGGCGGGTCGCCTCTTTCAGGTCGTTTTCGGCGCCGGTCGAAGACTGCTTGTAAATCAGCAGCTCGGCGGCGCGCCCGGCGAGGAACTCGGTCAGCTTGGCGCGAAGTTCCGTCTCGGTCACGCTCAGCTGATCCTCTTCGGGCATGATGTACGTCGCGCCGAGCGACATGCCGCGCGGGACGATCGTCACCTTGTGAACCTGGGTCTTCGTCGGACTGAACCAGTCGATGATGGTGTGTCCCGCCTCGTGGTAGGCGGTTTTGCGTTTGTTTTCGGGAGTGAGAACCTCTTCGCGCGGAAGCCCCATCACCACCTTGGCGTGGGCGAACTCAAAGTCGGACATTTCGACCTGCGTTTTGTAATTGCGCGTGGCCCAGAGCGCGGCTTCGTTGACCAGGTTCTGAATGTCGGCGCCGGTAAAGCCGACGGTCGAGGCGGCGAGTTTGTCGCGGTCAATGTCGCCCCCCAGCGGAATCTTCTTCAGATAGATTTCGAAGATCTCTTTCCGCCCTTTCAGCGAGGGACGGTCGACGGTGATGTGCCGGTCGAACCGGCCGGGGCGCATCAGCGCTGGGTCGAGAACGTCGGGCCGGTTGGTGGCGGCCATGACCATGACCGATTCGGAGGGGACGAAACCGTCCATCTCGCTCAAGATTTGGTTGAGCGTCTGTTCGCGCTCGTCGTGCCCGCCCCCCAGACCGGTGCCGCGCTGGCGGCCGACCGCGTCGATTTCGTCGATGAAGAGGATGCTCGGCGCCTTGGCGCGCGCCTCGTTAAAGAGCTCGCGTACACGGGTCGCGCCGACCCCGACGAACATCTGCATGAATTCCGAACCGTTGATCGACAGGAAGTTGACGCCCGCCTCGCCGGCGACGGCGCGCGCCAGAAGGGTTTTGCCGGTTCCCGGAGGGCCGAACAGGAGCGAGCCTTTCGGCACGCGCGCCCCCATCCGGTCGTATCGTTCGGGGTCTTTCAGATAATCGACGATCTCTTCGAGTTCTTTTTTAACGTTGTCGAGTCCGGCGACGTCGGCGAAAGTGATCCGCTTTCCCTTGTTCGGGTCGTAGGAACGCATCGGGCTTTTCATAAAGCCGCCGACGCCGCCCCCCATCATCTGCTCGTTGGTCCGGCGCATCATCCGCCAGAAGATGAGCAACAGCAGGCCGCTGAGCAGGACCGAGGTCACCATGTAAAGTCCGGTGTTGTCGATCGGCGAGTTCGAGGAGAACGAACGGACCTTCTGCCGGATCGAGTCGTCTATCTTCGGGTCGGCCAGTGCGGTGGCGGGAATCTCGCAGCGGAACTTCCGGTAGATCGCCTTTCCGCCGGCGGTTTTTTTCTTCTGGTCGAGGAGAACGTAGGTGACCTCGCCGCCGTCGACCTTGAAGGCCGACTCGTTCCCCCGTTTCGTCTCGGGGATCGGCATGAGAGTCCAGCGTCCTTTATTCTCTTCGGCGTCGGAATCCTGGAAGATCGGTTCGGGAAGGAGTTTTCCCGGGTCGTCTTCCACATCGGGAACGCCGATGAACGTGCCGTTTAACATGTTCCCCTTCATCGTGACCGTGTCGACGTTCCCCTTTTCAAGCTGCCGGTAGAAACCGTTCCAGGTGATCAGGGTCGTCCCGGCGTCTTTTCGGGAGGAGAAGAACATCCAGGCCGCGCCGGCCAGCAGGAGAAGAACCAAAAAGGGAGAGAATCTTCCGCGGCTCGGACGGGAACCCTCTTGCGGCGCGTCCGAAGAGGGTTTCTTCCCCTTGAAAGGGGGGAGGGGAGGGCGTCCCGAACCGAATCGGTCCGGACGCGGCGTCTTTTCGCCGTCCGGGTCGGAAACGTTCTTGAATCGGTCGGGAATCTGCTTGTAGGTTTCGTCGTCGAGATGAAAACGGTCTTCCGCGTCGGAGCTCTTCCCTTTGGAGGGAGCGGCGGGCGGGTCGGAGGAAACGGGACGATTCCCGTCGGTCGATTCGGGCGCGGAATCGGGATTTTCCCGGAGATCGGATGGTTTCATTCGCGTTCTTTCGCTCTGGTTTTTTTGTGGTGGAGACAAGCGGAATCGGTTCATCAAACTTGTCTCTCGATTATACCAATTTCTCAGAAAAAAGGAATGAGACCGGCGGGGGGGGAGTGCCCTTGACGCTCACTCCCTTTTACTCTAAAATCCCGCGGTTTCTTACACTCCGTCAACCGCGTTAGAACAGACCGATGAACCGAATGTTCCGCCCGGCGATTTGCCTTCTTCTGCTCCTGATCCTTTCGAGGGGAACCTCCCTCAAAGCTCAGGCCGCCGGAGGGCCTCTCCCTCCCGCCCCCGATTTTTCGGCCGGGCAGGTGATCTCGTCCGCGCCGTATCCCGGCGGCTATCCGATCGACGCCGGAATGGGGCAATCGGTTCCGTTCCAGGGGCAGGTCATTCAGGGAACGCCGATTCCCGCCGGGAGCGATTTCGGCACCCTCTCGTCGACGGTGATCCCGTACGACTCGCCGATCCTTTCGCAATTCGGTTTCGACGACGGTCAGGCGTACGGTCCGAACAACCCGCCTCCGGTCGCCGACTTCACGCTCCGGAATCGGCGAGACAACGGCGTGGTGAAGGCGCAGGAAGTTCCCGCCCCCTCGGTCCTCCTGGAAGCGTTGAACCGCCAGCTCGACGCGTGGTCTCCGCGGGGGGTTCTTCTCGACGAGCTGAGCCCGGCGACCGTGATGAAAATGACGGTTCCCTACGGCGTCGACACACAGTTTCTCTGCCGGATCGGCTCGAATCAAACGGTGCCGAAAAACGGACAGGTGCAGGTTCAGGCGCAGACCGAACCTGCGTACGCCGTCGGGATTCTCTGCTGGAACCTGCCGATCGGCCTGAGACGGATCTTTAATCCCGCCGACGGAATATTGGTTCCCCGAATCGGGTTCGGGTATCAGCAGACACGAGGGGAACTGTTGGCCTCGCTGGCGATGGCGAACGTCGCGAGTTCGTACGAAATCAAAGCGAACCCCGATCAAAAGATGACGGTGCGCGACCTGATGGAGTCGGAAATGAAGCAGATGACTCTTCAGGAAGACCTTTCGATGATGGCGGTCGGTCTGGCGTTCTATCTCGAGGACGTCAATCGCGTCTGGCAGGACGCGGCGGGCGAGTCGGTCTCGCTCCTTTCGCTGGCCGAGTCGGAATTGGCCCGGCCGGTCTATTGGGCGCGGAGCGAGTCGGTCAACCGCCTTTTGGGGCTTTCGTTCCTTTCGGACCGGTTCCATCGCGAGCTGAAAAACGGCGGCGGCGATCCGCGGCTGCAGAGCCTGACCGATCGGATCGACGAGCATTTAAAGACGGTTCGTCAGCGTTCGCTCGAGGGGCTCAACGACGCGGGACTTTTGCAGACCCGCTTCCTTTCGGGGAAGAAGATCAGCTCGGCGTCGGACATTCTTCTGGTCAACGGGCATCTCCTGCGCTGGCACCTGGTCAGCTCGGCGCGGTTTCCGATCAACTCGCAGTCGCTGCGCAAATCGGTCTATCACCTGGCGCTGACGCTGGCGCAGTTTTACAATCCGCGGACCGAGCCGCTTTGGAAGTATTCGCCCCGCGAAATCGAGGCGATCGGCGTCACGCTCCACGCGCTGCGCCTCTACGTAAAGAAATACACCAGAGAACCGGAACCTACCGAGCCGGATACCGATACGGCGTCAGAGTGAAATCGCTCCCGTCCCCGTTCTTTTCGATTCGAACTTTGATCGCGCCGCAATTGCCGGTGGAGAGTACCGAAAGCTCCGGATCCCACGCGCGCCACGCGTCGAGCGTTTCGGCGGAAAGACGCCCGGCGACTTCGCTCACCGCCGCGTAAGCGGGAGCGAGTTTCCTCAAAAGCGGCTCGGTCGATTGCGAGCGTCCTCCGTGATGCGGAATGGCGATCAGATCGTACGAAGGCGGATCGTTTTTCAGAAAGCCGGGCGTATCGGCCGTGTCGAGGTCGCCGGTCAGGAGGACGCGCCGGCCGAGATGCTCCAGACTCAGGGTCAGACTCGCGGCGTTCGTCGCGTCGGACTCCGTCTCTTTTTCCGGATGGAGAACGGTCAGTTCGCCGAACCCGTAGGGCGCCAGGTCTTCTCCCGCGCCCACCGAAAGAATCGGCACTTTCTTTCGCTCGAGCGCCTCGCGAAGTTCGGCGAGCGAGGCGTTTTCTTTTCGAAAAAAGTTCGGCGGCGTCATCACGCGGCCGACGCGAACCTCGTCGAGCAACTCGACCAGACCGTTGTAATGGTCGGCGTCGGCGTGCGACAGAAAGACCAGATCGACCGAGGCGCGGCCGCGCGCGAAAAGCGCCGAGGCGACCGTCCTGCCGGCCCGCGCGCCGTCTCCCATCGTGCCGCAGTCATACAGAACCGTCTTTTGCGGGAAAAGGATCAGATTGGCCCCGCCGTGCCCGACCGAAAGGATCTCGATATCGACGCGCCGGCGCAGGCGCGTGACGTAAGTGTCGATCCCGGCCGCCGACGCTCCGACCAGAAGCCAGACGAGCGCCAGAAGCAGAATCCCTTGCGGACGGGGACGGTATTTCGGAAAGAGGGTCCAGAAGACGAGGGGAAGATAAAATCCCAACGTCCACCAGAGCGACGGGCCGGGAACACGGAACCAGGCGCGGGGGATTTCGGCCGAAACGCCCAAAAGGGCCGTCAGGAGGGAGAATGCTTTGTCGGCGAGCCAGGCGACGGCCGCGCCGAGAAACGGAATCCGACCGACGAACAGCAGGAGAATCGCCAGGATCAGCGCCGCCTCGAACGGGAGCCAGACGATCGGATTGATCAAAAACGAGAGGGGGGTGCAAAGATGAACGTGCGTCAGAATGACCGGCAGAAGAACCAGCTCGATGATCAGCGACGCCGCCATGGTTCGGAAGAAACCGCCCCCGGCGGTCTCGATCATACGCAGCAAAAGCACCGCGAACGGTCGGGATCGGAATTGCAGATGAAGGAGACGGAACCGGATACGGAGCCGCAGCAGGAAGGTGACCGGCCGGGCGGGCGGCCGAACCGGCCGAAAGATCCAAAGAAAAACGCCGGTCGCCAGGAATGAAAAATGGACGCCCGGCTGAAAGAGGTTCGCCGGACTGATCAGCAGGATCACCAGGGCCGAGACGGCGAACGTGTTGAGCAGCAGGGGCTTTCGGCGAAAGAGAATCGACAGACACAAAACCCAAAAGAGTACCGCCGCGCGAATCGCCGGCGCCTGCGCCCCGGCCAGAAGAACGTACGCCAGAATCGCCAGCGCGGCCAGAACCGCCCGCGTCCGGGGCGAAAGACGCAGGGCGCGGATCGCCAGAAAAAGGAAAAACGACACGAACGTGACGTGCAGACCCGAGACGGAAATCAGGTGGGAGGTTCCCGTTCGGCGGAATATGCCGAGCGTTTCTTCGTCCAGATCGCTCCGGAGACCCAGAACCACCGCCGAGGCGACCGCGCCGCTGCGCGGAGAAAGACGCGACAGGAAAAGGTCGCGCGCCGCCAGACGGACGCGTTCGGTTTGCGCCAGAATTGTATAGCGCGGCATTCCGGCGAGACGCTCCGTCTTTCGGATCGACGCGCCGATCATCGTCGTCAGTATCCGCCGCGCGCGGGCCCTCGCCGCCCGATCGAACGCGCCCGGATTATCCGGGCCGCGGATATGCGCGATCTTTCCCGTCACCCGGACCGCGTCGCCGATCCGAAAATGGGTCAGATCCCCTTTCCCCCGAACCGCGACGCGACCGGAACAGCGGACCCATTTCCCCAAGTTCCGGAATCGAACCGTCTCGACTTCGACCAGGGTCATCCCTCCGGATTCGTCGTGAGGGGTCTCGTAGAAGATCGGGGTCGTTCGAATCACGCCCTCAATTTCGGCCGGCATATTCCCGGCGGGGATCTGAAAGCCGATCTCGTCTTTTGGGAAATACGACCAGCTGATCTGATGCCAGAAGCCGAAAAAGGCAAAGATGACCGCCGCGGCGGCCGAAAAGAGAATCGTCTTTCGGTATCGGGGCGCCCCTCTTTTTCGACACGCGGCGCCGCTCGCAATCAGAAAGAGAAACGCGAAAAGAAAAAAGCTCCCCCAAACGAGGATCGGAGGAGCCCAGAGCGCGTCGAACAAAATACCGGCGGCGGCCGCCGGGAGAAAGGCCGGAAGCGGACCGCCGACGGCAGCCGGTTCGGAGATGTTCCGTAACGGGGGACTGCTCAAAGGGTCCGTCGCCGACACCGGTGTTATTCCTCTTCGAGTTTCTCCATAATTTCGTCGGGAATGTTGACGTTCGACGAAACGGTCTGGATATCTTCGTGCTCGTCGAGTGCGTCGAGCAGACGCATCACGGCGCGCGCGGCTGTCAGGTCGGTGATATCGACCGTCTCGCGCGGGACCATCGTAATTTCGGAACTTTCGGGATGAAGGTTGTTCGCCTCGATCGCCTCGGCGACCGCGTCGTACGCTTCGGGCGAACAGGTGACTTGGAATCCTTCCCCCTGTTCTTCGATATCGTCGGCGCCAGCCTCGAGGACGATTTCCATCAGTTTTTCTTCGTCCGCCTGATCTTTCGGAATGAAGAAGACGCCCTTTTTATCGAAGTTCCAGCCGACGCAGCCGGTCGCGCCGAGTTTTCCGCCGTGCACTTCAAAGATCTTGCGGATTTCCGGGGCGGTTCGGTTTCGGTTGTCGGTCAGACTCGCCGCCATGACCGCCACGCCGTTCGGTCCGTAACCCTCGTAGAGGAGTTCTTCGAATTCGACCGGTTCCCCCTCGCCGGTACCGCGTTTGATGGCGCGGGCGATATTGTCTTTCGGCAGCGAGACGGCTTTGGCCTCTTCGATGGCGGTGCGCAGACGAATGTTGTTTGCCGGGTCTCCCCCGCCATGTTTGGCCGCGACGATGATCGCCTTGGCCAACTTACTCCAGAGCTTGCCCCGTTTGGCGTCGACCAACGCTTTTTTGTGTTTAATTCCTGCCCAGTGGGAATGACCTGACATAAAAAACTCCTTCGATATCTATTAACGGTTGGTTCGGATTTTACTTCTTTTTGCCGCCGCTCTTCTTTTTGGCGTCCCCCTTGGAGACGAGCGGCTTCTTCTCCTTGGCGCCGCTTTCGTCTCGGCGGACTTCTTCACCTTGGCGGCCGCTTTCGCCTCGGCGGGCTTCTTCACCTTGGCGGCCGCTTTCGCCTCGACGGGCTTCTTCACCTTGGCGGCCGCTTTCGCCTCGGCGTGCTTCTTCACCTTGGCGGCCGCTTTCGCCTCGGCGGGCTTTTTCTCCTTGACGGCCGCTTTCGCCTCGGCGGGCTTCTTCTCCTTGACGGCCGCTTTCGTTTCGGCGGGCTTTTTCTCCTTGACGGCCGCTTTCGCCTCGGCGGGCTTCTTCTCCTTGACGGCCGCTTTCGCCTCGGCGGGCTTCTTCTCCTTGACGGGCGCTTTCGCCTCGGCGGGCTTCTTTTCCTTTTCGGGCGTTTTCACTTTCTTTTTTGATATCGCGGGTTCTTCGCGCGGCGGCGTTTTATCGGCGGTCTCGTCGGCGCCGTCGATCGGGACTTGCTCTTCGAGCGCGTCGCCGTCCGCGCCGAATTCCTCTTCTTCGGCGTCGTCGATGTCGGCGTCGAAACTCATCTTCATCGGCGAGTTCTTGCGATGACTCGCCAATTCGCGGGCGATTCGGAACGGATCGTAATCGTCGATTTCGACCAGCGGCACTTCGCTCCGTTCGGCCGAAGCGGGATCGACCGCCTTTAAGACCTTCCTGGCGCGGGCGGCGGTCGACTCGTCCATC
>CADBQY010000060.1 GCA_902796885.1 uncultured Planctomycetota bacterium
CCCGACGTAGTCGGGGCCGGTCACGGCGACGTGCTTAACTTTTTTGATGTTTGGATCGATCTGCTGCCGCGGTGCTCCGGCGAGCGCGAGATCCAGGCCTTTGGTGATTTCAAGATATTTCACGATCGAACGCCTGCTCCACTCTTTTGGTGAGACGGGACCTCCCCTCAGCGTGTCCCTCAACAGATAGATAAAGCCAATCCGCCCTCTTCCGCGGGTAAGCGCGGCGCAAATAAAAGACGAAGACGGTTAGCTTAAGACCCCCCGCACTATTCAGTTTAATTGAAAATTTCAAAAAGTCCATATGCGGAGTTTACAACGGGGAAAAAATCGGGGATAATCCGAAAGCGGTGGGGAATTATTCCCTTTTTTTTCGGCCGCCCCCCGTTCGAGGGGGAAAAAGCGCCGCGCCCGCGACCTTCCTTCCCAGGAGTATACCATGAAAAAAATAGCGATTCTTTCCCTTTTGATCCTCCCGGCGGCCGCGGCGCTTTTCGCCGCCGAGCCGAAAGCCGAGCTCCTCAGCGAGCCGATTCACCGGCCGATCGCCGCCGACGCCGACGAACTCCCCCGGAGTAAAAAGACCGGCGACTACTTCAACGTGCGGAGCGTGACCGACGAGTCGATCCTCGTCCAGTTCGGGATCCAGCGGCCGACCGACGCGGGGATCACCGTCCGCCTGTTGGAAGGGGAAAACGAACGGCTGTCGATCAACGCGCCGGGACGGTTCGGCCGCATCCTGTTCAGCGGGCTGACTCCGGAAACCGACTATACCGTCTCCGCCGTCTACGAAACGCCCGATCCGGCGGAAGGTCTCAAAATCAACGATCTGGAAGGGGACGACGCGCTCGCCTCGCTCACGCGCGTCTGCCGGACCTTGCCGTCGCCGAAAGGGGAGCTTCTGCTCAAAGCGGCGTTCGTCTCGGACACGCACATTTCGGTCATCGCCAAACCGGCGGGCCGGATGCACTTCATCAGCCGGGAAATACTAGCCGACGTCTGCCGCGACGCCGCCGCGCGGGGATGCACGCTGATGATCAACGGAGGGGACGTCACGAACGAGTCCCTCGAAGAGGAGTTCGAAATGGCGAAAGAGGCAATGACCGCGTTTCCGGGAACCTTGCTGATGGTGCCGGGAAACCACGACGTCGTCAAGGATAAAGAAGAAATGAAAAAATGGCGCGCGGCGTTCGGCCCGACGGCGCGCTACGAGACGGTCGGCGGCGTCCAGTTCGTCGGCCTGAACACGGCGGACGGATCTCTGTACAAGCCGGAAAACCTCGACGCGATCGAAAAACTCGATCCCGAAAAACCGGCGGTCATCTTCTCGCACTACCAGCTGGTGAAAGACGAGATCCTCAACGACAGCCGCAAGGCGATCGACGACGCCGACCGGTGCGCGGCCCAGCTCGAAAAGATCGCCTCGTCGAAAAGCGTGATCTACGTGGGCCACAAGAACGTCGCGGCGCTGGCCATGCTGGGGAACGTCCCGCAGTTCAACATGCCGCAGACGACGCAGTTCCCGACGGGATGGCTCGAAGCGGAAATCCGAACCGACGGGATCTATCATCATTTCGTCTGCAGCACGTCCGCCGACCGGGACGAACTCTCGCGCGTTCTGGGCGGGTGCTACTTGGGCACGATCGGCTACCGCGATCGGCGCACGGCCGAGATCTGGAACCGGTTCGTCCCGTGGCCGGAACCGGCGGAAAAATAGAAATCACTTCCCGAGCTTGCCGTGTTCGGCCAGGAGGGCCGAAAGGTCGCCGCCGCGTACCGCGGTCTTGAACGACTCCATGTCGGGAAAGACGCGGTGCGAAAGGTAGCGGACGACCCAGTTGCGGGTCATTTCGGTGATCGAAACGATCACCGCGCCGTTTTTCCACGCCTCCCACATTTCGACGGCGGTTCCCATCGAAGCTTCGGGAACGTAGGCGATCAAGAGGTCGATCTCGGTGCCGCACATCTTGTTGTGCCTCAGGAACGTCTCGAGCCCTTTTTCGTTGCCGTAGTTGACCGAGTCCTGATTTTTGGCGAACGGGTCGTAGACCGAAAGCTCGGGCATCGTCTCGCGAAAGAAATCGGTCAGCTCGGTGCGGTAGTCCTGGCTGTGAAGCTCTTTTTCGGTGCGCGACCCCTGCATGATTCCGGCGATAAAAACACGAACGGTCATAGAATTTTCGCTTTCCGGGCGTTAAAGTTGTATTACGAAATTTTGCCGACGTAGCGGGTCGGGTCGGGAAGTCCCGCCGCCTCGAACCCGGCGCGGCGGAGTCGGCAGGCCTCGCACTCGCCGCACGCCCGGCCGTCGCCGTCGGGCGAGTAGCAGGTGACCGTCTCGGCGTAATCGACCCCCAGCCGCGTCCCGAGCGCGACGATCTCGGCCTTCGACATTTTCGAAAGGGGCGCGACGACCCGAAACGCGCGCCGGCCCGACTTGGCGTCCTCGACCCCCGCGCGGGTCGCCAGGTTGGCGAGCTTTTCGAACGTCTCGATGAATTCGGCGCGGCAGTCGGGATACCCGCTGTAATCGACCTGATTTACACCGATCCAAAGTTCCGAAGCGCCGCGCGTCTCGGCGTAGGCCAGCGCCAGCGACAGAAACACCGTGTTTCGCGCCGGCACGTACGAAGTCGGAATCTTCTCGCCGATACGCTCCAGCGGCGTCTCGTGATCGACCGGAATCGACGCGTCGGTCAGTGAACTTCCGCCGAAGAGGGAAAGATCGAGCGAAAGGACGATGTGCTCGGCCGCCTTCCAGCGCGCCGCCGCGCGCCGTGCGGCGTCCAATTCGCACCGGTGCCGCTGGTGGTAGTCGAACGAGAGCGCGTGAATTTCGCGTCCTTGCGAAGACGCCAGCGCGCAAAGGGTGGTCGAATCGAGTCCTCCCGAAAGGAGGAGAACCGCCTTGATTTTTTCGGCGCGGGAGCCGCTTTCGTTTTTCATCGTCGTCATTTCTTCGGTCTCGGCGGGCTCAGTCGGTCTTGACGCGCCAGCGGAGGTATTCGTCCATAAACGGCTGAATGTTGCCGTTGAGCACGTCGTGGAAATTCGAGGACTGGTAGCCCGTCCGCGAATCCTTCACCCGCTGTTCGGGATGCAGGAAATAGTTGCGGATCTGCGAACCGAACCCGACTTTCGCCATATTCTTGTATTTCTCGCTCATCGCCTGTTCGCGTTTTTCCTCTTCGCGCTGAATCAAACGCGCCTTGAGCATTTTCAGCGCCATCGCGCGGTTCTTGTGCTGGCTCCGCTCGTTCTGACACTGCACCACCGTCCCGGTCGGAATGTGGGTCAGCCGGATCGCGCTCGACGTCTTGTTGACGTGCTGACCCCCCGCCCCGCTCGAGCGGAAGACGTCTTCGCGGATGTCTTCGTCGCGCAGTTCGACGTTGATCGAATCGTCGACGTCGGGGTTCACGTCGACCGCCGCGAAGCTGGTCATCCGTTTCTCCTCGGAATTGAACGGCGAGATGCGGACCAGACGGTGCGTGCCGATCTCCCCTTTCATGTAACCGTAGGCCATCGGGCCCTTGACGATAAAACTGGCGCTGTTGATCCCGGCCTCCTCGTTGTCCTGGCGGTCGAGAATCTCGACCGCGTAACCGGAACTCTGCGCCCAGTTGATATACATTCGCAGAAGCATCTCGGCCCAGTCGTTCGCGTCGGTGCCGCCGTCGCGCGCGTTGATCGAAACGATCGCGTTGCCGACGTCGAACGGCCCGTTCAAAAGCGCCGAGGTCTCGAGACGCTCCATCTGCTTTTCGGCGTCGGCGAGTTTCGGCGGAATCTCGGCGGCGAGCGACTCGTCTTCGCTCCCCAGCTCGACCAGCACGTCCAGCTCGTCGAGCGCCGCGGTGATGTCGTCGATCGGCTTGACCACCGCCTTATACCCTTTCAGGCGCGCGACGGTCGCCTGCGACTTCTCGGCGTCGTCCCAAAAGCCGGGGGCGGTCATTTCGTTTTCGGTCTCGGCGATCAATTTGATTTTTTCGTCGTAATCAAGCGAGTCGCGCAGTTTGACGATCCCCGTGCGTATCGCGTCGATCCGGTCGGTCAGTTCTTTTTCGATGGACATAAATCTCTCTTTTTAGAATGCGGCTCCGCCGGGAGCCGGCGTTTACAGAAGCGCCGTCGTCTCGGGATACCCGAAGAGGATGTTGAAATTCTGCACCGCGGCGCCCGACGCCCCCTTGATCAGGTTGTCGATCACCGAGATCGTCAGCACCCGGTCGCCGACGACGCGGGCGGTCATGTGGCAGCGGTTCGTGTAAATCACGTCTTTCGTCGACGGGAGCGTCTCGACCACCTGCACGAACGGCTCGTCTTTATAAAACGCGCGCCACGCGTCGAGCACGTCGTCCTGCGTGACGCCGCCGTCGGCTTTTTTCGCGTAACAGACCGTCAGAATCCCGCGGTCCATCGGCGTCAGATGTGGCGTGAAGATGACCTTCACGCTCTTGCCGCTTCCGTCGCCGACGATCTGCTCGATTTCGGGCGTGTGGCGGTGCGTGCCGACCCCGTAGGCCGAAATCGCCTCGTTGCATTCGGGATAGAGGTTCTTGAGCGAAGGTTTCCGCCCCGCGCCGCTCACGCCGCTTTTGGCGTCGATGATGATGTCGCTCGTCTCGACCAGCCCCGCCTTGACCAGCGGCGTCAGCGGAAGGATCGCCGACGTCGAGTAGCAGCCGGGATTGGCGACCAGCGGCGCGCCCTTGATCGACTCGCGGAACAGTTCGGGCAGGCCGTACGGAACCGTGGGAAGACGGTCGGCGTCGGGATGAACGACGTTGTACCACTTCTCGTAGACCGCGACGTCGTTGAACCGGTAGTCGGCGCCGAAGTCGATCACCTTCGCCCCGCCGGCCAGCAATTCCGGCACGACGGCGGCGGTGGCGGTGTGGGGCAGACAGCTGAAAACGCAGTCGGCGCGGTGCGCCACTTCGGCGGGGGAGAGATTTTCGAGCGCCAGCGAAAGGCGGCCGGTCAGCGAGGGGTGCACCTGGTCGACCGGACGGTTTTCCTGCCGGCTGGTCAGCGCGACGATCTCGGCCTCGGGATGGCGCAGCAGAAGCTTCATCAGTTCGAGCGCCGTATAGCCCGTCGCTCCAAGAATCGCGATTTTAGTCATGGCGGTCTGTCCTTCTTTTCTGTTGATCGTCAATCACTTGACGGACGATGTCGTCAATCGTATAGACCGGCTTCCAGCCGATCAGACGCCGCGCGCGTTCCAACGACGGGACGCGCCGGCGCATATCTTCAAAATCGGGTCCGAAGACCTCTTCGTAACTCTTTCGAACGATCGGCGAGGCCGAACCGGTCAGCTCGACCACGCGCCGGGCCAAATCGCCGATGGCGATTTCGACGTCGGAACCCAAGTTCATCACCGTTCCCGCCGCCTCGGGCGTTCGCGAAACGCGGATCAGCCCCTCGACCGCGTCGAGAACCGAACAGAAACAGCGTTTCTGCGCGCCGTCGCCGTGGACCACCAGGGGGTCGCCGGCCAGCGCGGCGGCCACGAAGCGGGGAAGGACCATGCCGTATTTCCCCGTCTGGCGCGCGCCAACCGTGTTGAAAAGGCGCACGATGTAAACGGGAAGCGCGGTCTCTTTGTGGTGGGCCAGCAGATAGAACTCGTCGAGCATCTTCGCCGAGGCGTAAGCCCAGCGCGGCTTGACCGTCGCGCCGATCACGACCGGGTCCTCTTCCCGGAACGGGATCCGTTCGGAAATGCCGTAGACCTCGCTCGTCGACGTCAGAAGGATCGGTTTGCGGTACTTCGAACAGACGTCGGTCAGCCGCTCGGTCGGCTCGACGATCCGGCGGATCGTCTCGACCGGACGCTCGACCACCAGGCGGACGCCGACGGCGCTCGCCAGATGAAAGACAAAGTCGGCCCGCGAAACTTCCGCGTCCAAAAGGTCGGCGTCGTTCATGTCGGCGATCACCGCGCGGAAATCCGCGTTCCCCTCCAGCGGGGCGATGTTCCGCCACGCGCCGGTCGAAAGATCGTCGATCACCGTCACGCGGTGCCCCTCGTCCAAGAGGCGCGCGCTTAAATGCGAACCGACGAAACCGGCGCCGCCGGTGATCAGGTAACGGAGTTTTTCGGTCACGCGCCGGCCCCCCCTTCGAGCGGTTTTCTGCCGATGTAGATGTAATACGGCACCTTCCACCAGAAGACGGGGAAGTAAGGAACCTTCAGCTTCTCGTCGACGAAAAACTCCGTCTCGAACCGGTAGTCCAGATAGGGGTAATGGTCGGACGAAAGAAACACGTTGTCGCACGAAAACCACGCGGGCCAGAAGCTGCGCGTGGCGAACCCCTGCGCCTCCTGCCGCTGATGCGGGAATTTGCGGGCGACGTAGAAGTCGACGACCCCGATCAGCCCGCCCGGTTTCAGAATCGACATCGCATGGTCGACCGCCCGGAACCAGTCGGGGATCATCGTCAGCGAATAGGAGAACGTCACCACGTCGGCTTTCCCTTCCGGAGGCGTCCACGCGGTGGCGTCGGCTTCGACCGTCTCGACGTTCGTCCAGCCGGCCTTTTTGATCCGCTCGTCGGCGATATCCAGCAGCGGCTTGGCCAGGTCGAGGATGTAGACCTTTTTCAGCTCCGAAAGGCGGTCGCCGAACCCCGCCATGTTCGAGCCGGTCCCGCCCCCCATGTCGACCCAGACCGCGTCTCGCAGACTCGGCGAACGCGCGCCGAGCTCTTCCCAAAGGCGTTCGCGCCCCTTCAAAAGACGTTTGCGGAAACTGTCGTAGTCGCCGGCCTGCGTCTTGTAGAAACGGTTGAGCCAGTCGGCGTGCCCCCGGCCCGCGCGGGGACGGAAGACCAGGTGCCAGACAACGTTCAGGTCGGTTAAGAGTGTCATCGTTCGATCGCTTTTCGGGGCGGGCATGGAAAACGCGCTCAGTCGTTGATCAGGTCCGCGATGTAAAAACTCCCGTAGGTGTGGACGCGGTCCGCTTTGTGAAGTTCGGCGGCGCGGTCGCGGTTCAGACGGAGCAGGTCGCCGAGGCGTTCGGTCTTCCCGCCGCGGGTAATCGGGATCGAGTCGACGTAATGGGTCGCCAGCCCGCCGCTGCGCCAGATGACGCGGGCCGACGGGGCCGCCTTGGCGAAGATGGCGTTCCATTCCGCCACCAGCGCGCCGTAGAGACGGTCGCTCAGCCAGTCCATGTGGTCGAGAAGAACGAACCGCGAGATCGTCCCGTCGAACCGGCGGAGAAAACCGTCGACCGTGTCGGTGTGAACGCGGACCCTGTCGACCAGGCCCTCTTTCAGGGCGTGAAAGCTGCTCTCGTCCAGGTATTCGGGGCAGCACTCTTTGGTATACGAACCGGTCGCGTAGAGACGCCAGAAGTAGTTGTCGCGTATCGGCAGACGGCCGAAAACGTCGTCGAGCGCCTCTTCGGCGAACCGCGAAACGCGCCCCCCGTAGGTCTGTTCGATCTGAAGACGCTGAACGCGCGGCACTCCCAAAAGCGCCAGAACCGCGTCGCGGTTGATCATAAACCGTACCGCGGGGGAAAAGAGGCGTTTTTTGATCTCGGGCCAGATCAGCCGCTGCTGGTCGACCGACCCGGCGTTGATCAGACGGAGGATGTCGCCGCGGACACCGCGCCGGTCGAGATAGGCGTTCATCTTGCGGGCGAAAAAACCGCTCGTTCCGCGGAAGTAAAAGGGGTATTTCCCGTCGAAGTAGGACGCGATCTTTCGGTCCCAGAACTTCTGCGCCAAGGGGGTGAGCCGGTCGCGGAGCCGCCCGCGGTACAACTCGACGATCCCCCGATAGCGTCCCGTGCCGAAAATCTGGAAGAACGTCTCGAAATCGAGTTCTTTGATCCCGGCGATTTTCAGTTCCAGAAGGGCGTTCTGCCGGTAGTTGACGTCGACGGCGTGAACCGAACGGGGCGCGTCCAGCGCGTACGAAAGGGCGTTGCACCCGGCCGAGGTGATCACCAGGACGTCGTCGTTCGCACCGAGGCGCAAGGCCTGTTTGTCGATACGGGGATCTTCCCAGCAGGCGTTGTAGACAAGGTTGTTCCGATGAACGGCGTTGAACAACGCGGTGCTGAGGCATTTGCACAGGCAGCAGGGCATACGGCGGGCGGGTCCTTTCGCGGAAAGAGGCTCGGACGAACTCTCCCCGGCAAGTTTTACAGGGCGGAACGGCGACAAAGGCGGCCGCGCGGGAGCGCCCCCGCGGCCGCCGCCCCATTATAATCCGTTTCACCCGAAGAGTAAACAGGGGCGGACCCCGCGCCGGACGACCGGACGGCGGGGAAAGAAGGCGAAAATCAGCCGGCGGCCCGGCCCGTCTCCCCCTCGCCGACCCCGTCGTATTCCTTCAGACGGCGGTAGAGCGTGCGCGGGGCGATCCCCAGAATCCGGGCGGCCTCTTCGCGGTTCCCGCCGCACGAATCGAGCGTCTCTTCGATCAGCATCCGTTCGACGTCGGCCAGGGAACGGCCGACCAGCGAGGCGACCGGCGAAACCTCCGGGAACGACGGCGGCGGCGCCTCAATGACGACCCCCTCTCCGGCCCACGGGCGCGCTTCGACGAGATCGTCGTCGCCGATCACGCCGTCGGTATCGAACATCACCATCGCCCCGACGGCGTTTTTCAGACCGCGGACGTTCCCCGGCCAGGAGTAGGAAGCGAGTTTCCGCCGCGCGCTCGGCGTCACTCCCCTAACCTCTTTGCCGTATTCCCTGTTGAAGTCGCGGATGAATTTGTCGAGAAGAAGCGGGATGTCTTCGACGCGCTCGCGCAACGGCGGGATCTGCAGAGTCAGCGCCAGCCGATGATAGAGGTCTTTCCGAAATTCGCCGTTCGACACCGCTTCTTCGAGGTTCTTGTTCGTCGCCGCGATGATTCGGACGTCGACCTTGATCGTCTCGTTCGACCCCAGGGGAGTGATCTCGTGATTTTCGAGAACGCGCAGAAGCATGGCCTGGGTCGAAAGCGGCATATCGCCGATCTCGTCGAGGAAGATCGTCCCCCCTTTGGCGTACTCGAATTTCCCGATTTTGTTCGTCATGGCGCCGGTAAACGCCCCTTTGACGTGACCGAACAGCTCGCTGGTCAGAAGATCGCCGGCGAGCGTGGCGCAGTTGATTTTGACGTATTCCCTGTTCTTGCGGGGCGAATTCTGATGGATCGCCTGGGCGAAGAGCTCTTTACCGGTCCCCGTCTCGCCCAGGATCAGAACGGACGCGTTGGTCGGCGCGACCTGCTTGAGCCGCTCGACCGCCCTGTGCATCGCCGGCGAATTCCCGATCACGCCGTTAAACCCGAACTTTTCGTCGAGCCGTTTGCTCATCTCGCTGTTCGAACGGCGCAGGCGGGAACTCTCCCCCGCCCGCCGAACCATCGCGCGGAGCTGCTGCAGGTTCTCAAACGGCTTGGTCAGGTAGTTGAACGCCCCCAGCTTCATCGCTTTGGCCGCGCTTTCGGCCTTTGAGCTGGTGGTCATGATGATGACTTCGGTCTCGGGGGCGAGTTCCCTGACCCGCCGGAGAATCTCGAACCCCCCGTTCTCTTCGTCTCCGACCATCAGGTCGGTCATCACCACGTCGAAGACCTTCTTGCCAAGAATCTCCTCGGTCTCTTCCCGAGTGCGGGCCGACTCGCAGACGGCGTCGATATCGCGGAGGGTCTCGGCCAGGGCCTCGGTAAAGTCCGGCTCGTCGTCCACAATCAGCACCGAAAGGGGAAGCCTGTCTGTTTCAAGCGATTCTTTTTTGTCCATGGGTCTCCTTTGGAACAGGGCGAACGGTCGGCGCGGCGGGGAAGAAGTTCGCGACGCGCCGCCCTATTACAATCTTGTACATTGTAAACTCCCGCCGAAAATTTTCAAGGCGCGCCCCTTCCCCGCCCCGTTCCGCCGAAACGAAATCCGGTCCGGACTCTTGCATTCGACGGGACGGTCGCTTAAACTAACGGAATCGCGTTCCGAATCCGTTCAAGAATTCGGAGGTTCAAACACTCCCCACGCAACCGTAAGGACTTGAAACCATGTTTTTCCGAAAATCGGCGTCGGCCGGCATTCTTCTTCTCCTGACGGCGCTGTCGTTCGTCTCGGTCTCCCCCGCGGCCGAACCGACCCGCTACCGCGGCGCCATGATCGATCAGGCGACCTTTAACGAAGAGAGTCTGAAAGTCTTCGCGGAAGAGTGGAACGGGAACCTGGTCCGCTGGCAGCTGAACTTCCGCAGTCCGACTTCCGAGGAATTCTTCGATTATCTCGCGAAGGCGTGCGATCAGTTCGACAAAATGATTCCCCTCCTCCGAAAATACGGGGTTAAAGCCTGTCTCGATCTCCATTCCGAACCGGGCGGATTCAACGAGGATTACATTATGAGAATTTTCATCGACGAGCGGTTCAGCGACATGTTCGTCGATATCTGGGAATATCTCGCGAAACGCTACGCCGGCGAGAAGGTCATCTGGGGCTACGACCTGATGAACGAACCGGTCGACGGGATCCCCTCCGCGGGCGGCTATCATATCAGCTGGCGCGATCTGGCCGAACGGGCCGCCCGAAAGATCCGCGAAATCGATCCGGAGGCCGTGATCGTTTACGAACCCGCAAATTACGCTTCCCTCCGGGCTTTTAAAGACCTGGAACCGCTCGATCTGCCGAACGTCGTCTACAGCTGTCACGAATACCAGCCCGTCCCGTTCACGCACCAGACCGTCATGAAAGAATTTACCGAACCGCTCGTCTATCCGGGCGAAATCAACGGCGAACGCTGGGACAAAGAACGACTCCGTCAGACGATGGCTCATGTCCGCGAATTTCAGCTCAAGTACGGCGCGCCGATCTTCGTGGGGGAATTCAGCGCCATTCGATGGGCTCCCGAAAACAGCGCCTACAACTACCTGAAAGACGTCATCGAAATTTTTGAGGAATACGGCTGGGACTGGACGTACCACGCGTTCCGCGAATGGGACGGCTGGAGCGTCGAACACACGACCGACCGAAACGACAGCGCCCCGGCGCAGGAGCCGACCGACCGGGAACTTCTCCTGCGTCATTATTTCGAAAAGAACGTCCGCGAAAAATGACGCCGAACGACAACCCGTTTTCAGTGTGAAAAAGATGAAACAGCGACTAAAAAAGATCGGGCGCGCCGTTCTTGTTCTGGCGGCGGCCGCGGCGGTAATCACCGGCGTGAGCGTGTGGATATTCTGCTGGAAGATCGACCGCTCGTTCCGGTGCGTCGAAGTTCCGAAAGACCCGGCCCGCTGGCAGGTGGTCCGCGACATCGATTCGGACGGCAAAAAATCGACGCGATTCGACCTCTATCTTCCGCAGCCGGCCGACCCGTCGCGGAACTATTCCCTGATCCTCTACGTACACGGCGGGAGTTTTACCCACGGCGACAAGCGGGAAGGAAGGCATATCTGCCCCTATTACGCGTCGAAAGGAATCGTCGCCGCTTCGGTCAACTACACGCTCTATTCCGGGCGCGGCTCGGCGACCCTTTTCTCGCTCTACGACGAGATCGTCGCCTCGACGTACGCCGTGAAGGCGTATTGCGCCGAACACGGCTACAACGTCACCGAAATGGCGTTCACCGGCTTTTCGGCGGGCGGGTACGCGGCGCTTGTCGGCGCGTATAAAAACCCCGGCGCGACGGCGGTCCCCGTCAAATTCGTCTTTCAGCAGTCCGGTCCCGCCTCGTTCGAGCCGACGCTGTGGGGGAAAAAGAGCAAACGGAGACAGGCCGCCTTTATCAGTCTGCTGACCGGCCGGAAGTTCACCGCCGACGACGTCGGGACCGAGGCGTTTCAGGCGGCGGTCGACGCCGTTTCGCCCGCGGCGATGGTGACGGCCGGCACCGTGCCGACCGTTCTCGCCTACGGACCGAAAGATTTCCGCGTCCCCCCGGCGCAGAAGGTTCCGCTCCTCGAAAAGCTCAAAGAGTACAAGGTTCCGCACGACTACATCGAGTTTCCCCATTCCGGGCACCGGCTCTTCGACGACCTGGACCGGATGGAAGTCTACTTCAAGACGGTCGACGACTACATCGCGCGGTATTTCGAAAACGCCGGAAAATGACTCCCGTCCCGTTCCGGCTCCGCCGTCGGCCGCCCGGCGGCGAGGGTCACTCGGCAATCCGCCGCGCCCGATACGTCCACCAGGCCGCCAGAAGCGAATAGACGCCGCAGCTGGAATTCCGGCGGAAATCGACCGACTCGAGCGAGTCGCGGAGAAACGCCTCCCCTTCGGGCGGAAAGTTCCCGTTCGGGTCCTTTAACAGGATCAGAAGGATTTCCCCCCGTTCCCGCGTGTGATACCAGACGTTCCGGTACGGGGGAACGAGGCCGCCGGCCTCGCGCCAGTCGGGGGCGAGTTCGGTTAGGTCGTAAGCCGCCTTCTCGTTTTCGAGGCGCGGAATGCGCGAAAGGGCGAGCCGCGAAGCCTCGGCGGCCGCGGCGCAGAGCGTTTCGCGGATTTCCGGCTCCGGTTCCAGTTCGGCCAACAGCGCCAGGGAATCCTGCATCTGCAAAAGTCCGTACGTCGCCGTTTCGGGAACCGGACGGCGCGAACCCTCGGCCGCCTCGCGGATATTCGCCCGCCACAGTTCGTAATACTCCTTTTCGCCGGTGATCTCCCACGCCGCGGCGTAAATCATCGCGAGCCGGGCCGCTTCGTGCGGCATCACGTTTTTCATCTTGCAGATTCCGCGCGGGCATCGGGAACCGTCGGCGCGCAGAAAATCGTAGTCGTTCTCCGGCGTCACGTTTCGGCGCATTCGGTCGGCGACGTCTTTGATCGACCGGCGGATCCGCTCTCTGACCGGCTCGGAAGGAAGACCGCTCCGGGCGTATTCCCACAGCGCCATGACCGCGTGGGTCACCTGGTCTCGGGACGAACCGATGTAAAACTGGTCCGGAGCGAACGGACTAAAGCCGCGGGCGACGAACCCTTCGCCGGGAACCGATTGAATCGACCGCTCGATCCCCAGAAAGATCGCCTCGGCGCGCGCCGGGCCTTCGGCGTAGCGTTCGCACTTATATCTGTTGAGAACGGCGGTCATCATCACCCCGGCCGAAATCATACAGTCCTCCATCCCCGTCCCGTAACCGCAGTCGTTCGGGTACTGGCGGGAAACTTCGTCCGGCTTCGGCAGATGCGCCAGCCCTTTCCCCTCGTCGTAACTCGTCAGGTAATCGTAAAAAAGATGCGTCTCCGGCGAATAGAACCGGCTCAGGACGACCTCTTCGGCGTCGTGCATTTTTTCATCCGAAACGGATTCGGCCCCCGCGAACCCGCAGACGGCGAAAAGGATCAACAAAACGACCGCCCGACCCAAAACTATCTTCATTCCGTCTCAACCTCGAAATCTAAACGGCGTACCGCGAAAAATTTCACCCCAAGCCCCGCGCATGCCGCCTAATCTAACATAAAACGGCGTTCGCGAACAGTCCCGCGGAATCCGGCCGAGAACTTGAAAACTCTCCCTCGCTTTCCTATAATACCGATGTTCGACCCGCGCCGCGGTAAAAACAAAAGGTTCAGTAAACAACTAAGCGAAATGAGGAACCCCATGAAACTCCGATCGATCGCCATGACCCTCCTGGTCATCCTCGCCGCGGCGGCCGCCGCCCGGTCCGCCGAGACGCTCACCCTCACCCAAGACGGAAAGACCGACTACGCCGTCGTTCTTCCCGAAAACGCGACGCCGGTTCAGATCTCGGCGGCCAACGAACTGGCCGACACCCTGCGGGAGATTTCCGGCGTCGCGTTCCCGATCAAAAAAGAGAGCGAAGTCGCCGCCG
>CADBQY010000061.1 GCA_902796885.1 uncultured Planctomycetota bacterium
GGGAACGAACTACGACGCCGGTGTGTACGAGTTCGGCGCGGTGCCGCCGTCTCCGGCGGAACTGCCCTACAGCGATTCGGCCGACGCCGCGTTCGCTGAGCTCGGCGAAGATGACCTGACGGTCAATTTCGAAGAGTTCTGAGGTTTCCGAGTTTGGCGTGCCGGTTGGGGTGAATAGCCCCGGCCGGGGAGAAACCGCCCGAACGGCCGTAAGGCCGTTCGGGCGGTTTCGTTTGGGGGGAGGGGGGGGCGGGAAGGCGCGGGTTCGGGAAGGCGAAATCCGGTAATAATTTTGACCATCCCGTTCTTCTTGCGTCGGATGAGTTTTTCCAGATACCGGTCGCGCCAATCCTTAGAGAATATTTCTGCAAGTTCTTGCAGAAATATTTCGTAGAAACGGGGCGGGCGCTGTCGGCAGGGTAAGCCGACCGGGGGAATGTATCGCCGGCCGGGGCTCCCGGACGGGAGAGCGTTTCGCTGCTCCCGCGCGTGGGGTGTGTAGACACGCTCGGGGCGGTGCGGGAGGGGGAGTAGACGCGCTCGGGGCGGAAACCAAGCCCGCCCGGCGAGGCGGGCGCTGTCGGCTGGCTAAGCTCATCGGGGGAATATATCGCCCGCCGCGGCTCCCGGCCTTTGCCGCTACCCTTCGGGGCGGGCGGGGTCGATCGCCAGGCGCTTGACGTTGTAGTGCATCATGCGGGGGGAAAGGTTCAGTAGACGCGCGGCGGCGGACATGTTCCCCCCCGTCTCCTTCAGCGCCCCGACGAGGAGTTTCCTTTCGAAACGGTCGACCAGATTCCGGTAGTCTTTCGGGCCTTGCGGCGGCTCGCCGAAGAGTTCGTCGTTGCCGCACCCGGCGCTCGTCTGCAGCGACGGGGGAAGGTTGTAGCCGTGGATCGCGTCGTCGCTCGTCGTCAGGACGGCGCGCTCGATGCAGTTTTCCAACTCGCGGACGTTCCCCGGCCAGTGATACGCCATCAACATGTTCACCGCCGGCGCCGTGATCTTCTTGACCGATTTGCCGTGCCGGACGCTGCACCGTTCGAGAAAATGCTCGGCCAGAAGGATGATGTCGGCGCGGCGGCTGGTCAGGTTCGGCAGATAGATCGGAAAGACGTTCAGACGGTAGAAAAGGTCGAGCCGGAACTTCTCGCGTTCGATCAGCTCTTCCAGATTGCGCGAGGTCGCCGCGATCACGCGCACGTCGGTCTTGCGCTCTTTGTTGCTCCCGACCCGCGAGAATTTCCGCTCTTGCAGGAACCGGAGAAGCTTGATCTGGCTCGCCGGACTCAGGTCGCCCACCTCGTCGAGAAAGAGCGTCCCGCCGTCCGCCTCTTCGACCCGGCCGACGCGTACCGCGTCGGCGCCGGTGAACGCCCCCCGCTCGTGCCCGAACAGCTCGCTTTCGATGAGCGTCTCGGGAATCGCCGCGCAGTTGAGCGTGACCAGCGGCTTGTCGGCGCGGGGCGAAAGACGCCGGATTGCCCGGGCGATCAGCTCTTTGCCGGTTCCCGATTCCCCCCGGATCAGGACCGTCGCGCTGGTCGGCGCGACCTGGCGGATCTGCTGATAGACGACCTGCATGCTCCCGCTGTTGCCGATGATCTCGCCCGGGTTCTCCTGCCGCTCGACCGCGCGGCGCAGCCGTGTGTTCTCGGCGGAAATCGCGTCCCACTCGTCGCACTCGGCTTTGCGCAGGGCGATCGCCTCGGCGGTCAGGTTCCCGATGATCTCCAAAAGCTTGAGCCGCTCTTCCAGATCGGCGTCGGGAAGCTTCTTACACTCGATGCTGAGCGTGCCGACCGTCTCGTCGCCGTAGACGACCGGTACGCAGAGGAACGCCAGATGCTCCCCCTCTTTGTGCGAGCCGGTCCGGTTCAGGAAGTTTTTGTTCTCGGCAATGTCGGGGACCAGACACGGAAAACCCGTCTGAGCGACCGTGCCGGTGATCCCTTCCCCAAAATGATACGAGCCGCGCCGCTTTTCCGACTCGTCGAGTCCGTACGACGCCTCGATCTGAAACGTGTCGCCGTGGCGCAAGGTCAGCGCCGCGTGAACCATCCCCATCTTCCGGCTCAGGATCTCGAGAACACGATCCATCAGAAGCGGGGCCTTCCGTTCGCGGAGAACGACCGAGCTGATCTCGCGCAGAATATCGATTTCGTTGTGATCGCTCTTCATCGGGCGTTTCGTTTCGCTTTCGGTGCGGTTCGGGCGGGAAGACGCCGCGCCGCGGCGCGGCGGACCCTCTGATTTTAACAGAAATCGAAAAGTTGTCTATTTCCCGGATCGGAGAAAAGCGTCCGCTTTTTCCGCCGCCTCGAGCCCGCTCGCCGCCGCGCGTACGACCAGCGACGGGCCGCTCGACGCGTCGCCGCAGAAGAAGACGCTTTCGCTTTCCGGAATCCGCAGTTCGGCGCGAAGCGCCTCCGGGTCGGGCCGGAGGAAACCGAGCGCCAGAAGGACCAGGTCGCAGGGAATGATTTCCGGGTCGTCGCTCCGCGGGACGAACCGGAGCGGTTTCCCCCGGTCGTCGAAACTCCACTGAACCGGATAGACCTCGATCCCCCGGACCGCGCCCGATTCGTCCCCCACAAACCGCTTGCTCAAAAGGGACCAGCGGCGCGCCCCCCCCTCGAGATGGCTCGATGAGGTGCGGAGCATATAGGGCCATTGCGGCCACGGCGTCGACGGGGAGCGTTCGGCGGGCGGTTTCGGCATGATCTCGATCTGCTCGACCGAAAGGGCGCCCTGCCGCAGCGCGGTGCCGAGACAGTCGCTCCCGGTGTCGCCGCCTCCGATGATCACCACCCGTTTCCCCTTGGCGCTGACCGCCGGAGCGCCGGTCTCGCCGGTCAGGAAACGGTTCTGCCCCCCCAATAGGTCGAGCGCGAAACAGATCCCCGTCAGACCGCGGCCGGGAATGTCGAGGTCGCGCGCGGTCGGCGTGCCGGTGGCGATCAGAAGCGCGTCGTGTTTGCGCAAGAGGTAGTCGGCCGAAACGTCGGCGCCGATCGCCGTCCCGCAGACGAACTCGATTCCCGATTCGCGCATCAGGCGGAGCCGCCGGTCGATCACGCTCTTTTCGAGCTTGAACTCGGGGATCCCGTAGCGGAGAAGACCCCCCGGGGCGCGCTCTTTTTCGTAGACGGTCACCGTGTGGCCGCGGCGGTTGAGCTCCTGCGCCGCCGCCAGACCCGCGGGGCCCGACCCGACGACCGCCGCGCGCCGACCCGTGCGCCGAGGGGCGTCGGGCGCGACCCAGCCGCGCGCGAAGGCGGTCTCGACGATCGCCTTCTCGGTCTGGCGGATCGTGACCGCGCCGAATTCGGGACCCGCCGAACAGCTCGCCTCGCAGAGCGCCGGACAGACGCGGCTGGTGAATTCGGGGAACGGACTGGTTTGCGCCAGAATCTCCCAGGCCAGACGGAAGTCGCCCTGATGCGCCGCGCGGTTGAAGTCGGGGATCAGGTTCCCGAAAGGACACCCCGCCCCGTGACAGTAGGGGATCCCGCAGTTGATGCACCGCGCCGTCTGCGCGCGGATCGACTCGGCGTCGGACGCGAGCTCCACCTCGCGCCAGTCGGCCAGCCGCTCGCCGACCGGCCGGTAGCCCGGCGTCGCGCGCTCGATTTCCAAAAAACTTTTCGGGGAATCCGTTTGAAGGGTTGTCATACGTCACCCGCCCTTTCGGTCAGTCTCTGAAGGCTGGATTGGTTTGGTTTTCCTTGAATGGTTGTCATACGTTTCTGGACGCGAAGCGGTTTCAGCGTCCCGCGATCTTGCGGTATTCGATCGGAACGACCCGGACGAACCGGCTACGCTCCTCGTCCCAGGCGGCCAAAAGACGCTCGCCCAGGGGACTGCACGTCGCCCGGACGTGCCGGCCGATCAGGTCGAGCAGCTCGGCCTCTTCCGGCGAGCCTTCGGCGACCGTTTCCAGGTCGACCGTGTCGGTGTTGCAGCGCAGGTCGAAGTCGTTCTGCGCGTCGTAGACGTAGGCGATCCCGCCGGTCATTCCCGCGGCGAAATTGACCCCCGTCGGCCCGAGGACGACCACGCGCCCGCCGGTCATGTACTCGCAGCCGTGGTCCCCCACGCCCTCGACGACGGCGGTCAGGCCGCTGTTGCGGACGGCGAACCTCTCCCCCGCCTGGCCGCCCAGGAAGATTTCGCCCGACGTGCCGCCGTAGCCGATGACGTTTCCGGCGATCACGTTTTCGCTCGGCTCGAATCGGCTCGATTTGGGGGGACGGACGGCGATCCGCCCGCCCGAGAGGCCTTTGCCGACGTAGTCGTTCGCTTCCCCTTCCAGTTCGAGCGTCACGCCGCGGGCGAGGAAGGCGCCGAAACTCTGGCCCGCCACCCCGCGCAGCCGGACGCGGAGCGTGTCGTCGGGGAGCCCCTGCGGACCGAACCGGCGCGCGACGAGCGACGAGACGTGCGTGCCGACGGCGCGGTGAACGTTCCGGATCGGCAGGTCGAGCCGCGCCGGGGCGCCCTTTTCAAGCGTTTCGGCAATTTTCGGAACGATGAACTCCTCGTCGAACGTTTTGGGGATTTCCCGCTCGCCGCCGTACCGGCGCGCTCGGTTCCCGCCGTCGGGAGACGGCGCGGCGAAGATCCGCGAGAAGTCGAGCCGCCGCGTCTTGTAGTGGCCGAGCGACTCGTTCATGCGGAGCAGGTCGGCGCGGCCGACCGCCTCGTCGATCGAACGCAAGCCGAGCGAGGCCAGTATTTCGCGCACCTCCTCGGCGAGCATCCGGAGGAAGTTCTCGATATACTCCGGTTTGCCGCGGAACCGTTTGCGCAGCTCGGGGTCTTGCGTGGCGACCCCCGCCGGGCAGGAGTTCTCGTGGCATTTGCGGATCATCACGCACCCCAGACAGACCAGGATCGTCGTGGCGAACCCGAACTCTTCGGCGCCCAAAAGCGCGGCGATCACCACGTCGCGCCCCGTCTTGAGCTGGCCGTCGACCTGAAGGCGGACCCGGTCGCGGAGTCCGTTCAGCACGAGGGTCTGTTGCGTTTCGGCCAGCCCCAGCTCCCACGGCAGACCGGCGTGCTTGACACTCGTCAGGGGCGAGGCGCCCGTGCCGCCGTCGTGCCCGCTGATCAGGATCAGGTCGGCGTGCCCCTTGGCGACCCCCGCGGCGATCGTGCCGACCCCCGCCTCGGAGACGAGTTTGACCGATATCGCCGCCTCCCGGTTCGCGTTCTTCAGGTCGAAGATCAATTGCGCCAAGTCTTCGATCGAGTAGATGTCGTGGTGCGGCGGCGGCGAAATGAGCGTGACGCGCGGGGTCGAGTGGCGGACGCGGGCGATATGCTCGTCGACCTTGTGTCCTGGAAGCTGGCCCCCTTCGCCCGGCTTGGCCCCCTGCGCCATTTTGATCTGGATTTCCTTCGCGCCCGCCAGGTAGTCGATCGTCACGCCGAACCGGCCGCTGGCGACCTGGCGCGTCGCGCTGCGGCGGTCTTCGCCGCCCGGGCCGGGCGTCTCGCGCAGGGGGTCTTCGCCCCCCTCGCCGCAGTTGCTCCGTCCACCCAGACGGTTCATGGCGACGGCGATCGCCTCGTGCGCCTCGGGACTGAGCGAGCCGAGACTCATCGCGCCCGAGACGAACCGCCGGAGGATCGACTCGGCCGGCTCGACCTCGGAAAGGGGGATCGGCGCCGTCGGGACGAAATCGAACAGACCGCGCAGCGTGCACAGACGCCCCGCCTGGTTGTTGATCCGCGCGGCGTACGCCTTGTAAATCTCGGGGTCGTTCTCCCGCACCGCGCGCCGGAACAGGGTGAGGGATTCCGGGGTCCAGAGATGGTCTTCCCCGCCGCGGCGGTAGCGGTATTCCCCGCCGGGGGGGAGCACCTTAAGTTCGGAAGGGGCGCTTTCGGCCTCGGCGCGGCGGCGGATCTCTTCGGCCAGATCGTCGATTTCAAGACCGCCGATCCGCGAGCGGGTCTTCGGGAAATAGGCCGCGACGAGCCCCTCGCCCAGACCGACCGCCTCGAAGATGCGCGCCCCGCGGTAACTGCGCAGCGTCGAGATTCCCATCTTCGACATGATCTTTAAAAGCCCCTTGTCGACCGCGGCGATGTAGTTTTCCGCCGCGCGGGCGGGGTCGAGACCGATCTTCCCGCTCTCGGAAAGGTCGCTGACCGTCTCCAGCGCCAGATAGGGCGAGACGGCCGTCGCGCCGAATCCCAGCAGAAGGGCGAAATGCTCGACTTCGCGGATTTCGCCCGACTCGACGATCAGGCCGACCGGCGGACGAAGCCCGGCGTCGGAGAGGGCCGTATTGACCGCCGAGACCGCCAGAAGGGACGGGATCGGCAATTCGCCCGGCGGAAGGAGCCGGTCCGAAAGGATCAGAATCTGATGTCCGGCGCGGACCCGGGCGACCGCGTCGCGCTGAAGACGGCGGACGGCGGCGTCGAGATCGCCGGTCCAGCCGAGCGGCAGGGTGGCGGTCGAAAGACCCCGCTGATGCACGCCCGCCAGACGGCGGAGATCCTCTTCGGTCAGGATCGGCCGGGGGAGACGGATGATCGGACGGCATTGGGCGTCGTCGGCCAGGACGTTTCCGCCGTTGCCGATATACGTGGTCAGGCTCATGACCAATCGTTCGCGGATCGGGTCGATCGGCGGGTTGGTCACCTGCGCGAACATTTGCTTGAAATACGAAAAGAGGGAATGGGGCTTCTCGGAAAGGACCGCCAGCGCCGCGTCGTTTCCCATCGAGCCGACCGGCTCTTTCCCGTCGCGGGCCATCGGGGTGAGGAGGAGTTCGACGTCTTCCCCCGTCCAGCCGAAGAAACGCTGACGCTGAACCAGGTTCCGCGGGACTTCGGACGGCGAGACCGAATCGAAGAGCCCGTGGATCGTGATCCGGTTTTCCTCGGCCCAGCGGCGGTACGGCTTCTGACGCGCGACGCGGTTTTTCAGCTCGGCGTCGTAGATAAGACGCTTCTTGCCGAGGTCCGCCCAGATGATTTCGCCCGGGCGCAGACGCCCCTTCTTCACGACCTTGTCGGCGGGAACGTCGACGACGCCCGTCTCGGAGGCGAGGACGAAAAGACCGTCCGACGTGAGCGTGTAGCGCGCCGGACGCAGTCCGTTCCGGTCGACGATCGCGCCGACCCCGCGGCCGTCCGAAAAGGCGATCGCCGCCGGACCGTCCCACGGCTCGGTCTGAACCGAATGGTAGTCGAAAAAGCCGCGGACGTCGCGCCCCAGGTGATAGTTCGGCCCCCACGCCTGGGGAACGAGCATCATCATCACGTGCGGCAGCCAGCGGCCCGAGGCGGTCAGAAGCTCGACCATGTTGTCGAGCGACGCCGAGTCGCTCGCCCCCTCGTCGATGAGGGGAAGGAGTTTCGGCAGGTCGGCGCCGAACGCGTCGGAGGCGAAGAACGCCTCGCGCGCGCGGTTCTGGTTCAGGTTGCCGCGCAGGGTGTTGATCTCGCCGTTGTGCGCGATCATTCGGAACGGGTGCGCCAGCGACCAGGTCGGGAAGGTGTTGGTCGAGTAACGCTGATGGACGACCGCCAGGGGGCTGACGAAGTCGGGATCACTCAGGTCGGCGTAGAAACGGTCGATCTGGTCGGCCAGAAGGAGCCCCTTGTAGACGATCGTGCGCGACGAAAAACTCGGGATGTACAGATCGGGAAACGCCTTTTCGATCAGACGGCGGACGACGAAGAGTTTCCGCTCGAAGGCGTCGGGCGAGTCGAACGCGCTTCCGTCGACGAAGATCTGGCGGATCGCCGGCGCGGCGCGCCGCGCCGCCTCGCCGATCTGTTCGGGAGAAGTCGGAACCTCGCGCGTGCCGAGAAGACGCGCTCCCTCGGCGGCGGCGATCCCGCCCAGGGGGGAAAGGTCGTCGGGACCGCCGAAGAGGACCCCCACGCCGTAGCGGCCCGGTTCGGGGAGATCGAAATCGACCGCATGCCGGAAGAAGGCGTCGGGAACGACGGTCAGGATCCCCGCGCCGTCGCCGGTCAGGGGGTCGTTCCCCGCCGCGCCCCGGTGGACGAGCCGCTTGAGGATCGAAATCCCCTTGTCGACGATTTCATGGCTCGGTCTGCCGTTCACGTCGGCAATCAGCCCGACGCCGCAGGCGTCGTGCTCGTTTTCAAATTGATAAAGACCCTGCGGCCGCGGCGCGGCCGGGTCGCGGTAACGTCTGGAATTTGCGTTCGTCACTGTCGGTTAAACTTTCTTCCATAGGTTGAGGGAACGGGAGGTCTTCCCCGCGGCGCGGCGCGCCGGTTGAAAACGGGATAAAGCAAATCGGATTCCAATCGAAAAATTTTTCAATTTTTTCGGCGTCCGCCCCGCTCCGCAGCGCGCGAATGGGGCGGCGCCGGGCGAAATCGCGCGTTATGCCGGGCGACGCGCCGTACGGGGGGAAGGAGTTCGGGTAACGGTCACGGGATCGGTTTTTACAAAAATGTAAATCGTGTTCGGCCGTTTTTACGTTTTTGTAAAATTCGCGCTTCGGCGCGTTTGAGGCGCCGGGGCGGGAAGGGGGAATTTTTTTCGGCCGGGCGCGGCGGGGGAACGCGGCGAGAGGGGAACGCGTGAAAAAATTTTATTTGGCATACGATTTGCAAAATTTCCGGCGGAGGCCAAGCCGAAGGGGCGACGCCGAAGAGTGAAGTTGTTCCTCTGAAAAAATGGGAGAGACGAACCGATGGGGCATTACAGTCGAGAGAAGTCCATTGATAAGATCGCGTCGTATTCCGAAGCTCTGCCGAGCGGCGAGTCGCTCAGACAGCCCGGGGAGTTCGGGAAATACGTGTTCAACGAGGCGGCGATCAAGCGGTATTTGCCGCACCGCGCCGCCGAAAAACTCCTGGCGACGATCCGAGACCGCCAGCCGCTCGATCCGACGATCGCCGACGACGTCGCCAACGGGATGAAAGAATGGGCGATCGGCCTGGGCGCGACCCATTTCACCCACTGGTTCCAGCCGCTCAACGGCGGGACCGCCGAAAAGCACGACGCGTTTCTCGACGTGAACGGGACCGGCGAGGCGCTCCAGACCTTCTCGGGAAAGAACCTGATCAAGGGGGAACCGGACGCGTCGAGTTTTCCCTCGGGGGGGCTCCGCTGCACGTTCGAGGCGCGCGGCTATACGGCGTGGGACCCGACCAGTCCGGCGTTCGTCAAACGGCACGCCAACGGCGCGACCCTCTGCATTCCGACGATCTTCTGCTCGTATACCGGCGAGGTCCTCGATAAAAAGACGCCGCTTTTGCGATCGATCAGCGTCCTGGAACGGAGCGTCAAACGCCTGATGAAGCTGTTCGGCCTCGACGAGCAGCCGGTGAGCGTGACCCTGGGGCCGGAACAGGAGTATTTCCTGGTCGACCGCGAGTTCTATCTGCATCGGCCCGACCTGGTTCAGACGGGACGGACCCTGTTCGGTTCCCCCCCGCCGCGGCATCAGCAGCTCGAAGACCACTATTTCGGAACGATCCGCCCCGGAATCCTGGCGTTCATGACCGATCTGGACCGCGAGCTGTGGCGGCTCGGGATTCCCGCCAAGACGCGGCACAACGAGGTCGCCCCCGCGCAGTTCGAAATCGCGCCGATCTTCGAAGAGCTGAACCTGGCGGTCGACCACAATATGCTGACGATGGACGTGCTGCAGCGCGTCGCCCTGCGGCACGGGATGGTCTGCCTGCTGCACGAAAAGCCGTTCGCCGGGGTGAACGGATCGGGAAAACATAACAACTGGTCGATCGCCTACGGAAAGCGGAACCTGCTGGAGCCGGGGGACGAGCCGCGGCAGAACGTCATCTTCCTGACCGTCCTGGCGGCGATCATCCGCGCGGTCGACCTGCACGCCGATATCCTGCGCGCCTCGACCGTCAGCGCCGGAAACAAGCACCGCCTGGGCGCGAACGAGGCGCCCCCGGCGATCATCTCGGTCTTTCTGGGAGAACAGCTGACCGAAATCCTCGAAAAGATCGGGAAAGAGCCGGCCGACGCGCCGACGGACGCGCACGCGCAAGAGATGATCCTCCTGGGCGGGAAGACCCTTCCGCCCCTGCCGAAAGACGCGACCGACCGGAACCGCACCAGCCCGTTCGCGTTCACCGGAAACAAGTTCGAGTTCCGCGCCTGCGGGTCGAGCCAGTCGTGCGCCGGATTCAATATGACGATGAACACCATCGCCGCCGAGTCGATCGACTATATCGCCGAGAAGCTCGAACGGCTCGCCGCCGCCGATTCGGCGGCATTCCACGAGGGACTGGCGAAGATTCTCGCCGAAATCGTCGAGACGCATAAGCGGGTCATCTTCAACGGGAACAACTACGCCCCCGAATGGGTCGACGAGGCGCGCCGCCGGGGACTGCCGGTTCTGCAGAAGTCGATGCAGGCGCTCCGCGCGCTGGTGACCGACGAGAGCCTCGAACTGTTCGAACGGTACGGGGTCTTTACCCGCGCGGAGCTCCTTTCGCGGTTCGAGGTCTTCCTGGAAGAGTATCACCGGAAAGTGAAGATCGAAGGGGGGATCGCCCTCGAGATCGCGCAGAATATGATCCTGCCGGTGGTGACCGAAGAATACGCCAAAGCGGTCGGCGCGTACCGCGCCGCCAACGAGGCGGGATTGACGGAAGGGACCGAAGGGACAAGGCAGTTGGCCGCCGATTACGGGACGCTGGTCGACGAACTGAACCAGAAGTGCCGCGAGATGAAGAGCGCGCTGAACGGGGTCCACGAAGAGATCATCGACGCGATGGCGCGGCTGCGCGAGGTGGTCGACCGTGCCGAACAGGTCGTCAACGACGAACTCTGGCCGCTACCGAAGTATCGCGAAATGCTCTTCCTCTATAACTGAGACGTCTCCCCCCGCCCGACGAGGGCGGGGATTACATTTTTGTAAAAGAGGTTTTTGAAGGTTCGATGGATTCGGAACATTTTCTCGCCCTGGCCGACGGGACCGTCTTTTTCGGCCGGTCGTGCGGCGCGCCGCGCGACGCCGAAGGGGAGGCCGTCTTTAATACGGGGCATACCGGCTATCAGGAGATCGTCAGCGACCCCTCCTACGCGGGGCAGACAGTCGTTTTGAGCGCGCCGGAGATCGGGAATTACGGATGCCGCGCGGCGGATATGCAGTCGCGCGGCCTTTTTTTGAGCGGACTGGTGACGCGGCGGATGAACCCGCCGTCGAACGCGCGGAGCGAAGAGGCGCTGACCGACCTTTTGCGGCGGTTCGAGATTCCCGCGCTGACCGGCGTCGATACGCGCGGACTGGTCCTCCATCTGCGGCGCGCCGGAAGCCAGCGCTCGTATCTGCACTGCTCGGATTGGCCGATCAGCCCCGGCGAGGGGGTGCGCCGCGCGCGGGCGTTCGCCGGACTGGACGGGCTCGATATGACCGCGCGGGTGACCGACCCGGACGGCTCGTCGTGGGAAGCGCCGGAGGACGAACCGAGCGGCGCGCCCCTTTTGGCGGCGCTTGATTTCGGAATGAAACGGTCGATTTTGCGCGAGCTCCGCCGCGCGGGGTTTCGCGTGCGGGTCGTGACGGCGCAGACGGGCGCCGACGAGGTGCTGGCGCTGAAGCCGGACGGCGTTTTTCTTTCGAACGGACCGGGGGACCCGGCGGGGGTACCGCACGCGGTCGAGACGGTTCGGGAGCTTCTGGGGCGGGTTCCGACGGTGGGGATCTGTCTGGGACATCAGATATTGGCGCTCGCCTGCGGCGCGAAGACCGGACGGCTCAAGTTCGGCCATCACGGGTGCAACCACCCGGTGAAAGACCTGACCGACGACAGCGTGGCGATCACCAGTCAGAACCACAACTTCGCCGTGCTGAAAGATTCTCTGCCGGCCGAGGCGGAGCTGACGCACGTCAACCTGAACGACGGGACGGTCGAGGGGATCCGCCTCCCCCGCGCGCGGGCGCTTTCGGTGCAGTTTCATCCCGAGGCGGCGCCCGGCCCGGACGACGCGAAAAGCCTCTTCGGGCGGTTCCGCGCGATGTTTTAAAACGCGCTCCCCGCGCGACGACAACGATTGAAAAGGAAAGTGAAGACGGTTATGCCCGCTCGCAGCGATATGAAAAAAATCATGCTCATCGGCGCCGGTCCGATTCTGATCGGGCAGGGGTGCGAGTTCGACTATTCGGGGGTGCAGGCGTGTAAAGCGCTCCGCGCCGAAGGATACGAGATCGTGCTGGTCAACAGCAACCCCGCCACGATCATGACCGATCCGGAGTTCGCCGACCGGACGTATATCGAGCCGATGACGTTCGAGACCCTCGCCGAGATCGTCCGGCGCGAGTGTCCCGACGCGCTGCTGGCGACGCTCGGCGGGCAGACCGCGCTGAACCTGGCGCTCCGGCTTTACGACGAGGGGGTTCTGCGGCGGTATCACGTCGAGATGATCGGCGTCGGACCCGAGGCGATCCGCCGCGCCGAAGACCGCGAGCTGTTTAAGGAAACGATGGCCGGGCTCGGGATCGAGACGCCGAAGTCGTTCTCGGTTCACTCGTTGGACGAGGGGCGCCGGGCGGCCGAGAAGATCGGCTCGTGGCCGCTGATCCTCCGCCCCGGGTTCACGCTGGGGGGGAGCGGCGGCGGGATCGCCCGCGGCGCCGAAGAGTTCGAGACAATCCTCCAAAGGGGGCTCGACGCGAGTCTGAACCGCGAGGTGCTGATCGAGGAGTCGCTCCTGGGATGGAAAGAGTTCGAGCTGGAGGTGATCCGCGACCGGCGGAACCGCTCGGCGATCGTCTGCTCGATCGAAAACGTCGATCCGATGGGGATCCATACCGGCGACTCGGTGACGGTGGCTCCCGCCCAGACCCTCAGCGACGCCGAATATCAGGCGATGCGGACCGACAGCCTGCGCGTGATGGACGCGATCGGCGTCGAGACGGGCGGCTCGAACGTGCAGTGGGCGGTCGAGCCCGAAAGCGGGCGGCGCGTGATCATCGAAATGAATCCGCGCGTCTCGCGCAGCAGCGCGCTGGCGAGCAAGGCGACCGGATTTCCGATCGCCAAAATCGCCGCGCTTCTGGCGGTCGGCTACACGCTCGACGAACTGCGGAACGACATCACTCGAACGACCCCCGCCTGTTTCGAGCCGGCGCTCGACTACGTCGTGACGAAGGTTCCCCGCTTCACGTTCGAGAAGTTCCCGGGAACCGACTCGACCCTGGGAACGCAGATGAAGTCGGTCGGCGAGGCGATGGCGATCGGCCGGACGTTCAAGGAATCGTTCCAGAAGGCGATCCGGAGTCTCGACACCGGGCACGACGGCTTCGGCGCCGACGCGAAATGCGACGCGCTCCGCGAAAAGAGCGACGCGGAAGTCGACGCCGAAATCCGCCGTCCCAGTCCCGAAAGGTATTACTACATTTACGAGGGGCTGCGCCGCGGCCGGACGGTCGACGAGATCCGCGCCCTTTCGGGAATCGACCGGTATTTTCTGCGGAAGATGGCCGAGCTGGTCGAGACGCAGCGGACGCTGACGCCGACCGCCGAGTCGCTCGCCGCGGCGAAAGCGGACGGGTTTTCGGACCGACAGCTGGCGCGTCTTTTGGAAACGGACGAGGCGCGCGTCTTCGAGCTGCGCGGCGAGTTGGGCATCCGCCCGGTCTTCGGGACGGTCGATACCTGCGCCGGAGAGTTCGAGGCGGTTACGCCGTATTACTATTCGACGTTCGACGGCGTCTGCGACGAGCCGGTCCGCCCGACCCCTCCGGACAAGAAATGCCGAATCATGATCCTGGGCGGGGGACCGAACCGGATCGGACAGGGGATCGAGTTCGACTACTGCTGCGTACACGCCGCGTTCGCCCTGCGCGAGGCGGGATGCGAGGTGATCATGGTCAACTGCAACCCCGAGACCGTCTCGACCGACTACGACACGAGCGACAAACTCTACTTCGAGCCGCTTACCTTCGAAAACGTGATGGCGATCTACCGGCGGGAGAAGCCGGACGGCGTGATCCTCCAGTTCGGGGGACAGACGCCGCTGAATCTGGCCGACGCGCTTTTCGAGGCCGGGGTGCCGATTCTGGGGACCACGCCGCGCGATATCGACGCGGCGGAAGACCGCGATCTGTTCCGCGGTCTGATGCGCCGCCTGGGGATCGCCCAGCCGCGGAGCGAAATCGCCCACACGATCGACGAGGCGCTGGCCGCGGTCGAACGGATCGGTTATCCGGTGCTGGTCCGGCCGAGTTTCGTCCTCGGCGGCCGGGCGATGGTGATCGTCTACAAAGAGAAATACCTGCGAAAGTTCTTCGAAGAGGCCGAACGGGTTTCGTCGGGGCCGATTCTGATCGACCGTTTTCTGGAACACGCCGTGGAAGTCGACGTCGATTCGGTCTCGGACGGCGATCGGACGGTGATCGGCGCGATCATGGAACACGTCGAGCTGGCGGGAATCCATTCGGGGGACTCGGCCTGCTCGATCCCGCCGCGCTCCCTTTCGCCCGAGACGATCGAGACGATCCGCCGATACACACACCGGATCGCCGAGGCGCTGCACGTCTGCGGGCTGATGAACATCCAGTTCGCGGTTCAGGACGGGACGGTCTATATGATCGAGGTGAACCCCCGCGCCTCGCGGACCGTGCCGTTCGTGAGCAAGTCGACCGGCGTGCCGCTGGCCAAGAAGGCGGCGCTCTGTATGCTGGGACGCACGCTCGACGAGGCGGGGCTCACCGGCGATGTGACGCTCCCCTACGTGACGTTCAAGGAGGCGGTCTTTCCGTTCGCGAAGTTTCCCGGAACCGACATCGCCCTTTCGCCCGAGATGAAATCGACCGGCGAGGTGATGAGCATCGAGTTTGCCGATTCGCAGGCGTATCTGAAAAGTCAGATCGCCGCCGGGAGCGCCCTGCCGAAAAAAGGGGGCGTCTTCGTCTCGCTGCGCGACGCCGATAAAAAAGACGCGATCCCGCTGGCACGCGAACTGGAAGAGCTGGGCTTTACAATCTACGCCACGCTCGGGACGGCGACCGAGCTGTATAATCACGGTCTGAAATGCCGCGCGGCGTACAAGATCAGCAGCGGCCGTCCGAATATCCTCGACTTCATCGACGAAGGAAAGATCAGCTGGATCGTCAACACGCCGAATCCGGGCGCCGCGTCGAAGGTCGACGAGATCCGAATGCGTACCGCCGCGGTGATGAAGGGGATACCCGTGACAACGACCCTTTCGGCGCTCGAAATCGCCGTGCGCGGTCTGAAGAACGCCGAGGAGACCGGGACGGTCCGCACGCTGCAGGAATATCACCGCCTGGTCCGGCAGTCGCGGGGCTAGGAAACGGGCGCGGGGCGGGAAACGCCGCCTTCGCGCTTTCACCGCGCTCTTTTACAAATTTGATCTTTTCGCAGACGCGGCGAAACAAAATTGTTCTTTTCGCACGGCGCGGGCGTGTACATTTTTGTGATTTCCGCGGCGCTTTTTTCATTCGGCTCTCCGTTGGACGGCTCGTTCGGGAATTTTCGGCGCGCGAGGGCACGATTGGCACGCCCTTTGCAAAATGAAGGACGGGCGGCGCCTCGCGCGCCGCCCGCGGAAATCAATTCACCCGAAAGTTTCACCCGTTCAGAGAAAGGAGCATCGCGATGAAAATCTGGAAGGCGATCTTTGTGCTTGTATTACTCTTTTTCGGATTTCTGACCGTCGCGTTCGTCAAGGAAGCGCGGCAGGGGGGAAGAGAGAATCTCGGCGAGCCGGAAGAGACTCCGATCGAAAAGGCGGTCGGCGACGTCCTGAGCCTTCTGGGACTCGGCGCGCCCCTTTACGCCGGCGAAGCGCAAAGCATCCCTTCCGAGCCGGAGGCGGCGGCCGAGACGGGTTCCCCGGAAGGGGACGCTCCGGCCGACGCGGCGGGTCTGAACACCCTCTGGGTTCTGATCGCCACCTTCCTGGTCTTTTTCATGCAGCTCGGCTTCATGCTGGTCGAGGCGGGGTTCAGCCGTTCGAAGAACGCCGTCAACATCATGATGAAAAACGTGATCGATTTCGCGGTCGGTTCGCTGGCGTTTTTCGCCGTCGGTTTCGGACTGATGTGGGGACTCGATCGGTGCGCCTTCTGCGGCACGCGCTTCTTTCTGCCGACCTCGGCCGACGTCTTCGCCGTGAACCCGCAGCTCGGCTGGACCTTTTTCCTCTTTCAGACGGTCTTCTGCGCCACGTCGGCGACGATCGTCTCGGGCGCAATGGCCGAACGGACGAAGTTCACCAGTTATCTGGTCTACTCCCTGGTGATCTCGGCGCTGGTCTATCCGATCTTCGGCGCGTGGACCTGGGGGGGCGGCTGGCTCGGGAAACTCGGTTTTCATGATTTCGCCGGTTCGACCGTGGTGCACTCGCTCGGTGGGTGGCTGGCGCTGACCGGCGCGGCGACGCTCGGTCCGCGGATCGGCAAGTATTCCCCCGACGGGCGGGTCAACGCGATTCCGGGTCACCATATTTTAATGGGCGCGCTCGGCGTCCTCTTCCTCTGGTTCGGGTGGTTCGGATTCAACCCGGGGAGCACCCTGGCGGTCACGCCGTCGATCGGGTATATCGCCGTAACGACGAACCTGGCCGCGGCCGCCGGCGCGGTTTCGGCGATGGTGCTGGCCTCGATCATCTACGGCACTTCCGACGCGACGATGACGCTCAACGGCATCCTGGCCGGTCTGGTGGCGATCACCGCCGGCTGCGACGTCGTCTCCCCCCTGGGGGCGATTTTGATCGGCGCGGCGGCGGGCTGCCTGGTGATCGGCTCGCTTTTGTTCGTCGACCGCGTCCTGAAAATCGACGATCCGGTCGGCGCGATCAGCGTTCACGCCGTCTGCGGGACGTTCGGCACCCTCTGCGTCGGGCTCTTCGCCGCCGACGGGACGGGTCTCTTTTACGGCGGGGGGACGAAGTTCCTGCGGGTTCAGCTCCTGGGCGCGGGGGTCGCGCTGGTCTGGGCGCTCGGGTGCGGGTTTGTCCTGTTCCTGGCGATCAAACGGACGATCGGTCTGCGCGTCAGCCGCCACGAGGAACTCCGCGGGCTCGATATCGAAGAACACGGAATGCAGGCGTATCCGAACTTCGACACCTGGACCACGGTCTGAGGCGGCGCGGCGGAAAGCGGCGTTACGGTTTATCCATCCACGCAAACGACAGAAATTGAGTCGGAGAAAGAAAATGAAATTGATCATTGCCTATATTCAGCCGGAATCGCTCAACGACGTGAAGCAGGCGCTTCTGAAAGAGAACATCGCGAAGCTTTCGGTGGTCAACGCGCTGGGGTGCGGCCATCAGCTGGGGTACACCGAGCAGTACCGCGGGGTGGTTTCGGAAGTGAACCTTCTGAAAAAGGTCCGGCTTGAAATCGCCGTCAACGACGACTACCTCGAAAAGACGCTCGACGTCCTGATCGAAACGGCGCGGACCGGACATATCGGGGACGGAAAGATTTTCGTCGTCGATCTGCTCGACTGCATTCGGATTCGAACCGGCGAGCGCGGAAAGGAGGCGATCGGCTGACCGGCCCGCGCGCCGGCCGCACATGAAAGCGTGCGGGAAAGGAACCGGGCGCACACACCGCACCGGGGCCTTTCGGGGTCGGTTTTGGGAGGAGCCGGCCCGCCGCACGTCTTATCGCGCCGGCAAAACTTTTCTTACCCGTATAACCGGAACGGCTTTTTTCGAAAAAACGAAGAGATTCGCACTTTTTCTTGATTTTTTAGCCGGAGGGTTCTACCTTTTACTGAACGCCGATTTTTCGGGAGAGTCGTTTCTTTCGTCGCGGGCGTTCTTTTCCCTTTAACGGGAAAATTGATTTCATTCCCAACAGTCCCTCCAGACGTTATTGGCGGAACGGTTCCGCGCGAGGCCCGTATGTCGAAATATTCCGGACTCTTCCTTTCGTTCCTCCTGATCTTCATCTGTCTGTGGATCAATATCTGCCATTACCCCCAGGTCTGGAAGATGGTCAACGGCACGGACTATCCCTCATCGGGGGAAGGCGCCGATTCCGCCGCGGACGAGAACATCTTGGAGACGAACGCCGCGCCGGCCGAGAGCGAGCCGCTCTATGCCCGCGCCGATCGGAGCGACGAGAACTGGCCGAAGCCGGTGATCATCACCGCCAGTTTCCCGCCCGCCGCGAGCGAAGAGAACGACGCCGTTTGTGATTCCGCCGACGACGCCGACGGCGATCCGGACGACGAGGTCTTCCGCCGCGTTTCGTTTACCGCCGACCAGTGCTCGGCCGAAGCGGTGAGCGAAGCCGCCCGCGCCGAAGAGCCGGCCGCCGCCCCGTCGGACGTGATCTCGGACATTTCGGAAGGGGGAATTCGGGTCCATTCGAGTTATCTGGCGGCGGAATTCTCGGAAGAGTCGAGTCCGCTCGATCACGAAACGCCGAGTTATCAAATCGATCCGAGCAAAACGGCGGAATAGCGCTTTTTCTTTTCGGCCGGGGAGGCGGGGACGGATTTTCTGGACTTTCCGTCCCGCGCGGTGTAAGATGAGGGGCACGCCCCTCTTTTTTTACGCGCTTTCCGCGGCGGGATTCTCTCGCCGGGCCGGTTCGTCCGGCCGCGCGTGGCGCGTCCGTTTTAACCCGACAGGTGCGAAGATGAAACTCCGCGTTCTCCTTGTTCTTTTGTTTCTTTCCTGGCTGACCGTCCGTCCGGCGACCGCCGACACGACCCTTGAGACCGACACCTTCCGATGGGTGATTGCCGACGACGGGGCGAACGTCTCCCTTTTCGACAAGACGGGAAACGCCGAATACCTCGACGCCGAAACGCGGTCGTACTGCGCGCAAGCGAAAAAGGGAGACGAGCTCTTTCCCGCCGAGTCGGCGCGCTTCGACGGCCGGACGCTGACGCTCTCGTTTCAAAACGGGGCGGTCGTCGCCGAACTTCGGGTCACGCCGCGGTCCGGCGCGCTGATTCTCGAGGTCGCGAGCGTGCGCGGCGAGCCGGACGAGCTGATCTTTGCGTCGGTTCCCCTGACGCTCGACGCGAAGCCGTTCGAGCCGTTCGCCGCCTGTGCCCTGGCGCTCACGCCTTTCACCCACGTTCAGCAACTTCCCGCGCTCCAGACCGAGTTCCGGGCGCGCGCGACGGCGCGGTTTGGGCTGGTCGGCGCCAAGGCGGCGCTGATCGGCGTGCCGCAGTCGGAGATCATTCCGGCGATCCGGCGCGTGATGACAGGCGACGCGGCCGGGTTCCCCATCTCGGACAAGGGGGGCGCGTGGGCGCTCGACAGTCCGGACGGACACGGATCGTATCTGATGAATTTCGGGACGCTGACCGAAGAGACGGCCGATTCGTGGATCGAGTCGTGCCGCCGGCTCGGTTTCAATCAGATCGACAATCACGGCGGCGAATTCTTCCGGTTCGGTTCGCTCGACAACGTTCAGCCGGGAGGGTGGGATTCGTTTAAGAAGGTGGCCGACCGTTGCCACGCGGCGGGGATTCAGGTGATTCTGCACACCTACTCCTGCTTTATCAGTCAAAACGACCGCTACGTGACGCCCGTGCCGCACCCCGATCTGGACACCTGGCGCGAATGGACGCTCGCCGAGCCGGTTTCCCCCGACGCGACCGAAATCACGGTCGCCGAGCCGCTGGACGGGGATCTTCTTCAGAAAGGATGGTCTGCGACGAGCAGCCGCACGCTCCGTCTGGGCGACGAGATCGTCGAATACGAGAACGTGACCCGCGAGGCGCCCTGGAAGTTTTTAGGGTGTAAACGGGGGTTCCACGGGACGGAGGCCGCGGCGCACGAAAAAGGGAGCGCCGCGTCGCTTCTGAAAACCTATTGGGGCGGACTCTACGTTCCGAAGCTCGAGTCCCCCCTCTGGTTCGAGATCGCGGCGAATCACGCCGACGTGACGAACAAATGCGGATTCGACGGACTCTATTTCGACGCGATCGACGGGCTGAACCGGATGTGGGGGAACGAGGATTACTGGTATTACGCCGGGAAGTTCGTGCTGGAAGTCGCGCGGCGGCTCGACCGGCCGGTCGGCATGGAATTCTCGGCGATGATCCATCCGTGGTGGCATTACCGTTCGCGGTATCAGGCGTGGGATTCTCCCAACCGGGGGTTCAAGCGGTTTCTCGATCTTCATATCGGCCTGATCAAGGGGGCGCCCTCGTATCAGCGCGGCTCGGAAATCGATCAGTTCGCCGCGTCCCGGGACGGGCGGTTCTACCTGCCGCTTCAGCTCGGCTGGTGGAAATTCGTCCGCTGGGGAAACCCGAAAGACGAGCCGACCTACGGCGACGACGTCGACTACGTCGGGTGCAAGCTGGTCGGCAACCGTGCCGGTTTCTCGTTTAATCATCCGGTCGACGTGAGCCGGATCGACGCCGATCCGTTTCTGGCCGACTCGATCGGCCGGCTCCGCGAGTACGCGCGGGTGCGCGACTCGGATCTCGACGAGGCGACCCGTGAAAAACTCCGCGCGCCGGGTAAGGAATACCGCCTCTTTTACGACGAAGAGGGAGCGCCCCGGTTCCGCGAAACGTTTTACAAGCGGCATCGGGTGACCCGCGCCGACGACGCGAGCGCGGCGTGGACGGTCGTAAACGAGTTCGGCGCTCAGCCCCTTTCGGCGCGGATCGCCGCGCTCTACGCGCCGGACGACGGCGGGGACGCGCCGCCGATTCGGTTCGATCCCGCCGCGGCGGGGCGGTGCGAAGGGGCCGACGGCGTGACCGGAAACGTGGAGCCGAACGCCGGAACCGTTCCGGCGACGGGTCAGTCGGCGTTCGCCCTGACGGCTTCGAACGCGGGTCGGGTTGCCGACGAGGCCGCGTGGCTGAAAACCGCGCCTTCCCGCCTTCCCGAAGGAATACCGGCCGATTCGCTCGCGGCGACCGGCTTTTGGCTTTGCGGGGACGGAAAGGGAGAGGTTCTCAACGTGCGGATCGGCACGTGCTGTCATCTGGTGACGATCGACTTTACCGGATGGCGGTATATCGAACTTCTCGAACCCGATTCGACGCGGGTTCTCGACTACGTCTGGCCCGGACCGGTCGTGTCGTACTATTCGCTCTTTCGCGAGTCGGGGGACCGGTCGGTCTGCGAACTCTGGTACAACAACATCCCTGCGGGGGAGACGGTCCGCTGCCTTTTCGGGCCGATCGCGGCGTTTCGCCACCGCGAGTACGAGCTGAAAAACCCGTCGATCGCCGTCGGCGGAAAGAGGGTCCTGTTTCCGACGACACTCGAGTCGGGCGCATATCTCGAACTGCGCGGCGGGAAATGCGTGAAATACGACAAGACGGGCGCGCCGGTCGGCGAGGTGGTTCCGGAAGGGGAGATTCCCGCGCTCGAACCGGGGCCGAACGACGTTCGCTTTTCCGCCGAGACCGGCGGCGGGAACCCCTCGCGCGCCGAGGTGACGTTGATCGGGGAAGGGGAGGTTCTGCCGTCGGGCGCGCCTTGAAAATCGGACGCGCCCGTTGTAAGATGAAAGGGTGTTTCGCGCCGCGCGCGGCGTTTTTCGAATGGAACCGAACCGACAACCGAAACGAGCCGATGAACCGTTTGACCCGAGCGATTTCCGTTTTTCTTCTGTCCGTGATTTCCGGCGCGCTGTGGGCCGCCGACGCGGTGCTCGAAACCGACACGTTCCGCTACGCGATTTCCGGCGAGGGGGTCAATCTTTCCCTTTTCGATAAGACCGGCGGCCGCGAATATCTGCGGAAAGAGCCGTCAACGCCCTGCGCGTACGTCAAGGCCGGCGGCGCCGAGTTTCCCGCCACGGGCGCGACGCTTGACGGCGGGACGCTCCGTCTGGAATTCGCCGGCGCGACGGCGCGGGCCGAACTGCGGGTGACCCCGCTCCCCGGCGCGATCGTTCTGGAAGTCGCCGCGGCCGACGGTGCGTTCGACGAGCTTGTTTTCGCCAACGCGCCGCTCGAGCTGGAAGCGAAACCGTACGAAGATTTCGCCGCCTGCGCTTTGGCGCTCACGACGCGGACCCACGTGCATCAGCTCCCCGCCCTGCACGACGCGTATTGGGCCGAGGCGACGGCGCGGTTCGGTCTGGTCGGCGCCAAGGCGGCGCTGGTCGGCGTGCCGCAGGCGGAGATTCTGCCGACGATCCGCCGCGTGATGACAAGCGAGGCGGTCGACCTTCCCCCCTCGGACAAAGGGGGCGCGTGGGCGCTGGAAAGCCGGGACGGGTACGGCTCGTATCTGATGAACTTCGGCACGCTGACCGAAGAGACGGCCGACGGCTGGATCGAGTCGTGCCGGCGGCTCGGATTCGACCAGATCGACAACCACGGCGGCGGGTTCTTCCGGTTCGGTTCGCTCGACAACGTTCAGCCGGGGGGCTGGGATTCGTTTAAAAAAGTGATCGACCGCTGCCACGCGGCGGGGATTCAGGTCATCCTGCACACCTATACGTGTTACATTCAGAAGGACGACCGCTACGTGACACCCGTGCCGCATCCCGATCTGGACACCTGGCGCGACTGGACGCTCGCCGAGCCGATCGACGCCGAGTCGGACGAGATCGCCGTCAACGAGGCGATCCCGCCGGAGACGACGCTCAAAGGGTGGGACGCGACGAGCAGCCGCACGCTCCGCCTGGGGGACGAGATCGTCGAATACGAGAGCGTCACTTCGGAGGCGCCCTGGAAGTTCTTGGGGTGCAAACGCGGGTTTCACGGTACACGCGCCGCGGCGCACGAGGCGGGGAGCTCCGCGTCGCTTCTGAAGACGTACTGGGGCGGGTACTACATTCCGAAACCGGATTCGCCGCTTTGGTACGAAATCGCGAAGAATCACGCCGATCTGGTGAACCGGTGCGGATTCGACGGGATCTACTTCGACGCGATCGAAGGGCTCCAGTATATGTGGGGGAAAGAGAACTACTGGTATTACGGCGGCAAATTCGTGACGGACGTCGCCAAAGACCTGGAACGTCCGGTCGGCATGGAGTTCGCCGGAATGATCCATTCCTGGTGGCACTACCGCTCGCGCTACCAGGCGTGGGACTCGGCCTCCCGCGGATTCAAACGCTTCCTCGACATTCACCTCGCCTCGATGAAGGCGGGCGAGGAGTATCAGCACGGCTGTTGGCTCGGGCATGACCCGGAAATCGACAAGTTTGGCGGAATGAAGGCCGGAGGGCTCTATCTGCCGCTGCAGCTCGGCTGGTGGCGGCTGATCGGTTGGGGAAAACCGCAGAACGACCCGACTTATCGCGACGACGTCGACTATATCGGCTGCAAGCTGGTCGGGAACGACGCCGGCTTTTCGTTCAACCACCCGATCACCGTCGAAGAGATGGAAACCAACCCGTTCTTGGGCGAATGCGCGGCGCTTCTGCGCGATTACGCCCGGGCGCGGCGCGACGGACTCGACGAGTCGATCCTCGAAAAGCTCCGCCAGCCGGGGAAAGAGTTCAAGCTGTACCGCGACGCCGACGGCACCCCCTGGTTCCGCGAGACGTTCTACAAGAAACATAAAGTCGTCCACACAACCGACCCGAGCGCCGAGTGGACCGTGTCGAACGAATTCGGCGCCCAGCCGCTTTCGCTCCGCCTGGCGGCCTTCTACTCGCCCGCCTCTTACGGCAATCCGGAAAAGGGCGTCCGGTTCGATCCGGCCGCCGTCTCCGCGGAGTGCGAAGGAAACGACGGCGTGACCGGGCGGCTCGAACCGGACGCCGGTACCGTTCCGGCGACCGGCGAGACGGCGTTTGCCTTCCGCGCGTCGCACGACGGCGAGGTCCCGGACGACGCCGCCTGGGTCCGGACCGAGGCGTGGCGGATGCCGTCCGAGTCCGACCCTCAGAAGCTGCAGGCCACGGGGTTTTGGCTTTGCGGCGACGGGCAGGGTGAAGTCCTCAACGTTCAGATCGGCCTTTACAGCCAGTTGGTCAAAATCGACTTTACCGGCTGGCGGTATATCGAGCTTCTCGAAGCCGACTCGGCCGAGACAAGCCGCTGCGTCTGGCCGCCGATGGACTATTCGGTCTACACGCATTACCGCGAAACCGGCGATCTGCGCTCCTGCCGCCTTTGGTTCAACAACATTCCCGCGGGAAAGACGGTCCGGTGCCTGATCGGGCCGATGGCGGCGCTCCCCTACGGGGACTACGAACTGGTCAATCCCGTCGTGACGCTGAACGGCAAAACGGTGCGGTTCCCCGTCACGCTGGAGACCGGCTCCTACTTCGAACTGCGCGGCGGCAGGTGCGTGAAGTATAACAAAGACAACGTTCCGGTCGGCGAGTTCCTTCCCGAAGGCGCCGTTCCGACTCTTGAAAAAGGGGAGAACCGGATCGCCGTCGACGCCGAATCGCCGCAGGGGACGAGCAAACGAATGGAACTGACCGTCATCGGCGAGGGAGACCGCCTTCAATAACGCGCGCTCGCTTTGAACATCGACACACAAAGAGAATGGAGAGATAAAATGTTGAAACGCCTCTTTTTCGTTATTTTCACGATCCTCTCGGCGGCGGGCGCGCTGACCGCCGCCGACGCGGCGAAACCGTGCGCGGAGCCCGGCGAGAAGACGACGCTCCAAATCGCCGGCGTCGACTATACGTTCGTCTGGTGTCCCGCGGGGGAATTCACGATGGGAAGCCCCGCGTCGGAGGAGGGACGTTACGACGCCGAAGTTCCTCATAAGGTCACGCTGACGCGCGGCTTCTGGCTCTTGGAGTCGGAAGTGACGCAGAAGATGTGGGAGAGCGCGATGGGCACGAACGTCCGTCAGGAGTGCGAAAAGGCGGGGGGCCGCTGGGTCACCGCCGCCGGTCCCGATTTCCCGATGTATTACGTCGATTGGGACGGCGCCGAAGCGTTCTGCGCCAAATTGAGCGAGCTTTCCGGCCTTGAAATCACCCTGCCGTCCGAAGCCCAGTGGGAATACGCCTGCCTCGCGGGGAGCGACGCGCCGTTTGGCGGATCGGGCGATCCGGGCGAGATGGCCTGGTACGCCGAAAACAGCGAGTTCAAGGCGCACCAGGTCAAGACGAAATCGCCGAACGCCTGGGGCCTTTACGACATGCACGGCAACGTGTACGAATGGTGTCTCGACCAATACGGCGAACTCGGATCCGCCGCCGCGACCGACCCGCTGGCGACCGACAAGAGCGTGACTCACGTTTACCGCGGCGGCTGCTGGGACAGCCCGGCGCGGAACTGCCGCAGCGCGTTCCGAATGAAATATCCTTTAACCCGGCGGCTCGACTACGCGGGTCTGCGGATTCTGCTTGTGCCCGGCACTGAAGATTGACCGGTAAGGATACTGTTGTGTTAAATCAATCTCCAGCCGCATTTCAGATTCGAAAAGGATCGAGACAATGAAATACAGAAGCAGCTCCAATATGTCCAGGCAATCGGTGTTCGTTCCGATTCTGACGGTGTTTCTGCTTCTTTTTCCCGCGTTTTCCTTTTCCGGAAAAGGGGAACAGACCGGGGAAGAAAACCAGGCGGGTGGGAAAGCGGCCGCTGCGGACGCCGGTCTTTCCGAACCATTCGGACCCGGCTCTTTTGCCGGAGAGAGGAGAACGCTCACAGTCAGAGGCGTTGATTACGCGTTCCGCTGGTGTCCTCCCGGCGATTTTCTGATGGGGAGAATGAATCATCCGGCAATGAAGATTCGCTCGAGCAATCCATTGCGTCGAGTTAGGCTGACACGCGGTTTTTGGATGCTGGAAACGGAAGTCACGCAAAAGATGTGGAAGAGCGTGATGGGAACGGACGTGATAGTCCAGCGTGAAAAGGCGGCGGAACAGGATTCTGAAGAAGAGGGGAAAGATTACTATGTTCTCGCCGGAGTCGGTCCCGATTTTCCGGTCTATTATGTGAACTGGTGGGAAGCAACCTCGTTCTGCCGCAGACTGAGTTTACTCTCGGGTCAAATGGTTCAGCTTCCGACCGAGGCCCAATGGGAATGCGCCTGCCGTGCCGGGACGCGGACCGATCTCTATTCCGGGGATTTCGAAAGAGCCGCTCCCTACAATATTCCGGCATTGGATCAGATCGCGTGGTATATCGGTAACGCCAGTATCGGTTACAGCGGGGGGGAAGTTAATGAGGGAAAGGATTTCGGTTCGGACGTCGGCCTCAAAAAGTGGGTGCAGCATGACGGGAATCTTTTAGGAGCTCATGAGGTCGGCGGGAAAGAACCTAACTCCTGGGGACTTTACGACACAATCGGGAACGTTCGGGAATGGTGTTCAAACTGGTTCGATGTCTGTGAATATCTTAAGTATCCGTATGGAGTCTCCGTCAATTGGCAGGAGGGGTGGTCCGACGGCAAATACTACTATCACGCGACAGACGCGATCCGGGTCGGTTTTACCGTTCGGAAACAGATTGTGGATGAAGAGGACTATTACATCACCGTTGATCCGGCGGGAATACCTTTAGATACCGGTTGGGGGAAGTCCCATCGGGGCGGGGGATGGGCTGCCATTACGATTGTTGATACGGCCGTGTGCCGAGACTCGGATAATCCGTGCCAGCGGTCTATGGATTTGGGATTCCGGGTGGCGCTGATACCCATAATCCCGGAAAATGAGAATTCCGCGTCTGTCGTTCCCCAGACATTTCCCGGCGCGGCCTCGTGCCGGGAAGGAGTTGATTTTCCCTTCCTTCTGTTTGATTACGACGGAGTCTGTACCGAACTCACTCCTCCGCCCATGAAGAACGGCCGTGACATTTCCCCTGCGGCACGGACACTGACAGCACTTGCCGCCCAGCTTCTTAACGAGCGCCGGGTTCACCAGCCCAGGTGGGCTTACAACCTGTTGAGGCTTTGCGGTATCGAATGGTTCGTATGGTGACCAGCGGCGGAAACCGTTCATCGATTGTAGAAGCTTTGTATGGTGCGGATACGGGACGGTACCGCCGCTGCCTTCGCCTTACCCTTTAGATATATATACAAGAACACCAGTCACAAAAGAGAGAGAGAAATGCCCGAAACCGCTTTAGACCGTTTTTTACGTTATGTCCGTATCGAAACGACGTCGAAAGACGGCGTTGAGCGGGTGCCGAGCACGCCCGGACAGCTCGAGTTCGGCGCGCTTCTGGCCAACGAACTCCGCGCGATGGGCGCCGAAGACGTGTTTCAAGACGAACACGGTTACGTGACCGCGACGATCCCCGATCGGCGCCCGGCCGCGGAGCGGGCGGCGCGGCCGATTCCCGTGATGGGATGGATCGCCCATCTGGATACCGCGCCCGACACGTCCGGTAAGAACGTGAACCCGAAACTGATCGACTACAAAGGGGGACCGATTCGGCTCGAGTCGGGCGCCGAGATTCCCGAGTCGGAAGGACTCCACTCTTGCATCGGCGATCTTCTTGTGGTGACCGACGGGACGACCCTTCTGGGGGCCGACGACAAGAGCGGCGTGGCGGCGATCATGACCGCCGCCGACCGCCTTTTGAACGGCGGCGTCGAAGGGGTTCCGTACCCTCACGGGAAGATCCGGATCGCCTTCACTCCCGACGAGGAGGTCGGACGGGGAGCCGACTTCTTCGATGTGAAAAAGTTCGGCGCCGATTTTGCCTATACGGTCGACGGCGAACTCCCCGGCGAGATCAATAAAGAGACCTTTTCCGCTGAACAGCTCCGTCTCGCGGTGACCGGCGTCGACATTCATCCGGGAACCGCCAAAGGGGTGATGGTCAACGCTTCGCGCGCCCTGGCGGGATTTGCCGCCGAACTCCCCGCCGACCGCGCCCCCGAGTCGACCGAAGGGCGCCAGCCGTATATTCATCTCTGTTCGATGACCGGCGACGTCGCCTCGGCGGAGGCGCATATCATCCTCCGCGCGTTTACCGACGCCGAGATGGACGAAAACCGCCAGATTCTGGACGAGCTGATCGAAAGGCGGAAAGAAGCGACGCCGGGGAGCGTTTGGAGCGCGGAATATAAAAAACAGTACCCGAACATGGCCGAAGGCCTGAAGGGGCATCCCGAAATTTTAACGCGGCTCGAAGAGGCGGTTCGCCGCGCCGGCGCCGAGCCGGTCTGGAAACCGATCCGCGGCGGGACCGACGGTTCGCGCCTGACCGAGATGGGACTGCCGACCCCGAATCTCTTTACCGGCGGGAACAACTTCCACGCGGTCACCGAGTGGCTTTCGGTCAACAAGATGGAGATTGCGGTTCAGACCCTTCTGAACCTTGCGTCCCTCGTTGCCGATCTGTAAAATCGAGAAAGAGGCGCGGGACAGGAACGCCCCGCGCCGATTGACCGGCCTTTTATCTTAGAAGAGGATTCCGATGCACGTCGCCTTTGTCTTACTCCCTCTTTTTGCCGCCATTGTCCTGATGACGCTCTTGAAGGTGAAACCGGGTATTTCGCTTCTGATCGCGTGGGGGATGATGGCGTGTACTGCGCTCTTTGTCTGGCGGCTCCCCGCCGCGCAGGTGGCGGCCGCTTCGGGTCTCGGCTTTTTTAAGGCGGTCGAAATTCTCTTCATTATTTTCGGCGCGATTCTGATTCTGGAAACGCTCGCCAAAGGACGGGCGATCGAGGCGATCAACCGCGGGTTTTCGGGCGGATCGGACGATCCGCGCGTTCAGGTGATCATCATCGCCTGGCTTTTCGGCGGTCTGATCGAAGGGGCGGCGGGGTTCGGCACCCCGGCGGCCTTGGCGGCGCCTCTGCTGGTCGGACTCGGGTTTCCTCCGCTGGCCGCGGTGATGGTCGCGCTCATCTGCAACAGCGTGCCGGTTTCGTTCGGCGGGGCGGGGGTTCAGACCCACGCGGCCCTTTCGCTCATCGAGCCGGAACTACCGACGGCGGCCGGACTCGACGCCGCCGCGTTCCAGCACGGTCTTCTCGACGCCGTCACCGACTTTTTCGGACCGGCGGGACTGGCGGTCCCCGTGATCGCCGTTCTCTTTTTAACCGTCGGGTTCGGCGAGAGGAAATCGCTTCGCCCGACGCTCGAGGTCCTCCCGTTCGCCCTTTTTTCGGGACTGGCGTTCGTCGTTCCGTGGAAAATCACCGCCCATTTCGCCGGGCCGGAACTCCCGACCCTGCTGGGCGCTTCGATCGGGCTCGTCGTCACGCTCCTGGCGGTCCGGTTCGGGTTCCTCGTTCCGAAAAAGAAATGGCGGTTCGCCGAGAAGTACCGCGCGGGAGACACCGCGCCCTCTTCGGATGAGGAAGGTGCGTCCCCCGTTCCTCTTTGGCGCGCCTGGACACCCTACGCGCTGATCATTTTGATTCTGCTGGCGACCCGCCTTCACGTTTTCAGGATTTATCCGCTCCTGAAAAGCATCTCGTTCGACGTCCCCCTTTTGGGGGGCGACCATCCCGTGCTCTTCCGCTGCGCGTGGCTGACGAACCCGGGGATTCTGCCGTTCATCCCGGTGGCGCTCTTTTCGATTCTCCTCTTCGGGCTCCGCCGGAACGAGACCGCCGAAATCTGGAAAACGGCGGTCCTGCGTACCGTACGCGGCCCGGCCGTCGCGCTCATCTCCGGCGTGGCGATGGTTCAGATCATGATCAACTCGTTCGGCGGCGGCGCCGGTTACGACGGGATGCTCGCCGAAACGGCCCGCGCCGCGGCCGCGTGGACCGGCGCCAAAGCGTATCCGCTTCTGGCGCCGTGGATCGGCGTTTTGGGCTCGTTCGTCTCCGGCTCCTGCACGGTCTCGAACATCCTCTTCGCGCCGCTTCAGTTCAACGCGGCCGAAAAGCTCGCCATCTCGCCGGTGGCGATCGTCGCACTCCAGCAGATCGGCGGGGCGATCGGGAACATGATCTGCGTGAACAACGTCGTCGCCGCCTGCGCGACGGTCGACGTCAAGGGTGAGGACGGAAAACTGATCCTCGTCAACAGCCTTCCGGTGGTCGTGACCACGGCGATCGTGACCGCCGCGGCGTACCTGATCGCGTTTTAGACGGCCGGGCGCGCTCGGCGTCCTTAACGTTTCTCTAAAATCCTAATATTTTTGGGAAGACGAAAAATCAATGTTCAGACGATTCTTTCTCTACGTGTTTCTAGCCGCCGCGGGCGCGTTCGCCGCGGCGGCGCCGGCCGAGGACGCCGCGCCTGAAGTTCTCGACGTCGGTTCCGACTGGCAGCTCTTTCTCGACGACTGGCTGGTCGGCTCGCTTGAAAACGTCGAGCTGACGGTTCATCGGCCGCAAAGAAAAGAGCTCTCGGCCGAGTTCGGCGACCTTCCCTGGGACGGCGACAGCGCGGGGTATTTTACGATCATGAACGACGGCTCGCGGTACCACATGTACTACCACGCCTGGGGACAGAATTCGGGAGAGCCCCTTTCGATCGCCTATCTGCGCAGCGACGACGGAATTCACTGGGAACGGCCGAACCTGGGGATCTGCGAGTTTCAGGGCTCGAAAGAGAACAACATCGTGATGTTCGGACTGCGCGACTACAAAAATCACGACTTCAACCCGTTCGTCGACACGCGGCCGGGAACGCCGCCCGAAGCGAAATACAAGGCGGTCGGTTTTCTCTACGACGGAAAAGAGGGGAACGGTCTTTTCGCGTTCCAGTCGGCCGACGCGGTTCACTGGACCGAGATCAAGCCGGGCCCCGTCTTCACCGGACATCCGTTCGACACGCAGAACGTGGCGTTCTGGTCCGAGAAGGAGAACCGATACGTCCTCTATTACCGCGAGTTCCGCGACGGATTCCGCGTGATTTGCCGGGCGGTTTCGGACAACTTCACCGACTGGACCGACGAGGGGGAGATCGTCTTTCGGGAAGGGGAAGGCCCCACCAAAGAGACGCAGTTCTATACAAATCAGATTTTTCCCTACTACAGGAATAAAAATCTTTACATCGGGTTTCCCGCGCGCTACACCGACCGCGGCGAAGTTCCCGGAACCTGGGATCTGCCGGAACCGGATCAGCGGAAGGAACGGATGACGATCGAGCCGCGTCTGGGAACCGCCGTGACCGATTCGGTTTACATCGCCAGCCGGGACGGGATTCACTTTACGCAGAGCAACGACGTTTTTCTCGCGCCGGGACTGAGAACCAAACACAATTGGTTTTACGGCGACAATTACATCGCCTGGACGATGATCGAAACCGATTCGCCCGACGACGATTCGCCCCGCGAACTTTCGCTTTACGCGACCGAGTCGTACGGTACCGGCGGGGATTCGCGCCTGCGCCGGTATGCGCTCCGGATCGACGGATTCGGCTCGCTCCGCGCCAAGTCGAAACTCGGCCGCGCCGAGACCAAACCGCTCGTCTTCGGGGGGAAAGAGTTGCGGCTGAACGTCGCCACGAGCGGCGCGGGGAGTCTGCGGGTCGAAATCTGCGGTCTCGACGGCCGGCCGCTGGACGGCTATTCGTTCGGCGACTGCGAAGCGGTCTATGGCGATTCGATCGAGAAGAAAGTCTCGTGGAACGGGAAGAGCGATCTTTCGGCGCTCGCCGGCCGGCCGGTGATTCTGCGGTTTCAGATGAAGGAGACCGACCTCTATTCGCTTCGGTTCGCCGAGTAAAACCGGCGGGATATTTCGAAAAGAGGGAAACCGATCGCGCCAGGACGAGCTACCGGACGTCGGCCAGCCACGCTTCGACGATGTAGGCGAGGTTTCCCATCCGGTCGATCTGCTCGATCGCCTCGACGGTCCGTTCGGCGCAGCGGACCGCGCGGTCGGGGTCGGGCCGGTTTTTCGCCGCCTGGCGGAGCTCGGTGCCCGACTCGATATTTCCGGCCAACGGCGAGGTGTCCCCCGTCAGGACGCGGGTTAGGTCGCGGTAGAATCGCGCCGCCCGCGACAGGACCAGCGCCAGACGGCGGCGTTTGATCTCCCCGTCGCTCGTCTTGTCTTTCTCTTTCCTTTTTTCGTCGACAAATTCCATCACTCTTTTCGAAAAGGAGAGCGTGTCGACGCGCTCCTGCGCGAGATTCCTATAGAGTTCGGGCCGGAACTGCTCGAGCGACTGGTTTTGGAATTCGATCGCGTTTTTACACGAGCCGTCGGCGTAGCGCGCCAGACGTTTCGCCTCGTCGAAATCGGCGGCGATTCCGCGCCGGATCAGGACTTCCGAAAGGTCGCGCGTCGAAAGGGGGAGGAAACGAACCGACTGACATCGGGAGCGGATCGTCGGGAGCTGCTTGGCCGGACTGGTGCCGATCAGGATGATGACCGCCCCGCGCGGCGGTTCTTCCAGCGTTTTTAAGAGGGAGTTCGCGCTCTCTTCGTTCAGGGTGTCGGCGTCATCGATGACCGCGACCTTACGGGTCCCCAGATAAGGGGTGCGGAAGATATTGTAACAGAGTCCCTCCCGGCCGCGGTTTTCTTTCGGACCGGCCAACAGCTCGATCGGTATCTGCGCGCGCTCGGGCGGTTTGGCGACGTAGTAGAAGTCGGGGTGGTTCGGAATCGCGAGAGCGGCCGGCTCGTCCGGCTCGTCCGGCTTGGCGGGGGACGGGGCCGCGCGGCGGCCTTTGGCCGAGGGCGTTTTTTTCGCCGAAACGGTTTCGTCTTGGATCGGCTTCGGTTTCAGACTGAAAAGACGGCACGATTCGCATTCCCCGCAGGGGGCGAACCCGTCGGGGGAAAGGCAGAGGATCGTCTTGGCCAGCTGAAAGGCGAACGTGCGTTTGCCGATCCCCTCCGGACCGGTAAAGAGGAAGCTCCCCTCCAGCCGCCCGCGGGAAAACGCGCGGGAGAACATTTCGGCGACGCGGTCGTGTCCTTCAATCTCTTGCCAGCTCATGGAAAAAGGCGCTGCGTAAGTTCCGTGACGAACGAAAGGGGGTCGAGAGGGGCGCCCAGCGTCTCTTCGACGGAAACGTATCGCTCCCGAAGCTCTTCGGGAACGGGGACCGACGGGCGATTTAAGTTGATTCCGATCCCGACGATCACCGTTTCGGGGGCGGGGGACTCGATCAGAATCCCGCAGACTTTTCGGCCGTTGAGGAGGACGTCGTTCGGGTGTTTGACGCGGACTGAAAACGGTTTCTTTTTTTGCCCCCGTGGGCGAAGCGTTTGCGCGACCGCCGAGGCGGCCGCGACGGAAAGTTCGACCGATTCCCCCGCCGCCAGACCGAAATCGCTCCGCCGGGCGGCATAGGAAAGGAAAAGCCCGCCGTCGGGTGACCACCACGTGTGATCGCCCCGCCCGCGGCCGGCGGTCTGACGGTCGGCCGCAAAAAGGACCGGGCCGGTCAGGGGCGTCCGCTTCCGCCGCAGGTAGACGCGCGCCCGATCGTTGGTCGAGGCGATTTCGGCGTAGCGAAAGACCTTGACCAAGGGCGTTTCTGCGGTAAGTCTGCTCCAGTTCGACGGGGTCATGTCCCGATTATACCCGATTCGGCGGAGGGAAGGAAGGGTTTCGCCCGTTTTCGTCTTCTCGGAACCGCCTTTAATAAATATCCCTTGACCCGTTTTTGCGATTTCTGTATTCTTTCGGCGGTTATTTCATCATTCACTGAGGTTTTTATGTTCGGAGTTCAGAAAAAACGCGGTTTTCTGCGGTTCGCGGCGGGTTTGCTCTTCGCGGCCGCGGCGCTTTTCGCCCTCTCCGCGGCTTCGCTTTTCGCCGATGGTTTTTATACCGAATATTTCACGCTGACGGCGACGCCCGTCGATCTTGCTGCCGGCCGCATGCCGATCGTCTCACCGGCCGATTATCTCGATGCCGCCGAAAGTTCTCCTTTCAGCGTTGAGGCGTCCGATAGGAGTTCGCTCGGCGACTCCGACGATATCGATTTCGCTTCGCTGGCCTTTTCCGATTCCCTGACGATTCTCGGCCAGGATTACGGTTACTGGAGCGCGGTTCAGACCTCGCCGATTTTCGTCGCGCAGTCGACTTCGGGTCTTTCGGCGGCCGATCAGGCGCCGACGCTCGGAGCGGTCGGCAGCTCGCCGTATTCGACCACGACGGTCGCCCCGCCCCTCGACGCCGGGACGCTGACCCCCTCGTCGGGAACGATCGCCCCGCCGGCGCCGGTCGACTCAAACCCCAACTTTTTCAGTCAGCCGGTTCAGACGATGAAACGGTTCTGGGAAGGGACGTCGGCGCATTATACGTTCATTCCGAAGCGGAAGAACGTCGGGCTGGGGATGCACGATTTCGATTTCAATATGCAGTTCAATTTCCCCTGCAAGTGCATTCCCCATTCGGCCCAGGACGGGGCGAGCGGGTACTGGTATTTATCGCCGAACTTCGGGCTTCAGCTCTGGGACATGCCCGATCTGCCCGTACACGCGATGACGAGCCAGACTTTCGACGCTTCGCTCGGGTTCGGGTTCGCGCCCCAGTTCACCGACACTTTCGGCGGCGACATCTGGGTTCAGGTCGGAGTCGCCTCGTCGTTCAAAAAGATCAATCGTCACGCCTTCTTCATTCGCGGCCGCGGCCTGGCGAAGATACGGATCAACGAGTACATCACGGCGCTGGGCGGGGTCACCTACTACGGGCGGAACCGGTTCAAACTTCTCCCCACGGGGGGGATTCATTGGGTCCCGAACGAAAAGAACGACTGGTACCTTGTTTTCCCGAACCCGCGCCTTTCGCACTATATCGCCAACATGAACGAAACCAAGTGGTGGGTCTATCTCCAGGGGGATATCGGCGGCGGCCGCTGGTTCACCAAAGACGTCGACGGATCGTATAACGTCGACTACAACGATTACCGCGTCGGGCTCGGCCTGCAGTTCGAGTGTCCTTCGGGGTTCAAGGGCGAATTCGAGGTCGGCGGCGCGTTCGCCCGGCAGCTCTACGCCTTTAAACAGGCCTACTACAAACCGAAGGCTTCCGTCTATCTGCAGGCAGGATTTGCGTTCTAAATGCGTCGTCTACTACCCCTCGCGCTGCCGCTGGCTCTTCTTCTTTTTGTCGCCGCGCGGGAACTTTCGGCGCAGACCGCGGTCAAGAGCGGTTTCGGTTATACCAACTACACGCCTCCCGCTCCCGGTCTGGTCGGCTACACGAATCGCCGCGCGCCGAAGAAAAAGACCGCTTCCCCCTCCGAACTGGTCGCCCCCCCCGAGATCCTTCCCGATACGTACAGCGGCGCCGGGTCGGCGTTTGGACAGCCGTCGCGCGGCGCGGGAGTGACGCCCGAATTTCCGTATCTTTCCCGGATCTTGTTCGGCGCGGTTCCGACGAACCGCGCCGTGCGGACCGCGGCGGTCGCGCACCCGTCGGCGGGCGCCGGAGGATTTCTGTCCGACGGCGGGTTTGTTCCCGAGACGGAGCCTTCGGCGTTCGATGCGGGCGGGGCGAACACCTATATTCTGACGTCGGGGCAACCGGCCGCTCAGACGGCGGGCTTCGGCGGCGATCTTCCCCGTCTCCCTGCGCCGGTCCTCGACGCGCCCCCGGCGGGATACTATTCGGCGATCGGCGAAGACGGACAGCTCGAGGAACCCGAATCCCTTTCGTCTTTTTTTGTGACGCCGATCGTTCGCCGGCCCGGTTTCTTTCAGCAGGTTCGCGGTCTGGCCGAGTATATCCCGAACGTCGGGCGGCGGCGCAGCGGCATGACGACGTTCGGCGGCGCGGCGCGTTTCGCCTTTCCGTTCCCCGACGCGAATCATCCCCTGATGATCACGCCCCACTTTTCGTGGACCGACCTTTCGACGACCCGGGATCTCGAGCCGGTTTTCGGCGAGAAAGTCGGTCTGTATACCGCCGGGCTTCAAGCCGACCTTTTCCTTCCCCTCTCCCCCTGTTTTCTCCTCGACGCGGGGTTCGGCGCCTCGTGGAACTCGGATTTCAAGACCGGTTCGAACGACGCGCTCCGTCTGACGGGACAGGTGGTCGGCATTTTCAAGATGTGTCAGACCGCGCGGATTCTTCTCGGCGCGTCGTATCAGAATATCGCGAACTGGCGCGTGATTCCGGTCTTTGGGATCGGGTGGCGCCCGGACGACGACTCCTACGTCGACGCGACCTTTCCGAAAGCGAAGGCCGCGCGGCGGATCACCTGGCTGCAGGGGCTCCCCGAAGCCTACGAGGGGAATTCCCCGTACTGGATTTACGTGACCGGCGAAGTGAACGGGAACCGCTGGTCGATCAGACCGGACGGCCCGCGTCGGGACGAGTGGGGCACGAACGCCCTGGTCACCTATTACGACTACCGGATTTTGGGCGGACTCGAAAAGAGACTCGTCGGCGACGTCAACTGGGCGGTCGAGGGGGGGCTCGTCTTTTCGCGGCATCTGGAATACGAAGGGTGGACTCCGGCCGGGTATGCCGACGGGAATATCCACCCGAAACCGGCGGGCGTGGTTCGGCTCCGCGTCGATTACTGAAAGACCCCGAGGTTTCGATGAAATTCGCACCGCTCATCAAATTGCGCGAAACCACCCGCGACCGGCAGCAGCAGGAGCTTGCCGCCGCCGCGTCGCGGGAAGGCGCGCTCCGCGCGCGCTTTGCGCAGTTGGAGGAGCAGCTCCGGACGAATCTCGAAAAATGGCGGCAGGCCGAAACGCGCGACCCCCTACCGATCGACGAACTCCGCCTCTTTGAAGCGCGTCATCGCGAACTGACCCGCCGGAAAGAGGAGATCGCACGGGAGTTGGCCCTTGCCGCCGAAACGACGCACCAGGCGCGCGGCCGACTGGGGGAAGCGGTGAAGAACGTGCGCGTTCTCGAAAATCTTCGCGACCGCCGGCAGTCGGAGGCCGACGCCGCCGCAAAGAAAGAACGGGAGAAGGATTTCCGCGAAGACTACCTCTGTAAATAGCGTAAACTGCGCATTCTATCTGTTTTCAGAGCGTTCGAGAATTTTATTTTGCAGAAGCTCAAAATTCCCTTGCAAAGCCATTTGAATCATATACAATAGACATTGGCGCTGCGGGCGCTTATGAGAACGGCCGTCGATTCCCCGAAAAGCGTGAATCTTGCCGGGGGTGATTTTCGATTCGTCGGCGGCTGCTCGTTTCGTGTATTCGATATTCCTTTTGAAATCTCGATCGGGGGACTATCGTCCTTTAAGAGAGTCGGATATGCAAAAATTTTCAAAACTGAAAAATCCTTACGTTGTTCTGCTGGTTCTGGCGTTTGTCATACGCTTCGGGGCGGCATTTGTCATGAACCGGTCGCTGGACGCCGATCCGGACGGCTATGCCGCGCTCGCCGAGAATATACGCGAAAACGGTGTTTTCGGGGAAGGGGAGACGCCGACGGCGTTTCGGCCCCCTCTCTATCCGGTGCTGCTGCGCGCCGTTTACGCGCTGACGCCGTCGTCGCCGGACGGAAACGAACCTCCCCCGTTCTATCTCCTGACCCAACGGAGCGCCGCGGCGTTTTTGCACTGGGTTCTGGGGCTTCTGACCGTCGCGGTCGTCTATCGCCTGGCGTTGATTCTGAACTTTTCGCGCCGATGGGCGTTCGCCGCGGCGCTGTTGGTCGCCGTCGATCCGATCTTGCTGGCGCAGTCGCGCGTCGTGATGACCGAGACGCTCGCCGCCTTTTTGGCGGTTCTGATCGTCTGGACGCTGACCCTGGCGATGATGCCGCGCGAGAAGAACTTTTGGACCTTCGGGGCGATCGGCCTTTTGGCCGGAATTTCGACCCTTTGCCGGCCGGTCTTTCTCGTTTTCGGGCTTCTGATCTTTTGCGGCCTTTTGAACTACACGCGAATGCGGAAACTGATGATCCGATATCCTTTGGCGTTTCTTCTGGGTTTCGTGATCTTTCCTCTCCTCTGGGGGACGCGCAACCAGATCAGGATGGGGGAATTCGTCGTAACGACCACGCACGGCGGCTATACTCTCTTTTTGGCGAACAACGATTCCCTCTACCGTTATAACCGCGATCCCGGCCCCTTTGCCGGTCCCTGGGATCCGTCGGAATTCAAAAAGGAATGGAACGCGATTCTGGACGAAGAAATTGAAGAATACGGCGCGGAGTTCGGTCCGTCGTGGGAATTGCGGCAGAACGATCTGGCTTACGACGCGGCGCATACCGCGATGAGCCGCGATACTCAGCGGGCGATTATCGCCTCGGCGGTCCGGTTCGGGAATCTGTGGCAGTTCCTTCCGTACCGAACCGATCCGAACGAGACGAGCGTTCATAAAGCCTGCCGCTGGGCGGTCGGCCTTTTTTACGCCGCGGAACTCCCCCTGGGGCTTCTGGGGTTACTCTACATCTGCGCCCCGCTGGTGAGCCACGCGCGGCAGCGGCTTTTGCTCTCTCCCTACTGGTCGAACTGGTCGTGGCCGGTCCTTCTGCTGATCGCGGTTCAGATTCCGCACATCGTCTACTGGACGAATATGCGGATGCGCGCCCCTCTGATGACGATCGTGCCGATCTTCGCGGTGATCGGACTGCGTGTTCTCTTCGTGCGCAAAGACGACGAACCGGTCTCGGTCGGCGGGCCGCCGACTCCGCTCGACGATCTGGCGGACGACAAAAACAGGGCGGCTCAAAAGAGGGCGTAGGCGCGTCAGAGGTCGCTCTTCCGAATCAGTACGAGAACGTTTTTGTAGATCGGCCGGCCCGAGACGATTCCGGAAAGGGAGAGCGGCTTGTCGACGCTCGCCTCTTCGGGCATCGGGATCATTCCCAGGTCGAGGAGGAACGCCTGCTCGAGCGGGAACGAGACCTTGTCGGTCAGCTCGGTACGGGCGATCTGCGGGGTTTCGGCGTTGAGAATCTGCCGGGGCGCCGAGGCGGTCGGGACTTTCAGCGGGACGGACAGGGTCTTTTCGATGACCGTGGCGCTGCACGAGAAGAGAATCTCGGCCTGCCGGCCGTCGGTCGAGACCAGCGGCGTCGCTTCAAAACGGTAGCCTTCGTCAATCTTGTGTACGTCGCTGACATACCCCTGAGGGGTGGCGGCGGCGACCTGAATGTCGCGCACGTAGGTCCGTTGCTGCGCCGGCAAGACCCAGCCGAACAGTTCCGTGTTCGGCACGTCGCTGCGCGCGGCGTTCAGTTCTGTGTAGTCGGGGCGTTTCGAGAGGGACTGTAAAAACGTCGCGACGTCGCTTTTGGCCAGAATCCAGCCGGAAATCTCTTCGCGGCCGACCGGATAGGGATGGAGAAGCGACGCGGTTTTGGTCCGCCAGTCGGGGGAGTCGAGAAGGAAAATCTGAATTCGGAAGACGATCTTTTTCTTTTCGGTGTCCATGAAACGGTCGAGGACGTTCGAAACGTACTGCTGTACCGCGGCGGTGTGATAAACATAAAGTTTGTTCTTGTCCGCCGAAATGACGCCGAACGGCTCTTTGAACCAGAAGTCTTTTCCGGTATCCTGCAGAATCCAACCGACGATCGTCTGTTCGGGATTCGGGAGATTCGGGTAAAGACCCGTGTACGGGGTCAGGTCGTAGACCATCCAGAACTGCCCGGCGTCGGAGGGAAGCGCGGCCAGGCCGCGGTCGGCCAGGGCGGTGCGCGGCCCGGTAAACGATTCCTGCGCGGCGGCAAACACCGCGGTAAAAAGAAAGAGGAGTGAAAAAAGAACTCGAGCCATCCCTGCCCCCCGTCTTTTGAGAATTGAACGCGCCGCTCTTCGGAGACGGCGCTTAACGTGTTTACCGATATTGGCCGAAAATCACGCAGACGTTGTGCCCGCCGAATCCGAAACTGTTCGACATCACCCGGCGCGCCTTGATCGGACGCGCTTCGAGCGGGATATAGTCGAGGTCGCACGCCGGGTCGGGCTCGGTCAGGTTGATCGTCGGCGGGGCGATCCCGTCGCGGATGGTCAGAAGCGAGAAGATCGCCTCGGGCCCGCCGCTGCCGCCGAGCAGATGCCCGATATGGCTTTTGGTACTCGACATCGGAATCTTGTAGGCGTACTCGCCCAGGGCGCGTTTGATGGCGCTCGTTTCGGCCAGGTCGCCCAGTTTGGTCGCCGTGCCGTGAAGGTTGATGTAGTCGAGGTCTTCGGGCGCCAGCGAAGCGCACCTTAGCGCGGCCTTCATCGCTTCGGCCGGGTAGATTCCTTCGGCGTCGGGCTGAGTGATGTGACTGGCGTCGGTCGTCGCGCCGTAGCCTAAGACTTCGCCCAAGATGGGGGCGTCCCGTTTTTGGGCGTGCTGAAGCTCTTCAAAGACGAGAATACCGGCGCCTTCGCCGATCACGAAACCGTCCCGTTTGATATCGAACGGGCAGGAAGCCGTTTCGGGCGGCGTTTCGCGTTCGCTCAGCGCGCGCATCGCGCAGAACCCGGACAATCCCAGCTCGGTCACCGCCGATTCGGTCCCGCCGGTGATGACGACGTCGGCCTCGCCCAGACGGATGGCGCGAAACGATTCGGACATGGCGCTGTTGGCGCTGGCGCAGGCGGTGGCGATACTGTAAGTCGAACCGTGAATGCCGTAGTGGATCGCGATCTGCCCCGGCGCGGCGTTGGCCATGATTTTAGGGATGGTGTAGGGAGAGATTTTCCCCGGCCCCATTCCGCGCAGACGGTCTTGCTGGCGGGTGATTTCGCCCAGACCGCCGACTCCGCAACCGGTGATCACACCGCAACGGAACGGGTCTTCTTTTGAGAAGTCAAGCCCGCTCGCCCTGACGGCGTCAACGGCCGAGGCGAGCGCAAAGAGAGTGAATCGGTCAAGCTTGCGGGTGTCTTTGACCGAGACGTAGTCTTCGGGGACGAAGTCGTCGCAAAGACCCGCGACCTTTGTGCGGAAAACGGAAAGCGCCTCTTCGGTAATGGCGCGAACACCGCTTTCGCCCGCACAAAGGCGCTTCCAAACTTCTTCGACCCGGCACCCCAAGGGGGTGACCAGACCGACTCCCGTGACGACGACTCGTTTCGGCATGGATCGACCGCCGTTATTTAGAGTTGATCTGTTTTTCGATGTTGTCGATCACCTGCCCAACGGTGGTGATGTTCTGAGCGTCTTCTTCGACGATGTCGATGTCAAACTTTTCTTCGAAGACGATCATCAGTTCGGCGAAATCGAGAGAGTCGGCGCCAAGATCGTTGGCAATGTCGGTATCGCGGGTGATCGTATTGGCGTCGACGCCAAGCTGGTCGGCGATAATCCCGATAACTTTCTCTTGAACTTCTTGAGAACTCATAATTCAAACAACCTTTCTTTGAATTGTACGCTTGATCTGTATCAAACTCAAAGGAGCCCCGGCCGAAAAGACCGGGGACCGATTCGAAAAATGAACATTGTCCTTGACTTTCGCAAGAACAAACAAAGGCCCCTTGGGGACGGCGGCATTATAATCGAAAAATCGAAAATCGACAAGGACGGAATCGTCCCCGCCCGCCGCCTTCGGGAAACTACATAATCATCCCGCCGTCGATCGCGATCACCTGGCCGGTGACGAACGAGGTTTCGGGGGAGACAAAATAGAGGACCGCGCCGGCGACGTCTTCGGGAGAGCCGAAACGGCCGACCGGAATCCGGTTTTTCATTTCCGTGACGATCATCGGGTCGAGGACCGCGGTCATATCGGTTTCGATGAAACCGGGCGCGATCGCGTTGACGGTGATGTTGCGGTTGGCCAGCTCTTTGGAAACGGTGCGCGTGAACCCGATCACCCCGGCTTTCGAGGCGGAGTAGTTCGCCTGGCCGCGGTTGCCGATCAGGCCGCTGATACTCGAAATGTTGACGATCCGGCCGTACTTCTTTTTGCGCATCGCGCCGACGAAAGCACGCGTTAAGAGGAAGGGGCCGCGGAGGTTGACCGCGATGACGTCGTCCCACTGCTCGTCGGTCATGACGCGGACGAGCGTGTCTTTGGTGATCCCGGCGTTATTGACGAGGATGTCGACTTTTCCACCGAAATCTTCGAGAATTTGTTTCGAGACGGCCTCAACCTGGTCCGATTTGGAAACGTCGCAGATATAGGCTTTCGCCGAACCGCCCGCGGCGTTGATCTCTTCGACCGACTTGTTGAGTTTTTCGGCGTTCGTGCCGATACAGGCGACGGCGGCGCCCGAGGCCGAAAGGGCCTTGGCGATTCCGAACCCGATTCCGCGGGTCGCCCCGGTGACAACGGCGTTTTGACCTTTCAGATCGACTTGAATCATAGTGGTAACCTCCTGTTGGTGAATTAATCGGCGGGATTGAACCCTTCCGGTTTGATTTTGCGGTTAATCCGTTTCATCAGCCCGCGCAGAACGCGGCCCGGACCGCTTTCGTAAAAGGTGTCGAACCCGGCGTCGAGCATCGCGCGGATCGACGTTTCCCAAAGAACGGGGTTTGTCAGCTGTTTTAGAAGGATTTGCCGGATTTCGGCGGGATCGGAATGCGTTTTGGCGTCGACGTTGCTGTAAACCGGAACCCGTGGAGCGCGGAAATCGGCGGCCTCGAGCGCTTCGGCCAGGATGTCGGCGGCCGACCCCATCAGCGGGGTGTGGAACGCGCCGGCGACGGTCAGGGGAACGACTTTCATCGCGCCGGCCTCTTCGGCCAGTGCGGCGACGCGCGCGCAGGCCGCGGCGCTCCCCGAGACGACGATGTTCCCCGGACAGAGATAGTTGGCCGGCAGGAGGACGTCGCCTTCCCGCGCCCGGTCGCAGAGGGATTCGACTGTTTCGTTTTCCAGCCCCAGAACGCTGACCATCCCCCCCGCGGCGGCGTCGGAGGCACGCTGCATCGCCTCGCCCCGCTTTTGCAGGAGGCGCAGACCGTCTTCAAACGAAAGGGCGCCGGCGAACGCCAGGGCGGTGTATTCGCCCAGGCTCAGACCGGCGGCGGCCTGCGCCGAGGCGGCCTGTTCGGGGTCGGCGGCTTTGAACGCTTCGAAAGCGGCCAGCGAGGTGACGTAGATGGCCGGCTGACAGACGGCCGTGGAGTTGAGCTTTTCCGCCGGCCCGTTGAAACAGACGTCGGCCAGATCGTAACCAAGGATTTCCGAGGCACGGGCGTAGAGCTGGGACGCGGCGGGAACGGCGTCAAAGAGGGATTTGCCCATGCCGACGGTCTGAGCGCCCTGACCGGAGAATAAAAAAGCTATTTTTCCCATCACTTCACTCCATTTCTAACGATGCCGAACGCGGGCCAGATTCCGTGAGGAAGGAACAAGCGCCTTCAGCCGGCCGACATCGGCGGCGGGAAGGAAACTTTGCGCAGAAAAGCAAAACAGCACCCCCGAGTCGAGGGTGCTGGCGGGAAGATCACTCATCGGTTTTGACAACCTGACGCCCCATGTAGTGCCCGCAGTTGGGGCAGACGACATGGCTGGGGATCATCTTGTTGCATTCGGGGCAGCTGGTCAGATTGACCGGCTTTTTGGCATCGTGCGAACGACGCGAACCCGTTCTGGCGTTACTGTGCTTTCTTTTAGGGACTGCCATCGTAGACTCCGGTAAATATAATTATTGGAATGTTTTAGTTACTAAAACTCATCGGTAATTATAGGTGTTTTTCAGATTTGTCAAGTGAGAGGGGGAGGAAAAACCCTCAATTTCCCCCTCACGGGCGCGGGTGATTCTAACCGAGAGCGGGATTTCGGTCAAGGGCGCTTCCGGCGCCGGCGCCGCCCGGGGAGAATTTTTTTGATTTGGGTAAAACCATTTTTCCCCGTACGCTATAATCCACAAAATAGCGGATTTGGGGGATTGCGGGGAGATTCTCCTTGCAACTCCCGAGTTTTCTATTAAAATTATCCATATAGTGTACACTGCGCAGTTTATATTCTTGGAGATAAACATCGATGTCATCCGTTCCGGACGATGCCAATCATAACCCCGATCCCCTGAACAAAGAGGTTCAGCCGCAGCCGGAAAGCCAGGCCGCTCCCGCGGCGGATCCGTCCGCCGAAACTCCGTCCGCCGCAGGGGGGACGGAGACGCCGGGGGAGGGGAACACCGAAAATCAGGCGGCTCCGCCGGCGCCGATCATCGAGCACCGGCTCGACAAGGAGCTGAATTTTGTCGATCTTTTGCAGATCGTCAAACGGCATATCCTTCTGATTGTTCTGATCATGACCGCCGTTTCGATCGGGGTCGGCTACCGCTACATGACGGCGCAGCGCCTCTATCGGGCGAACGCGATTATCCACATCTCGCAGAAAGATTCGGGAATCGACGGGGGAGCCGGTCTGCGCAAGTCGGCCAGGGAAGAGGATTTTCTCAATACGCTGATCGCTCTGCTTCAGAGCGACGACGTGATCGTCTCGACCTACAACAATATCGCCGAAGACCCGGAAAAGAAAAAGGGCGTCATTTTCAGCGAGTTCGTTCGCGGTTCCGACGCCTGGAAGCAGTACGTCGTGGCGAACCTGCGGATCAAACTCGGCGGGGAAGGGGAAACGAAAAAAGCGAACGTGCTGAGCGTTTCGTATTCGTCCCCTTCGCCGAGAGAGGCGTACGTCGTCATTTCGACCCTGCTGGATCAGTTCCAGATCTATTTCGAAAAGCAGTACACCAAAGCGACGAGCGCCGTTCAGCGTTCCCTGCAGGAAGGGATCCGCAACGTCAACGCCGGGATCGCCGAAACGAATCGTCATCTCAACGATTATCTGGTCGGTTCGTCGGTGGCGATGATCGGGGTTCAGGAAAGCAACCCGGTCTTGACCCGCATTCAGGAGCTCGAAGAGAGCATCGTCGACCTCGACTACCAGAAGATCCGTCTCCAGAACCGGCTCGATATGATCGAAAGCCGGATCAACGGCCGGGATATCGCCGACATTCCCGAAGAGGAATTGATTATTATTCTCGGCGCCGGGAACGAGACGGTCACGGGGATCGGGCAGGAGCAGTCGATCGCCACGATCACCGCGCTGGCGCGGGGCGGCGATATGACCGACACGCTCGAAAGCACCCTGCTGACCCTCGATTTGGAACAGTCGGCGCTGATGCTCAAAGAGATGGCCGCGCTTCGCGAACAGAACGTCGGGGAGGACAACCCCCGGATGATCGCCCTGCGGAAGGGGTACGAAGATCTGATCGAGTACCGGAAGATGCAGACCGGTCTGGACGAGGGCGAGACGCTGAATCGGATCGGGATATTCACCTATCAGGAATACATGGAGACATATATCAAGGTTCTCCACGAACGGATCGACGCGCTGACCGCGCAGCGGGAACGTTTCCAGGAATATATCGACGCTCAGGCCGGGGAGATTCAGGATATCAACGACCATTTCCTGGCGCTCGAGACGCTCCAGTTCTCGATTTCGTCGCAGAAAGAACTGAGCATGCAGCTCGTGCGCAAGCTCGACCAGGTCAATATTTTGAGCAAATACGGCGGGTATAAGATCGAGGTCGTGATGCCGCCGCGCGAACCGACCATCCCCTACGCGCCGAATCGGCTGAAGTACGGGATCCTCGCTCTCTTTTTGGGCGGACTGCTCGGGTTCGCCACGGCGTTTACGCTCGATATGCTCGACACCACGTTCCGGAACCCGGACTCGGTTTCGACGACGCTGGGGATTCGTCTTCTGGCTCAGCTGCCGTCGTTCCAACTGAACCGGAAGTACAAGAAGAACCTCGAAAACATTTCGATCGAGCCGGGGATCCCGATCGCGTCTCTGTTTGCGTATCATTTTCCCGATTCGCCCCAGTGCGAGACGTTCCGCGCGCTTCGCTCGAAGGTCTTTTTCAACAACCGCTCGAAGCCGCGCGTGGTCCTCTTCACGAGTCCGCATTCCGGCGACGGGAAGACGACGTTCGTCTCGTCGATGGCGATTATGCTCGCCGAGGCCGACAAGAAAGTCCTGCTGATCGACGGGGACATCCGCAAGCCGGACGTTCATAAAAAATTCAATCTGAAAAACCAGGAGGGGTTCGCCGAGCTGTTGGCGGGGACCCATACCGAAGAGGAGCTCGCCCGGCCGACGAAACTGAAGAACCTTTCGGTGATCACCGCCGGTCTGCAGCGGAAAAATCCGTCGGAAAAGTTCATCGCGGCGAACCTGGTCCAGCTCTTCGAACGGCTCAAGACGAAATACGATTACGTGCTGGTCGATTCGTCTCCCGTACTTTACGTATCGGACGTCTGCAACGTCGCCGCGAAAGTCGACGGCGTGATCTACGTCTTCCGGATTCGCCGGAACGGTCAGCCCGACGTGACCCAGGGGGTCCGGATTATGGGCGACGTCGGCGCGAACTTTATCGGCTGCGTGGTGAACTGCCATCAGAAGCACCGGTTCTACGATCCGACCGCGACGTCGAAAAAGAAGGCGTCTTACGGCTACGGCTACGGGTACGGCTACGGCGGCTACGGATACGGACGCGGCGGCTACGGGTACGGACGCGCCGGGGCCTACGGGCCGGCGTACGGAACGCCCTACGGTTCGCCTTACGGGAGCGCGTATACCGGCTACGGATACGGCACCTACGGAAAGAAATACGGTAATTACGGCGACGACGGGGACGACGCTTCCGAAGGCGGCGGAGCCTCCGGCGGCGGTTCGCCGGAGCAGGAAAGCTGATTTCCTTATCGGCGCGCGTCTCACGGTGGCGGGGCGCGCGCCGTTTTTCCGACCGGCGATGAAAACCGCCCGTGATCGGCGGAGAAAGGGGAACGGATGAAAAAGTTTCGGCTTCGTGTTGTTTTGTGGGGGATTCTCTTTTTTTCGCTTCTCCCAGCCCTGCGCGCTCAGGTCCTCTATGTGGCGGCGGCGGGGGACGCGCGCGACGAGGCGTACGCCGACGAAATGCGCGCCGGTCTGACTTTTTTCACATCCCTTTTCGTCGAAAACCTTCCCGCCGAGAACGTCTCGGTCTATAACGCGCCCGATTCGAATTGGACCGGCGAGGATATCTCGTCGGCGGACCGGCCGATCGACGCGCTGAAAATCGCGATCGAAACGTGTCCCGCCGGCGCCGACGACGGAATTCTGATCTTCTGGTTCGGCAAAGGGGGACTGGTGAAAGACGAGTTTTTCTTTTTCGTCAACGAACCGGTCGGCGAAGAGGAAGCGCCGCCTGTTGCGGCGGAAGAGGCGGAGACGGCCGACGGCGACGGGGCCGGAGAGAACGACGAGAACGCCGAAGGCGAAAAGAGCGCGCCGACGCCGACATACGCGGCGCGTCGGATTCCCCGCAGCGAGGTGACGCTCGCGCTGAAAGAAAAAAAGATTCGGTTCGCCGGACTGATGACCGAGTCGAGCAGGCAGTTCAAACGGGGAAACTCGGAAAAGTCCCCGCGCTACACGCCGAACACCGGCGAGATCACCTCGCTGATGTCAAGTCTTTTTTTCGAAACGCGCGGGTTTCTCGATCTGAATTCGTGCCGGAAGAACCAGACGTCTCTTCTGATCGGCACGTACGGGAGCCTGATGCTCGAGTCGTTCGGCGAGTTTCTCGAAACGTGCGACTACAAGGCCGCCCGCTGGAGCGACGCGATCGACGCGGTGGACGCGCTGACGCGCGAAAATTTCCGCGGACACAAGCAGAGGATCGACGTCTTTTCGATTCCGAAAGAGCCGCACGATCCGCCCCCGCCCCGCGGCGGGGATTTCGGAGGGGAACGGCATCGTTCGGCGCAAATGTGGCGCGACGACTGGGACGAGATCGGCCGATCGATTCGCGCCCGGATCGATCAGGCGCCGGACGAGACGTATCCGGCCGACTACCCGGCCGCGCCCGGACGGTTCCGTTCCGAATACTGGTCGGCGCCGGTCTATTACCCGGAGACGGGCGATCTTCTGATCGGGATCAACGGACGGCGGATTCTGAATTACCGGCAGTATCTCGACGCGATTCAGAGGTCGCCCGATATGATCTATCTGACGGTGATCGATCACCGCACCGGTTTCGTCTACGAGATGCGGACCGTCATGGGCCCTCCCGGTCCGGCGATCCGTCTGGGACTGGCTGTGGTCGAAGATCCGTGGGGAGGCGTGCGGGTCACGAATATCGTACTCGGGTCCCCCGCGGCGCGCTGCCAGTATCTGATCGGGTACCGGCACTGGCGCTACGCGCCGTTCCGGTAGGGGACGCGGGCGGTTATTTTTCTTCCTTGAGCTTGAAGAAGACGAGCGCGACCGCGCGCGGTTCGAGCCGGACCTTCCAATTGGCGATTTCTTTGCCGGAAAGGGTCGTTTTCGAGCCGTCGAGAGACTCGACTTCGTACTCGGCGCTCTTCTTGATTCGGCGGAGAGGGAACGTCATTTCGGATTCGGGAGCTTCGCCCCGGCGGAACGCGATGGCGAACCCTTCGTTCTTTTTCCCGTCGTAAAGTTCCCAGGCGCACCAGCAGTTGTTCTCGGCGCCGGTGTTCGGCGTCAGTTGGTAGAAGTCCCCCATGTAGAGGTCGCTCATTCGCGCCGCGAGATCGAACGACTTTTTCAGCCACGCGGTTTCGTCTTCGGTGAAGGGACGCCAGATGATCCCGCCGTCGAAATCGGTCGGGGTAAAGACGTTCCCCGACGACAGCACGCTCATCATTCCGTAGTCGTCGCCGATCGCGACGCAGTTGGTTTCGCCCCCCTGGAACGGGAGATAGGGGATGGTGTTGTGCGTGGCGTTCTGTCCGAGAATGAACGCCGTGTCCCCCTTTTTCCGCCCGATGAAGTAGTCGCTCCGGCAGTAGGCGTGGGCGCGGGAGGTCATTTCCATGTCGAGCCGCCGTCCGCCGGACGCGCAGTTTTCCTGCAAAAGTCCGGGGAACTCGTCCCGCATTCCGTCGAGGAAGGCGTAGAGTCCGGTGATGTGCCGCGCCTCGGCCAGCCCGACCCGTTCGGGATTCTCGGCGTCGATCGCGTCCCAGATCGGCTGCGGATCCATGTTAAAGTCTTCCCGGTACGTGTCGATTCGGTTTTCGCGCATGATTCCGTAGACGGTTTTTTGGATATACTCCAGAGCGCCGGGGTTTCCCAAATCGAGAAGGTTCCCGTGAACATAGTCGGGATGTTCGGTCAGGACGGGCGCGCTTGACTCCGGCTGAACCCGTTCCGGCTCGAACCAGAGGAGGAATTTCAGCCCCGCGTCGTGCGCCGCGTCGGTCGCCGGCAGGAGCGTGCCGGTCGGATGGACGGCGGTGTTGACGATCCAGTTTCCCGCGTGGGGCCACCATTCGCTGCCGCAGTTCGGGCGCGGGTCCGCCTCGTGCGGGTTCCCGTACCAGCCGGCGTCGACCCAGAAGGTGTTGAACGGCATTCGATTTTCGACGGCGTAGTCGATGATCTTGCGCATCATCTCGGGGGTCTTGTTCCCTCCGCCGGCGGTCAGCGCCATCACCGGCGGGATCACGCGTCCTTCGGCGTCGCGGGGAGACTTAAAATTGACCATGAACCGATGGATCGTCGTCCGGAACTCCTGTTCCCCCAGATTGGTCGTCATGAGCGCGATCGACGGCTGAAGAACCGTCTCGCCCGGATCCAGACGAAAATGGGTCTTGAGCGTTCCGGCGCCGATCCGAACGGCGCTTCCTTCGTGGGTGAACGCGGCGCGCCACGAGCCGGTCCATCCGATCGCGAGCATGCAGTGATACGTTTCGGAGGCCGGGCCGTCGAGAGTCCATTCGATGAACGGCATATAGTCGCTGCTCGAGCGGCCGCTGCGCGTTTCGAACGTGTACGATTCGCCCGGCGCGACGACGCGTTGCCGCGGCGTAAAATCGTCGGGCGCGCAGAGGGAGCCGGAGACGGCGCTTAGAACCAGATTCTTTTCGGAATCCGGCAGGGAGTAGGTGGTGTCGATCGACCGGAAATCGTCGATCAGACCGGTCGGCTCGTCCGCGGAGAGATTCGTCAGGCGGACCGCGTATTCCGAAACGGGATAGTTTTTGTATAACTTGTAGGCGACGTCGACCCGGAGCTTCCCGTCGCGTGAGGTGTAGGCGACGTTCATCCGCGTGAATTCGTCGTTTCCGCCGTCGGGCGTGACCGCGCAGTCGAACGTCTCGGCCGAGAAGGGGCGGCCGTCGTAGGTAAACGAGAGCTCGTTGAACTGCGGGTATCCGGTCAGATCAGCGGCCCGCGCCGCCGCGGCGGCGAAGATCAAAAGCGGGGTCAGGAGATAGAAAAACCGGCGCCGGATCGCGCGGAAAAAGAATCGGTCTGTCATGGTCGTATTCGCCTGCAATGTCTGGGGTTGATGTGTGGGATGATGTCCATAAAGCGCCGCTCGCGGCGTCTTTTAGATAAAGTCGCCGCCGTAGAGCGTGTGAATCCGAAACCGCACGATCGCGTGAACGACGGCGTCGGGCGTCCGTTGGCGCATGACGGCGCGGTCGATACGGGTCAGCACGACGTTCCCTTCGATCGAACAGAGCGCCAGATCGCCGTCACGGGCGGCCGTTTCGCGTTCGGCGATCAGGATGTCGCCGCAGAAGATCCCTTCCTCCTCGAACGCGTCGTCGGGAACTTTCACCAGGATCGTCCGTTCGGGATACGGGATCAAATACGAGACGATATCGAGCGTCCGGGGATTTTCGTCTTGGGCGGGGGACGGGAACCCCGCGGGAACCGCCGTGTCGAAGAAAGGACACCCGACCCCGCCCTGAGCGACGAACTGCTCGATCAGCGGGACCAGCGAAACCGGGACTTCGACCAGCCGCGTCGGTTCGTCGTACCTTCGAGCCATATTCGTTTTAACCTCCCGTTTCGGACGGCTTTTCGCCGCTTGACTTACTTTTTACGGTAGCATTCCAGCGCGCGGTCGGGGAAGTTGGTCGTGATCGATTCGACCCCCATGTCGTAGAGACGCTGAATGTCGTCGGGATTGTCGACCGTCCAGCACCAGACCGAGATTCCCGCTTCGTTCAACCTCTGAACGAGGGTCGGCGTGACGCGGCCGAACTGCATGTCGACCACATTTGTATTGCAGTCTTTCAGGGTGCCGATGATCTTTTCGACGATTTCGTCTTCGGAAATCTCGTTGTTGAACGAGCAGAGCCAGGCGCAGCAGAGTTCGGGCGCCAGCTCGCGCACCTTTTTGACCCGCTCGGCGGAGAAGTCGATCACAACCGCCGTCTTTTCGAGTTCGAACGCGCGAACCATTTCGACCAGCTGTTCCGAGAATCCGTCCTCTTTCACTTCGATGATCGGGCGGGTGGCAGTTCCTTTCAGGAGGGTGAGGTACGATTCGAGCGTCGGGATCTTTTCGCCTTCGCCGGCGTCGAACGCTTCGATTTCGGAATAGGGGATCGTCCCGGCGGCGATATCGTGCCCGGCGGTCCGCTTGAAGTTGGCGTCGTGCATAATGTAAATGACGCCGTCGCTGGCGCGGCGGATATCGCATTCGGCTCCGCTGGCGCCGACGTCGGCCGCGGCGCGGAACGCCGCGAGGGTGTTTTCGGGCTTGGCGCCGGAAAAGCCGCGGTGCGCGACGACCGGAGTCGAGGGGATCGGCGGGAACGCGTCGTCGGCGAACAGGGCGGACGACGAGATCAACAAAGCGAGGGCAAGGAGTTTTTTCATCGTTATCCTTTCAAACGGTTTGGGCGGAAGGCTCCGCGGCGGACGGGACGATTCGGCGGCGCGGAGTATTCCGCGCGTTTCGATTTTCGCTTTCTACGCCCCCATTCTACCCGAAAGAAAAAACGGTTTCAATCGCCGAAACGCTTTCGCTTCTTGAACCGGCTCGCGCCGTTTGATAAAATGGGGGCGATTTGACGTTTTCGTTTGCTTTTAAACTCACGAACCCTATGAAGAAAGGAACCACCGTGAAACGTATCGCTTCGTTTGCCGTTTTGGTGATGCTGGCATTTGCGGCGCTTCTGCGCGCCGAGTCACCCCTGATGAAAGAGGCGCTCCAGCCGTTCGTCGACCGGGGAGAACTGGCGGGAATGATCTCGGTTCTGGCGACGAAAGACGCCGTTCTGCAGATCGACTGCGTCGGATACGCCGACCTGGAAAAGAAAGTGCCGATCGCGCCGGATCAGATGATCTGGATCGCCTCGACGTCGAAAATCTTCACCGGCACCGCGCTGATGATGCTCGTCGACGAGGGGAAAGTTTCGCTGGACGACCCGATCGAAAAGTATTTCCCGGAGATGGCGGATCTGCGCGTCATTAAATATCAAGACGACGGCGTCATGCTTCTCAAGCCGGCGCAGGTGAAACCGACGGTTCGGCACGCCCTTTCGCACCAGATCGGGTTTCCGTTCCAGACCAAAATGATGGATAAATTCGGCTCGGACGCGCTTCCCCTGCCGCAGGAGATCTTTGAAGCGAGCCGTACGCCCCTGGCCTTCGAACCGGGAACCGATTTCTGCTATTCGGAGCTGGGGATCGATATCGCCGGCGGAATCATCGAGAAGGTGACCGGCCAGAAGTATGAAGATTTTATGCAGGAGCGGATTTTCGACCCGCTCGGGATGACCGACACGACCCTCTGGCCGAGCGAAGAGATTCAGAACCAGCGGTGGATCAACTGCTATCAGATGGTCGACGGAAAACTCGCGAAGTGCGACATTCCGATGATGCGCCGTCCCTA